>CAMBQQ010000004.1 GCA_945870035.1 Rhizobium sp. Q54 | reverse complement strand
TGTTTCGATCCCGCGCGAGCGCCTTCAGACGGCGGCGGTCGGCAGGCTTGAGAGTGATGAAAATTCCTGTTCGCATGCGCCAGACTCGCATGCATCAAGTGAGTTTGGAATCCCTTCCCGGATTCAAATGTCAGACGCCATCCACTAGATGTCGCGGCCTTCGACTTTTTCCTGCAGCGTCTTCACCAGATCGGGCACGCGCTGCATCTTCGGATAGACCGCGAGCAGGCGGCGATAGACTTCAAGCGCCTGCTTGTCGTCGCCGACTTCCGACATGATCATCCCCAGGCCCATCAGCGCGCCGAAGTGGCGCGGCTCGCGCTTGAGCACTTCGCGGATATCGGCGAGCGAGCTGCCGAAATCCTTTTTCACGTAATAGAGCGTAGCGCGCCGGTTCCAGGCTTCGACATAGTCCGGCTTGATCTTGACGATGCCGTCGAGCAGCTTGATCGCCAGATCGGTTTCCTTGGCCTGGATCGCGGTGCGCACGCGCGTCATCAGGAGATTGGCGGTGTCGCTCGGCGACACGGCCCACAAAGCCCAGATGCGCTGCTCGATCGCCTTGGCCGAGGTTTCGTCGGGCGCCACTTTGAGCGCGCCGAACAGGAATTCGAGATTTTGCGTGCGGTTGCCGCGCGCCATTTTCGGCAGCGTCTTCGGCGATGGCGGCTCAAGCCAACTGCCCGGCTCCGCCAAAGCGGGTACGGCAAAGGTGACGGCGAAAGCCGCGGCAAAAACAGGCGCGAGGAATCGAAAGCGCATGACTGGAGAGTAATCGCTCCAGCCGCGAAGGCAAATCAACGACTTTTGAAGGTTCCGGCCAAAAAGGCCGCAGGGCCTAAAACGGCGAAAAGCCTTAGCCCTGACGGGCCTTAAAGCGGGGATTCGTCTTGTTAATGATGAAAACGCGGCCCTTGCGCCGGACAATCTTGTTGTTCCGGTGGCGGGTACGCAGCGATTTCAATGAGTTACGAACTTTCATCACAGTCTCTCAATGCAGGTTTGGAAGGGTTCATAAGGGTCATGGGCCCCCCTGTCAACGCAAGGCTGGGGTAGTGGTAGCCGCGTCATCCCTGCATTAAGGTCCGGCCAAACTGACCTATGGGGGGATTTGAGCCATGCACCGGAGCCGTGACCGTTTTCTGACCACGCATACCGGCAGCCTGCCCCGCCCGGACGACCTCATCAAGATGATGTACGCCAAGGAGGAAGGCGTCCCGGCCGATGCCGGGGCGTTGGCCGCCCGGGTCAAGGACGCGGTCGCGGAACTGGTCCGGAAACAGGCCGACGCCGGCGTCGACCTGATCAATGACGGCGAAATGTCGAAGCCGAGCTACGCCACCTACGTCAAGGACCGTCTCAACGGGTTCGGCGGCACCGGCAACACCTTCGTCTATCAGGACGTCCACGAATTTCCGGCCTTGGAGAAGAAAGTCTTCGGCGATCCTGGACGTTCGCGCCGCAAGACGCCGGCCTGCAATGCGCCGATCTCGGTGCGCGATGCCGATGCCCCGCAGGTCGATGCCGATAACCTCCGGGAAGCATTGAAGAATGTGAAATCCACCGGGGGCTTCATGAGTGCCGCCTCGCCCGGCGTGGTGTCGCTGTTTTTCCGCAACGACTACTACAAGGACTTCGAGACCTACATTTATGCCATTGCCGATGCTATGCGTCATGAATACGAGATCGTCGCCGAAGCCGGCTTCGTTCTGCAAATCGACTGCCCCGATCTCGGCATGGGGCGGCACATACAATATGCCGATCTGAGCCTGGCCGATTTCCGCAAGCGCGCGCAGTTGCACATCGAGGCGCTGAACCATGCAGTGGCCAACATCCCGGCCGAACAACTGCGCATGCATCTGTGCTGGGGCAATTACGAAGGCCCGCACCACTTCGATGTGCCGCTCAAGGACATCATCGACCTCGTGTTCATGGCCAAGCCGTCGGCGATCTCGCTGGAGGCCGCCAATCCGCGCCATGCGCATGAGTGGCAGGTGTTCGAGACCGTGAAGCTGCCCGATACCAAGGTGCTGATACCGGGAGTCCTGGAGTCGAAATCGAACTTCATCGAGCATCCGGAGCTGATCGCGCAGCGCATCGGCCGCTACGCCAAGCTCGTCGGCCGCGAAAACGTCATCGCCGGGTCCGATTGCGGCTACGGCACCTGGGTCGGTCAGGCGGCAGTCGATCCGCAGGTGGTCTTCGCCAAGCTGTCCGCCATGGCCGAGGGCGCGCGGATCGCCAGCAAGCAATTCTGGAGATGAATGCCACAGCCAGCCTGAGAATTTGCGCTCTCAAGGAGCCGCAGAGTAGAATAATAGATTAAAAGATTGGATTACCCGCGATGACTGCAGCCCCTCTGATCGCCAATGGCATTCCAAAATCCGGAACTTATTTTCTCGACTCGATTGTGCGAACAACAGGACACTGGCAACGAACCGGCCTGCATATGGCGAAGCCACATTCCGTCATTCGTCACGAGGATGGATCGACGGAGACGATACCAAGGCCCGCGCTGGATGTGATTCCGACAATCGCCGCCGGAACGTACACTAACGCGCACATGTCGTGGGATGCCGAGATCGAAGCATCGTTGCTCGCGAACAAAGTTAAACACGTTTTAATTTACCGGGACCCTCGAGATACCATCGTATCGATGATGCGCTGGCAAACATACAATCCAAATTTCGTCACGAGCGACGCGGAACGGCAGCGTCAAACCGAGCTTCAACTTGGCTTTGCAAATGATCGAGACAGAATAAGACATTTTATTCTGCTGATGCGCTGGAATGATTACTCGGACTACTCGCCATGGCTGAAATCTCCGGCCTGCCACGCGGTTAGATTCGAAGATATTTATCGCGAGATAACTTCCGGCGAGGCGGAAATGCCAACCGTTCGCCGGCTATATGACTATCTCGAAGTGACACTGCAACCAGAAGAACTGCGCGCGTGCCTCCACAATAGCGTTACGTCGTCAGGCGAAAAGAGCAAGATCGGCGCGTGGCGTCAATTCTTTGGTGCCGAGGAACTAGCCCTTCTGGAATACCCACAGTTTAAGCAATCCATGTCTGCGCTCGGTTATAGACTTCATAGTCCGGCTATCACAAAGACTGAAACTTATCGCAATGAGGAAGGCGCGCTTCTTCTCCGCGAGTATTGGGACACCAGTCACCCAGACTGCCCGAAACACATGCGGGATTTGAACCCAAGGCCGACTGTTTACATCCGTGCTGAGCCGGTCAGTGAAGAACAGTAGCGTGCCGGAAAATTTCAAAACTTTCCTGGTACAGTGTCGCTTGTACCCGCGTCGCATAGTCCGCCTCATTATCGGGTAATCTCATGTCCGCACCGTTCAATGCCGTTGCGACGCGAGCGTCTCTGGGCGTCTATGCCGCGCCGGCAGCGCCTGCAGTCGGAAGCTGCATTGCTTTCGTATCGGCAGATTGGATAGCGCTCCTCTTCGCAGCGCTGTCGGCCGTCTTATGGTCCTTGGCGTGTTGGATCGACCATGCTGCGTCGCAGAACGCCCCCCCTTACCCGCAAGGCCTTCCGCTACGCGCCTCTGCTTGCGATCGGAACGTGCGCTGCCGCTCTGTTGTCGGCTGCATACAATCCGGCGGCCGCGAAACTTGTTTATTCCTGCCTGACATTGGCTGCTCTCATCGGTATCGCCAGTTGGTCGATTCTCAATGCAATGCGTCGCCGCGGGACGCGACCTCACGCGCTAGCTCAATTCGCTGTCTGCGGCACCTTGACTCTTTGGCTGCTTTTCGGCGAAAGCAATTGGTACGTCATCCCCATGACGGAGATGGGGGTGCCGCACACGCAGCCTTATCTAGCGGTGCTGCCCGCGTGGTGGTGGCTGCTATGCGGCGTGCTGCCGGCTATCGGGATAGCCTGGCTTGCCGGCGCACGAGAAGAGGCATGGACGCAAACGTCGGCACTGGATTATTTCGATCGACCGGCACGCCGCGCCCTGTTCCAGGCGGCCATCGTGCTCATTCTTTTGACGGGCCTGCTCCAGGCTTGGGAATTCAGCCGTCCGCGCATGGGGCTACAGGTCCTGGAGGGCGATGAATACGGCTATCTTATCATCGCCTACCATTTGCTCGAATATGGCATGTTTAACCCGCCGCATATGCCGGTGATTTCGCTTTATCTCGCCATGATCCTTGCGCTCGCCGGGGACAGCGTCACAGCGATCCTGGTTGGAAATATCATTCTCTATATGCTGACCATAGGACTGTTACTTTATGCGCTTTGGCTGATCTCGTCGGACTTGCGGGTCGTCATCCTCGGCGGGTTGCTGCTCGTATCGCTGCGAGCATTAACGGTTTATCTCTGGACGCCCCTTACCGAAACGCTGAACACATTTCTTTGGACGACGGCCTTAGTATGCTTGTTGGTCACGATCCGCCGCGCAACGATCGTCAGCCACGCTGCTTTCGGTCTTGTGATCGCCGTGTTGCTTTTGACCCGGTCGCAAAATATCGGCGGCATCCTCGGCATAGCCATCGTTTATGTCATCGCCATTGTTGGTGTGAAAGCAAACCGCAACGCAGTTTCGGCCAGGCAAGTCGTTATGGGGCTGATAGCGTTGCTTATTACTGCAACTGTGCCTCTCGTCGCTTGGGGCGAGTACCGAAAAGCGGTCACCGGCAAGTTCCAGGTCATGGACGGACGGGGGGCCGACATTTTGCTCGGCATGAATATGCCCGGCCTCAACCGTGGAAACGGAGCCAATGTCTGGGAGCCGAACGTTACGTCCTGGAAGGCCGCTCATCCGAATGCCTCGCAGGCCCAGATGGCGTTGGCCGCGGTTCGCTACAGGGCGGAGCGCCCGATAGAAACACTGGGATATATTTGGTACCGTGGACTTGAGCTGTTCAATTTTCGCTTCCCTCTGTTTGCACTGAATACCTCATACTGGGTTGCCGCGAAAGCAAATATCCAACTCACCATCGCCGTGTTAGCCGCGCTTCTCCTGTTCTTCACGCCTTTTCGATGGCTGGCCGTGGCTATCTTCGCGATCTTGATCCCGTTCCTGGGTATTTTCCTCGCGATACATACAGAACCCAGATATCGGATTCCGATGGACCCGCTGCTGACAGTTGGCGCCACAATCATGTTCGCGCATCTCCTGTTCAAGGGAAGAGCGATTGTCCCGCTGCGGCAAACATTCCCCCTCAGATCGGTGCTATCGGCAACGCCTTCCTTCGCTGTTCTGCTCGCGTTTTGCGTTCTTATTATTGGCGGAATGCGGATCATCAATGACTCCGTCTTCGTCAATGGGCGTCCGCAATTTGTCGGCGCCGAAATGCGACCGGAAGGTGCAATATTAGTGCAAGGACCGCCCGTCGATTTAGCGACGTATCAGGACATCCCGACTTGGGAAGATTTGATTCAAACCGACGACCCGCGCAACCTGGAAGGCAAGACGTTCCGCGGCCGCTTCGGTTTGATCGGCCATCTGTTCAGGGCGGGTAATCTCGATAAATATGCGCGCGTGGGTATCCAGCACGAGGAACTCATTCGCGCAGAATCAACAGGAAAAGCACCGGGAAAGCACCTGGTACTCGACCGTTTGTCGTTCTCCTTCAAGGGTGCCAAAGTCGAAGCCGGGATCAAACAACGAGGCGTGATGGAATTGGTTGGTCGGGTGAGGTCGGTAAAGCTTTTTCAAGATGTCGATGCCAGGGATTTCGTCTTTATTTTTATCGACGTGCTTTATGCAAACTGTTCCGAAGAAGCGAAACGGCAGGAATGCAAGCGTTAGGGTTTAGCTACGGTTCCGGGGCGATCATCCACATCCATCGCATCACGCAAGAACGCGCAGCAAGGCCGCCCGCGATTTCGCAGTCGAAAAGCGCAAAGGCCCGGCCTGATTTAAGAATACATCAAAAGATTGTATATTATCATATAGACAACCTATCGGTGTTTTGCCATCCTTCCTCGCCTGACGGTGAGGGAGGGTACGATGGCGGAATGGTCGATTTCGATTGTCCCTACCGGGGCGGCATCGGGGCCCCAAGCGGCGTTCGTATCCAGGCTGCAACCCGACGGCGTGAACGCCACCACCGGCGACGTCGTCACCTGGAATAACGAGACGCCCGACACGCATCAGCCCTGGCCCGCCGACGATCAATTCAATCCGCTGAAGGGCGTGACCCCGAGCGACCAGAATTACTTGTCCAATCCGATCCCGGCCAAGCACTCCTCGCGGCCAAGCTGGATCGTGCGCAACCTGACAACCAACAAACCGCCCGTCAGGTTTTGCTACGTCTGCGCGCTGCATCCGGACGAGCAAGGCGTCATCACGATCACAAGTTGACATTCATCCGCGTGACGGTCCGCGCCGCCACGAGGTCCATCACCAGTGGAGAACGTCATGAGCCCTTTCGGAAAACCTGCATCGATCGGCGCACGGCATGCGCGGCTTTGCTTGTGCATACTTGCAACGACAGCGGCCGCCGCGGCGCTGTTCACGCAACGCGCATCGGCACAGACACCGCCCCCGCCCTTGACGGGCACGGTTGGCTGTCTCCCCGCGAACGACCCGCAACAATCGCAACCGCTTTTGCGCGTTCCCGAATTGGTGACCGACGGCAAGCGGCTCAATGGCACCATCGTGCTGACGGTCGAAACCAACCGGATGAAGGAAACCAAATCGGCCAGTTCGACCGACTGCGTGCTGCAATACAACAGGGTCTATCGCGGCCTGAATGCAACGCTGCCGGAATACCCCGGCACAATCCCGTCCGGTTATCCTGCCATCAACAGCTTCCCCGGCTACGTGCCGCCGCCGCCGCAAAAAGTGCCCTACACCGATCCGATGCCGGGACCGACTTTCCGCGCGCAGGTCGGAAACCTCGTGCAACTCACCTTCCTCAACCAGGTCGATCCCAATTATTTCGGCGACTCGATCGACCGCGGCGAACGCGAACACCCGCAGCAAGGTTGCGACGAAAGCTCCGGCCCCTACCCTTACTCCGATAAATTTCCCGATTGTTTCCACGGCTCGAGCACCGGCAATATTCATTTCCACGGCACGCACACCAGCCCGACATCGACCGCGGACAACGTCTTCATCGAAGTGAGACCGTCGCTGCGCAAGGATGGCAACCCGGTCGTCACCGCCGACAGCGTCAAGGCGGCGTTCGCTGAATTTTTCGGCCAATGCGAGAATGAGCTGAACAAGAGTCAACTGGCGCAATGGCCGACCGTTTGGGCCGACCTGCCGAAAAGCTATGTCGATACCCAATTGGAATTGCTTGCCGAATATGATCGCGATCCCGCCATCAAGAGAAAGCTGCTGCCACCCGATCTCGAGAAAATCGCTCAGGGCCAATGGCCGCAATATTACATCGGCGCCTATCCTTATTGTTTCCGCTTGCCGGAATTCCCGACCGGAGCAGCGCCTGGTGCTGTGAGAATGGGCCAGGCGCCGGGCACACATTGGTATCACGCGCATAAACACGGCTCGACGACAATCAATGTCGCCAACGGCATGACCGGCGCCTTCATCATCGAAGGGCAATACGACAGGGACCTCGATGCCTTCTACGGCGCCGGCTGGACCCGTGCGCAACCGATCATCCAAATTCAGGAATTGTCCGGCAGTCCGATCCTCTTTTCAGGAGGACTCGGCACCGGCGCCAACAAACTCGATTTCACGGTCAATGGCCGGCCGACGCCGACCATCGCCATGAAGCAGGGCGAGGTTCAGCTTTTCCGCATAATCAATGCCGCGGCGCGCAGCGGCGCCTATTTCGTCAAGCCAACCGGCGGAATCGAATGGAAGCTGACAGCGCGCGACGGCGTTCAGCTCTCGCCTGCCAATTACCAGAAAAGCCAGAGCGATTCCTTTCTGATGACCGGCGGCAACCGTGTCGATATGCTGGTTAAAGCGCCAAACGCGCCGGGGACTTATCCGGTCAGGGTCGCCAAGGCGGTCAACGGCGCGCAAGTTCAGAAAGCCGACAGCAACGCGAAGATCTTGCTTTACATCGTTGTCGGCGATAGCGCCGCCAGCGGGCCCACGTCACAGTTTATTCCGCAAGCGCCGGCATTCCCGGCTTTCCTGGCCGACATCGCGCCGTCGGAAGTCACTAACAGCAAAAAAATTGTTTTCGATTCGAAAACGCCGACGCCGACCAAGGAATTTCCGGCGCTGGCCGCAGGTCCGCCATTCACCCGCCACACGATCGACGGCAAGGAATTCAATGGCGAGGTCGGCGCGGAGGTTCAACTCAACACGGTCGAAGAATGGACCCTCGTCAATACGACGGCCAATAATATTGCCAATCCGAACAATCCGCCGGGCCAGATCGATCACCCGTTCCACATTCACATCAATCCCTTCCAGGTATTCGAAGTCTTCGATCCAAACCAGCAGCAGCGCGACTCAAGCGGCAATCTGGTCGCGCACTATGTGTTCTCGGTCACGGCACCATCCAACCTCAAGCCTGGCAGCGCGCGAGAGCTGACCACCGGACAATGCTGGGTCAATCCGGCCGTCGAAGACACATGGCGGCCCTGCGCCCCGCCGACCAACCGGGATCTCGTCTGGTGGGACGTGTTTCCGATCCCGTCCGGTTTTCAGGCAAATCTGCCTGCGACAACCCAGCAGCCCGCTTCGGTTGTGACTATTCCGGGCTACTTCAAGATGCGCAGCCGCTTTGTCGATTATGCCGGACAATACGTCATGCACTGTCACATCCTCGCTCATGAGGATCGCGGCATGATGACGGTGGTCAGCGTCGTACCGGCCGGCGTAAGGCCCGGTACATCAAAAATGCTTTACTCGCATCACTAACGCGGTGAATTTGCGGATGTCCGTCTTTGACGCGGTGGCGCCCCAGTTCGATCGCCACCGCGCTTTGCCGGACGCCGCGGCCAGAGCGGTGCGCGCGGCAGTGCTGGCGACACTTCCAGTGCGCCCCCGTGTTCTCGATCTTGGTGCCGGTTCGGGCCGTATCGGCTGGCCCTTCGTGCACGCACAAGACGATTACGTCGGCGTCGATCTGTCTTTCGGCATGGTGCAGGCGTTCCGGCAACGCTGCGCCAGCGCCGCGCTGGTGCAGGCCGACGGTTGCGCCCTGCCCTTTGCCGACCGCGCCTTCGACGGCGTTCTGCTGGTGCAAATTTTCGGCGGCCTCAAAAAATGGCGCACGCTGATCGACGAAACCGTGCGGGTGTTGCGGCCGCAAGGCGCGCTGTTGCTCGGCCGCACGCGCACGCCGGACGGCGGCAGCGATGCGCGCATGAAGCGCCAGCTCGATTTGATTCTGAACGGCAACGCGCCACCTGCCGAAACCGGCAATGCGCGCGCCCTGGCCGAATTGCATCTTGAAGAGCGCGCCGCGACCGTGAGCGACATCGATGCCGCAACATGGGACGCGACGCGCACGCCGCGTGATTTTATCGACCGTCATGGCGGCGGCGCGCGCTTTTCCAGACTGCCGGCGGATGTGCGCGCCCGCGCCTTGCGCCAGTTGGCCGACTGGGCGGTGCGCCAGTTCGGCAGCCTCGACGCCCGTTTTCCGGAAAAACACCGCTTCACGCTGCGCGTATTTACATTTGAAAGGTGACGCCATGCAGCCAACACAACTTGCTGACAACTCATTGCTGACCGATCTGGGCAAAAGACTGGTCGGCGGCTCGCTCAGCGACCTGGATTTGCAACGCGCCACGGAAGCAACACCCGATGTCGCCATCCTGCCCTGGGCCAATGTCGTCAAGATCGGCGGCCAGTCGATCATGGATCGCGGCAAGGCCGCGGTCGGGCCGCTGGTCGATGAGATCGTCGGCAATCTCTCCAAATATAAAATGATCCTCGGCACCGGCGCCGGCACACGCGCGCGGCATATCTACTCGCTCGCCATCGATCTCGGCCTGCCGGTCGGCGTCTTGACCGTGCTCGGCACCGCGGTCGCCTGGCAGAACGCGCAGATGCTGCAATATCTTCTGGCGCGGCACGGCATCGCGTTTCTGGAGCCGGAAGGCTTCCCCTCGCTGCCGCATTATTTGATGGAGCGCGGCGCCGTCATTTGCCAGGGCATGCCGCCCTACAAATTGTGGGAGCAGAATCCGGAGATCGGCCGCATTCCGCCGCAACGCACCGACACCGGCTGTTTCCTGATCGCCGAGGTCTATGGCGCGCGCAAGATGATCTACGTCAAGGACGAAGACGGCCTCTACACAGCCGACCCGAAAAAGGACCGCGATGCGCGCTTCATTCCGCGCATCAGCGTGCAGGAATTGCTGAAGGCCGATCAGGACGATCTCATTGTGGAACGCGCGGTGCTCGACCTGATGCTGAGCGCGCGCCACATCCGCGAAATCCAGTTCGTCAACGGCTTGCGGCCCGGCCAGTTAAGCGCGGCGCTCAACGGCGAGCCGGTCGGCACGATCATCTACAACGCGGAATTCAAAGGCCGAGGTGCCCAATGAACGTCCTCCATAGCGCCCAACACGTCGCCTCGAAGCTGATGCGCGAATCGCTGGTCGATAAAAGGGTCATTGCCGGCACCGAGGCGCCGGTGCGCGCGATATTGCCGAAGCTCAATGTCGTCCAGATCGGCGGCCTGTCGATCATGGACAAGGGCCAGAGCGCGGTGCTGCCGTTGCTGGACGAGATAGCGGCTAATCGTCATGAACACATGCAGGTGGTCGGCGTCGGCCCCGGCGTCCGCGCGCGGCACATCTTGTCGGTCGGACTCGATCTCGGCATGCCGACCGGCGCGCTCGCGGTGCTCGCCGGCAAATCGTCGGCGCAGAACGCCTATATGGTGTCGTGCCTGCTCGCCAGCCACGGATTCGTCTATCTCGAAGCGCCGTTTATCGTGCAGCTTTTGCCGGCCATGCTGGCGGCGGCGCGCGGCGCGGTGTTCAACGGCATTCCGCCTTACGATCTGTGGGAGCATCCGCCCGCCATCGGCAAGATTCCGCCGCATGGCAGCGATGCCGGCTCCTATCTGGTCGGCGAAGTGTTCGGCGCGCGCTCGGTGATTTTATTGAAGGATGTCGATGGCGTTTACACCGCCGATCCGAAGACCGATCCGAACGCCGAGTTAATTCCGGAAATCAGCGCCGCCGAATTGATCGCGCGCAAGCTGCCGACATTGCCGATCGAACCAGTGGTGCTGGAGCTGCTGACGCGCGCAAGGCTCGCCAAATCGATCCGCATCGTCAATGGGCTGGTGCCGGGCAACCTGACCAGGGCGCTCAATGGCGAGCCGGTCGGCACGCTCATTCACACCTGAGGCGGTTTTTGCCTAAGACGGTTTTTTGCGGAACTGCCTGTAGAAGCGCGGCGCCATGACGAGGACCGCGACGAGCGCCAGCACGACGAGCGCGTAATAAATGTTGTCGGTCTCGCCGGTCATCGCTTGGCTGCCGGCATGGCCGATCCAGGTATAGGCGACCGTCGACGGCGCCATGAACACCACGGTTGCCAGCAGGTAATGGTGGAACGGAATGCGGGTGACGCCGAGCAGATAGTTGACGACGTTGTACGGGAAGATCGGCACCAGCCGGACGAAGGCGACGAACTGCCAGCCGTCGGCTTCGACGCTGCGCATGATCTTTTGCATGCGCGGCCCGGCGCGGCGCTCGACCCAGCCGGCGCCGATATAGCGCGCCACCAGGAAGGCCAAGGCGGCGCCGAGCGTGCCGCCAGCCAGATTGAACAGGCTGCCCCAGACCGGCCCGAACAGGACGCCGCCGGCGAGGTCGAAGATGCCGCCCGGAATCATGGCGACGGTGGCAATGCCGTACAGAAGGATGAAGCCGACCGGGGCCCAGTTGCCGAGGCTGGATATACGGGCTTGTACCGACTCGACGCCGGTGGAGCCGTCAAACAGCCAGAACAGCGCCAGTCCCCCGGCCGCGAGGATCGGGACAAGCAGCGCGAGGAGCCATCGTCGTTGAGTCATGGCCCGGCTGTTGTGAGGACGTGAACACGTGCCTAAAGGAATGGTGGGCGCGACAGGGATCGAACCTGTGACCCCCTCCATGTCAAGGAGGTGCTCTCCCGCTGAGCTACGCGCCCTTTAGTGCTGTGGTCTTATCGGCTCCAAACTGGCGAAGCAAGGCCGGAGAGGCAGCCTTTTTTTGGGTCAGGCCGCCAGCATCTTGTGGACCTCGTTGACGAGGTCGCGCAGGTGGATCGGCTTGGACAGGACCTTGGCCTGCTTAGGCGCGGTCGAATCGGCGTTCAGCGCTACCGCGGCAAAGCCGGTGATGAACATGATCTTGATGTCGGGATCGAGTTCAGCGGCGCGGCGCGCCAGCTCGATGCCGTCCATTTCCGGCATCACGATATCGGTCAAAAGCAGTTCGAACGGCTCTTCACGCAGGCGCTGATAGGCCGACAGGCCGTTGTCATAAGAGGTGACGTCAAATCCGGCATTTTGAAGCGCCTTGACCAGAAAGCGCCGCATATCGGTGTCGTCTTCAGCCAGCAGGATTTTCGACATCGTTTCCAAACGCCCCTAACGCCCGTGTACGCCCGGCCCAAATACCGGCATTTCGCGACCCATAAGACCGATGCCGGGTAAATAACGGGTGAACCAAAACCAAAGCTTGGCTTTATCCCCGGGCCTATGGACAATAGAACGTATAGTGCGCCTAAATTTAGCGCTTTCCCAATAGATTCGCCGCCCGCTCGAGGCGGGCCCCTGCTCCTGACGAGTGCCCCTGCCGATGACTGATCCAAAGGACGAGTTGGACCCGGCGTTCGAGATTGTCGAGCCGGAGGTGTGCCGGGGCCCGGCGCTGTTCAATTCGCCGCATTCGGGCTCGACCTACCCGTATGAATTCCTTCAACTGTCGCGGCTCGATATCGGCACCTTGCGGCGCTCGGAGGACAGTTTCGTCGACGAACTGATGGCCGGCGTGGTGACACAGGGCTATCCGCTGATGCGGGCGCACTTCCCGCGCTGTTTCGTTGACGTCAACCGGGAGCCTTATGAGCTGGACCCGCGCATGTTCGACGGCCGGCTGCCATCCTTTGCCAACACCCGCTCGATGCGGGTGGCCGGCGGCCTTGGGACCGTGGCGCGGGTGGTCGGCGATGCCCAGGAAATCTACGACCGGCGCATCCCGATCGACGACGCGCTGGCCCGCATCGAGAGCCTGTACAAGCCCTACCACCGGGCGCTGCGGAAGCTGTTCACCCGCCTGCACCGCGATTTCGGCGCCGCTTTGCTGATCGACTGCCATTCCATGCCGTCGACCGCCGGGCACAAGGACGAACGGCCGCGACCGGAATTCGTCATCGGCGACCGTTACGGCACCAGTTGCGTCGGCGTGGTGGCGGAAACCGTCGAACAGACCCTGCGCGGCATGGGCTACACCGTGAGCCGCAACAAGCCTTACGCCGGCGGCTTCATCACCGAGCATTACGGCAACCCGGCCGCCGGCCTGCATGCCGTCCAGCTCGAGATCAACCGCGCGCTCTATATGGACGAGCGGCGCTACCAGCGGGTTTCCGGCTTCAGCCGCCTGGCCGCGGATCTGGTGACCCTGGCCAATCGCCTGGGCGACATCCCGCTTGAGGAACTGCGGCCCTATCGCGCCGCCGCGGCGGAATAGCTGCAAAAAAAAGGGCCGCTCACGAAGAGCGGCCCAAGTCTAGGGAGGAAACGCCCAAGGAGGGCAACGGTAGGAGCAAAAGCTCACTATCGCACTGCAATAATCTACGCCGCACCGCACAAAAATCAAGGCCCAGAATGGTATTTCCCATGCATTATTGCATAGCTGAATATTGATATCGCAGATTAGTATTTAGGCTATGCAAAAAATTGCGGGCGGCGCTTTCGCACCGCAACAAAACGCTCCGGGCGAGCGGTTCCACACAACATTCTTGCCATAAGGGGATATCGGCCAATGGCCTGGTTTCGAGGCCATTTTGAGCCGACGTGACTGACTGCTGATTTGAAACACCAAGACAACTGAGGAGGCCAGTGGCCGAGCCCGTTGCCGCCGCGCCTCCGGTCCGTTAGGTCGAAAGGGCAAGAGGCATCATGACCGCCATCGACTTCACCAGTTTCGTCGACAAACTCGCCACCGCGTCCGGCGAGACCATCCTGCCGTTCTTCCGCACCGCGCTCACCATCGAAAACAAGCTGCAACGGGGCTTCGATCCGGTCACTGCCGCCGACCGCGCCGCCGAAGACGCCATGCGCAGCCTGATCCGCGACGCCTTCCCCGAACACGGCATTCTTGGAGAGGAATACGGCTCCGAACAGACCGACGCCGAATATGTCTGGGTACTCGACCCGATCGACGGCACCAAATCCTTCATCTCCGGCATGATCGCCTGGGGCACCCTCATCGGCCTGATGCGTTTCGGCGAGCCGGTCTACGGCATGATGCACCAGCCGTTCACGCGCGAACGCTTCACCGGCGACAGCGGCGCCGCGCATTATCGCGGCCCGGCGGGCGAGCGCGATTTGCATGTGCGCAAATGCGAATCCTTAAGCGACGCGGTGCTGTTCACGACCAGTCCGCTGCTGATGAACGCCGCCGACCGCGCCAGTTTCGTCAAGGTCGAAAACAAGGTGAAGCTGTCGCGCTACGGCGGCGATTGTTACGCTTATTGCATGCTGGCGGCTGGACAGCTCGACCTCGTGATCGAAACCGAGATCAAGCCGCACGACATCGTCGCGCTGATCCCGATCATCCTCGGCGCCGGCGGTATTATCACCACCTGGGAAGGCGGCCCGGCACAGGCCGGCGGCCGCATCGTCGCCGCAGGCGATGCGCGCACGCACGCGGCGGCGCTGGAACTGCTCAGAAGCTAAAGTCCCGGTGATCCAGCGGCGCGCCAGGCTCGTAGAGAGTCGACACGCCACTGAATACTGCGAGGCTCGATTGCATCTGCGCCCTTTTATCGTCCTCGCCACTCTGCTCTGCCCCGCAACGGCAAGCGCCCAGCCGAACGACATTTTCGGCACCTGGCTGCGCGGCGACGGCGCCGCCCGCGTCAAGATGGCAAACTGCGGCGACGCGATCTGCGCCACCAATGTCTGGATCAAGGACCCGGCCGGGCAGAAGGAAAAAGTCGGCGACAAGCTTGTCTTCAAGATCGCGCCGAAGGGCGAGGGATGGTCAGGCTCCGGCTACGACCCGCAGCGCAAGATCAATTTGTCGGCGACGCTGACAGCATCCGGCGGCAACATGACCACGACGGGCTGCGTGCTTGGCGGTCTTGTTTGCCGATCGACGCAATGGACCCGCAACTAGGATTTGCCGCTCTTCGGCCGACGGCCCGGCGCTTTTCTCTTTAATCCGGCCAGCGCCCGTGTCGACGGCATTTTCATATCGATTGCGGTTTCATCGCGCGCCATGTTCTCGATGATCGATATGAGAACGCCGCGGGTCGTGGCGATAGCCGCGGGTTTAACGCCGCGCACGGCAATGCGATTGACGTCCTCGGCAAGCGGCACCAACACCCGCCGCAGCGACCGCCCTTTCGCGGTCAGCAGCACATAGACCTTCTTGCGGTCACCGGTGAACTTGCGGCGACGGATATAGCCAAGCCGCTCCATCGCCTTGAGCGCTGAAAATGTTGTCGGCTCCATGACGCCGGCGCGTTCGCTCAGTTCGCGCTGGGTCAGCCGGTCGCCTTCCCACAAAATTCGCAGAAACGTCCAATGCCCGAACGAGACGGCATGCTCGGCCAACCGCATCGTCAGAGCGCGCACCAGCGCGCGGGTCGCATCCTTGACCAGATGCGCCAGACGATCGTTCGGCACCGCCTCGCGCCAATGGCGCAGGATCGCTTGCGTATCGGGCTGTGCACTAGATCGCGACATCGCGGCCTTCGCGCGCCGAGCGCAGCATGGCGATCATGACTTCCATGGTCGCCGTCGCCCAGGCGCCGTCATGCAACGGCTTTTCGTCGAACACAACGGCTCGGTACAGTTCGTCGATGACTTCGCTGCGCGGCACGGCGGGCGGCGGCAGTTCATCGAGACGTCCCGATCCGTTCTCATAAATCATGACGCCGTTCGGCATGGCGCGCAGGTCGGCGCGGTCGCAGCTGACCAGGACGGTACCGAAGTGGTTATGCCCCGCCGGCGCCGCCGCGTGTTTGTAATTATCGCCGCCATAATTGCGAGCATCCTTGAAAGCCGTTTCCTCCTCCGCATTGGCGAAACGCTGCCGCACCGTTCCTTGCGGCGACTTTTGCTGACCCAATTCACCGATCCAGTTTTGCCATTCGTCGGAATCAAAGTGGCCGAAGCCGTTGTAGGTCAGCGAAGCGAACGCGCCGCTGGCAAACGTCAGCAAGGCGGCATAGGCGCCTTCAGTTGGCCGCGCCTTGTCCCACGCGCCGGTCATCGCACGCACGCCGGTCACCCGATCGCCGGCAACAAAGCGCAAGACGTCGACCTGATGCGCCGCCTGGTTATAGACCGCGCCCCCGCCCAAGGCTGTGTCGAGTTCTTCCGGACGCCGCGGACGATACAGATAGTCGGTGTAGTTGATGGCGTTGATCATGCGTACCGCGCCAAACGCGCCGCTTTGGACGAGCGCGCGCAGGCGCTGCACCGGCGCGTCAAACGAATGCGAGTGGCCGACGACCAGATGAACGCCGTTCGCCCGCGCGGCCTCCGCGATCGCGGCGCCGTCCTGAAGCGACAGCGCCAGCGGCTTTTCGATCAGGAGATGCTTGCCATGGCCAGCCGCCAGCACCGCCTGTTGCGCGTGAAACTGATGCGGCGTCGCAATATAAACCACCTCGACATCTGGATCCGCGCAGAGTTCCTCGGCCGATGCATAAGCTTTGCCGCCAAAATCCGCGGCAAAGCGCCGCCGCGCCGCCGCGCGGGTATCTGCCGCGGCCACCAGCGCAACCCTCGGATCACCCGTAAAAGTCGGCAGCATCAGGCTGAAAGCGCGGCCAAGGCCGACAACGCCCAGTTTCAGCGTCCGATTTTCGACGTCGTTCAAGGTGGGTCCGCCTCGACAAGATTGCCGTCCGCAGCTTATCTTAGATATCTAAGAAAAGATGCGCGAGCGAAAATTGCGGGTATCGCGCCGGACTGGAGGACGCCGCCATGATGACGCCGGAAGAAAACGATCTGCTGTGCCGCGTCGAGGGCGATGCGCCAATGGGCGCGATCATGCGTCGTCACTGGATCGCTGCCTGCCTCTCCGAGGAAGTGCCGGAAGCCGACGGCAAGCCGATCAAGGTTCGCCTGCTCGGCGAAGACCTCGTCGTGTTTCGCGACTCCAAAGGCCGCATCGGCGTGCTCGACGAATATTGCTCGCACCGGCGCGCGTCGCTGGTGTTCGCGCGCAACGAGGAATGCGGCCTGCGCTGTCTCTATCACGGCTGGAAGTTCGACGTGGACGGCAACATCGTCGAGATGGCGTCCGAACCGGCCAACAGCCTCATTCCCGACCGCGTCAAACACAAATCCTATCCGGCCCACGAGCACGGCGGCTTCGTCTGGTGCTACATGGGACCGGCCGACGAAATGCGCCCGTTCGAGCCGCCGGCTTTCGCGCCGACGAAGGACGCCAAGGTCAGCGCGACCAAGGTCCGGGTGAACTGCAACTGGGCGCAAATCCTCGAAGGCCAGATCGATTCGGCGCATTCGTCCAGCCTGCATTCCTCCGACATGCTGCCGGCGGATGTCGAAGTGGCGAAGGCGACGGAAGCGACATGGCTGCGGCCGTCGAACGACAAGGCGCCGCGCTTCCAGATCGAGCGCACCAGCTACGGCTTTCGCTATGCGGCGATCCGGCGCCCGATCATGAACGAGGCGACGCACGATTACATCCGCACCACGGTCTATATCGCGCCCTACACCGCGCTCATTCCGCCGAACAGCTCCTACAACGTCGCCACCTTGCTCACGCCGGAAGACGACAACACAACGATCTTCTATTTCATCGCCTGGGCCGGCGCCGACAAGCCCGGCATCGACGCCAACACCTGGCGCAAATTCAACAAACTGGAATGGGGCGTCGATGTCGACGAACATTTCAACGGCGTGCGCAATCGCGACAACCTGTACGGCCAGGACCGCGCGGCGATGAAGGCCGGCAATTTCACCGGCATCAGCGGCATCCCCAATCAGGACATCGCCATGTGGGAATCGATGGGGTCGATCAGCGACCGATCGAAGGACCGTGTCGGCGCCAGCGACACCGCGGTGGTCGCCTTCCGCCGCTTGATGGTGGAAGCCGCTCGCGCCGTGCAAGGCGGCAGCGCGGCTCTCGGCACCACCGAGCCGCACATCGCGCACGCCACCATCAGCTCCTACGAAGGCGTGGTACCGAAGACGACGAACTGGCGCAGCCTCGGCGGCGGCAGCGAGGCCCCGCTCGAACGGGTCCGACAGACGGCCAAGTCATAAAAACAAGTACAACCATAAAAAACTCAGGGAGGACGATATGAACAAGAGAACAGTAGTCGGTGCACTGACGGCGCTGTCGCTTCTGGCGGCATCGGCAACAACCGCATCCGCCGAAGACACCATCAATCTGGCCGTCGGCCAGCGCGGCAACTGGGATACCTCAGTATCGGAAGTCGGCCAGATGGCCGGCATCTTCAAGAAACATGGGCTGAAGCTGGAGATCGTCTACACGCAAGGCGCCGGCGAAACCCAGCAAGCGGTAATTTCCGGCAGCGTCGATATCGGCATTGCCGCCGGCGTGATGGGCGTGCTCAGCGCCTATTCAAAAGGCGCGCCGGTGCGGGTTATCGGCGCCGAGACCACCGGCGCCGGCGATCTGTATTGGTATGTGAAGGCGGATTCGCCGATCAAGACCTTGAAGGATACCGACGACAAGATTCTCGCTTATTCCACCAATGGCTCGTCGACGCACGGCGTCGTCAAGGCCTTCATCGAGCAATACAAGCTGAAGGCCAAGCCGACCTCGATGGGCGGACCGGCCGCCAACATCACGGCGGTGATGTCCGGGCAGATCGATGTCGGCTGGGCGGCGCCGCCCTTCGGCCTCGATCAGCTCGACGCCAAGCAGATCCGCATCATCGCCACCGGCAATGACGCCGCGGTATTTAAAGGACAGACGGTGCGGCTCAATATCGCCAATGCCGACTATCTCAAGAAGAACAAGGACGTCGTCGCCCGTTACATGAAAGCCTACCGCGAGACGGTGAACTATCTCTATACCGATCCGAACGCGCTGAAGGTCTATTCGGATTGGCTGAAGATTACCGAAGCCAAGGCCAAGCGCACGCGAGAGTTCTTCCCGCGCGCGGCGATCGAGCCCGACACGATCGTGGGCCTGGACACCATCGTAAAGGACGCGGTCACGCTGAAATTCACGGCCAGCGAACTGACCAAGGCGCAGCTCGACGATCTGATCCAGATTCCGCCGCGCTGATTGAGCGGCAGAAGCACTGACGAGACGCCGGCGGCCGCAAGGCTGCCGGCGTTTCCTATTGGCGGCAGCTAATAGCGCGGCGTGCCGGGCACGAAAGCGTCGAACGCCGCCCAGAACTGGGCGCGGAAGGCATCCTGTTCTTGCAGGATCTCGTGCTTGGCGCCGGGCAAAATAAGATGCCGCCCGGCCAGTAGGTTCATGCCGAAGGCTTCGATCGCCGAGGTCGAGACCACCTCGTCGTAACCGGCCGCCACCAGCAGCATCGGCTGGCGAATGCGCGCGGCGTAAGACGGCACGGCGAATTTCTTCATCAGGCGAATGGCGCCGTCGGCCCAGGCGATGGTCGGCGCGCCGAGGCCGAGTTCGGGTTCTTCCTGCAACACCGCCGCATTGCGCGCGAAGCGAACCGGATCCGACGTCAGCACATTGCCGATGAAATTTTCCGTACCGGACAGGTGGCTGTCGCCGGTCGGCACATAGGCGGCGCCGCGGCCGAAGAAACGCATGATGCGCGCCAGCGGCCCGGCGATGTGCGTCAGCTTGCCGGGCCGCAGCGCGATCATCGGCGCGGTCAGGACGACGCGCTCGAACCAGCGGCTGCCGTCATGGCAGGAGGCGATGGTGATAGCCCCGCCCATGGAATGGCCGAGCGCGAAATACGGCGGCGGACAATCCGGCAGCACGACCTGTTCCATGAAGGCGGCGAGGTCGGTGGCGTATTGCGAGAAACTCTTGACGTGGCCCTTGCGGCGATCGGCAAGCGCACGATCCGACAGGCCCTGCCCCCGCCAGTCAAAGGTCGCGACGGCGAAGCCGCGCGCGCGCAGATCGCGCACCGTCTCGAAATATTTTTCGATGTATTCCGAGCGGCCTTGCAGGATGACGACGGTACCCTTGCGGCCCGGCGGCGGATCCCATCGGCCAAAGCGCAGCGTCACCCCGTCCGGGGTCTTGATGACGCCGGCCATCCCGTTGTCGGGCACCGGATTAGCGGGAATGGAGATGAATTTCATGACGCCGCGAGGTGAGCCGATGCGCGAGGGGCTTTGCGCCTTATAGAGTATTGCAGTCCGATTTGTTAAGCCGCGTCGAAAACTAAAAAAATTCTATTATTTCAATGATTTGGCGGAATATCGCCGGCCTCTTGCGGGACCGAAATGACATTCCCATATCTGTTTTGCGCAGGCCATAAAGGCTGCGCCTCGGGCTAACGGTTCGGCCATTCGGCGGACTTGCCCGGGGACATCCCACGAAGTCGCTCACAGGAGGACTTGAACTATGCGTACTTTCGACCTCTCCCCGCTTTATCGTTCCACCGTCGGTTTCGACCGGTTGTTTTCGCTGATGGACGGCGCCGAAGCCGCTCCGGGCTATCCGCCCTATAACATCGAGCGCACCGGCGAGAACGACTACCGCGTCACCGTCGCGGTGGCCGGCTTTGGCGAGAACGAGCTTTCGATAGAATCGAAAGAGAACACGCTGACCATCAAGGGCGCCAAGCAGACGACGTCCGAGCAGAACGGCGAAGTTCTGTATCAGGGCATCGCCGCGCGCGCCTTCGAGCGCCAGTTCCAGCTCGCCGACTACGTTACGGTGAAGAACGCGGTGCTGGAGAACGGTTTGCTGCACGTCGAACTGGTGCGGGAAATCCCCGAGGCCAAGAAGCCGCGCCAGATCCCGATCGGCAACGCCCAAAGTAACGCCTCTGCCAAGCCGCAGGTCGTCGAAAACAAAGTCGCCGCCTGAACCTAAGGCGTTCTCCAAAACATGAAAACGTCGGCGCCCCGGAAATTCCGGGGCGCTTTTATTTTGCGCTGACGTTTTGGGTCACTCTGCCGGTGCTGCCTCGACAGGCAGGGACCCGGCAGGATTGGCCTGGGTTTCCTCAGGCTGCGCTTCCGGCATCGCTGTTGCTGTCAGCGTTGCCGGCATGGGCGGCGGCGAATACCCGAGCGGCGGCTGGCTTTCGCTCACCACCGGCGCGGGCGCGACCGGCTCGCTTGGTGCTGCAAATTTCTGGCCCTTTTCAGCCTTGGCGTCGAAGCGCGGCGGCGGCCGCAACGGCGTCGGTCCCTCGGCGCTCGGCGGCGGCGCGCTCAGGATCGCGCGGCGGGGGCCGGGTGGCGGCGGCGGCGGCGATTCGCTGCGCAGTTTCCAGCGCGGTGTGATCGCGGCCGGCGGTTGCGGCGGCGTGGCGGCCACGCGCGGTTTTGGTGTTACCGCTCGCGGACGCGGCGGCGGTACGTACTCGTCCTCGTCGTCTTCTTCGATGGCCACAGGCGGTGGACGGCGTTCGATGCTGGCGCGCGCGGCCGGACGGCTGGCAACGCGCTCGCCGGGCTGCGGCACATGGATGATGCGCGGCCCGCGTTCGTAGTCGAACATATAGGGCTGAGTGACCGCAAGCTGCGCCATGCGCACGACTACCGGCTCCGGCTCGACCTCAGCGGCGGCGGCTTCCGTCACGACAGCGGCGGACGACGGCGGCGCCTTATCGAACGTGTCCAGCACCAGCGCGCCGGCGATCATCGCCGCGAACGCCAAGCCGACGGTCAACGGCTTTGTCAAAGCGCCTGCCTTTTGCCCGGCCTTAACGGCGGGCGAGTTTGCGGATGATGTGGTCGACCGAGATCTGGCCGGGGCCGCGCGAGATCAGCACCATCAGAATAGCCGCCCAGAAAATGTGGGTCGTGAACAGAGCGTGCGGCAGCACGAAGTACGAAATCATCGCCGTCATGATCAGCCGGCCGAGCGCCGCGAAGCGCGTGCCGAGGCCGATGACCAGCATGATGGGCAGGATGAATTCGGCGTAGCTCACCAGATAGGCGGCCAGCACCGGCGGCACCGGGATCGGCGGATACTGCACCGAGAACGCGGTGAAGGTCTGTGCATTCACCTGCATCGGCAGCACAACCGAAAAATCGAAGCCGCGCAGGAAATCGACGTTGCCGTAATCCAGCGGGTTGAACGACAGGCGCAGACCGTCGACGCGGGTCTGGCCGTCGAGGAAGAACAGCCGCGCCATGATGAGCCGCAGGCCAAGAGCGACCAGCGCATAAGGCACGAACGAACAGGCGGAAATGAAGCTGTCGACCGACATGCCGATAATCGAGCGCGAGCGGCGGGCGCGCTCATGGGCGCGGCGCGCGATCGCCGCGCTAGCGCTGAGCGCTGGCGACGGGGTGAAAGCCGGCCGCACGATATCGGTCGGGGTCAGGTTCATCGGCGGCGGCGCCATCGCGGTCAGCCGGTCGGCCAGCCGTGCCATCGCGGCTTCGCCGGCGGCACGCTCAGCCAGGTTCGGCAAGGTGGATGAGTTGGTGATCATGTCGGCCACTCCGTCGGGAATTTCAGGTTTCCATGACCATAGCCAAGGCTCGCCGGGACGCGGCGATTTCCCGGATTCACCGTTAAACGGTTAATCCGGCTGCCGATTTGCCGGCCTAGGGAGGACGCAACGCCATTGCGCAAAATGTGCGCCCGTGGTCCTGTTCTTGCTTGGCAGGAAGGCAAGCCCGCAATAAAGCGCAACGACGGGTCAGTTTGGACGTGGACCAGTCTTGTGCAGCGGGGCAAAATTTGGCATGGTCCATTAGGACAGCAATGCTGTCCTAATTGCGAATAGCCCGCGATGCCGAGCGTCTGGAATTTGGCGCGCGAAAATCGTGGGTTACCGCGGACGGGCGAGTACGCCGGACGTCACCGGCGAGGCAGGACGATATGAGCGAGCATAAGCACGGCGCAGGATTTTCCCGGATTGACGCATCGCGCAAAAGCGATGACGCCAACGCGCCGTTCATGGGCTCGACCGCCGATCCGGGCACGCCGGAGGCGCAAGGTCTTTACGATCCCGCGCTCGACAGCGACGCCTGCGGCGTCGGCTTCGTTGCCGACATCAAGGGCCGCAAGTCGCACCAGATCGTGCAGGACGGGTTGCAGATCCTGTGCAACCTCGAACACCGCGGCGCCACCGGGGCCGATCCGCGCATGGGCGACGGCGCCGGCATTCTGGTGCAGATCCCGCACAAGTTTTTCGCCAAGGAAGCGACCCGGCTCGGCTTCACTTTGCCGGAGCCCGGCCAATATGCCGTGGGCCAATTGTTCATGCCGCAGGAAGAAACCTGGCGGCAGATCATCCGCGACATCTATGCCGACGTGATCGCCCGCGAGGGCCTCACCCTCATCGGCTGGCGCGATGTGCCGAAGGACAACTCATCGCTCGGCGAGTCGGTGATCCCGACCGAGCCGCGCCACAAGCAGGTGTTCATCGGCCGCGGCAAGAAGAAAATGACCGAGGACGAATTCGAACGCCGGCTCTATATCCTGCGTAAGTCGATCTCGAACGCGATCTATCGCCGCCGCGAACGGCGCACGTCGAGCTATTACCCAGTGTCGATCTCGTGCCGCACGGTCATCTACAAGGGCATGTTCCTCGCCGACCAGCTCGGCAAGTATTATCCCGACCTGCACGACCCGGATTTCGAGAGCGCCATTGCACTGGTGCATCAACGCTTTTCGACCAACACCTTCCCGGCCTGGTCGCTGGCGCATCCGTACCGCATGGTCGCGCACAACGGCGAAATCAACACGCTGCGCGGCAACGTCAACTGGATGGCGGCGCGCCAGGCTTCCGTGTCTTCGCCTTTGTTCGGCAAGGACATCAAGAAGCTGTGGCCAATCTCCTACGAAGGCCAGTCCGACACCGCCTGCTTCGACAACGCGCTCGAATTCCTGACGCAGGGCGGCTACTCGCTGGCGCACGCCGTGATGATGATGATTCCGGAAGCCTGGGCCGGCAATCCGCTGATGGACGAAGAGCGCCGCTCGTTCTACGAATACAACGCCGCGCTGATGGAGCCGTGGGACGGACCGGCCGCGATTGCTTTCACCAACGGCCGCCAGATCGGCGCCACGCTCGACCGTAACGGCTTGCGGCCGGCGCGCTATCTGCTGACCAAGGACGACCGCATCATCATGGCCTCGGAAATGGGCGTGCTGCCCATTCCGGAAAAGGACATCGTCAAGAAGTGGCGCCTGCAACCCGGCAAGATGCTGCTGGTCGATCTCGAAGAAGGCCGCCTCATCCCCGACGAGGAACTGAAAGCCACGCTCGCCAAGAGCCATCCGTACCGCGAGTGGCTGACCCGCACGCAGATCGTGCTGGAAGAACTGCCGGGCGCGGCCAATGTCTCGCCGATCTCGAACCTGGCTTTGCTCGATCGCCAGCAACTGTTCGGTTACACTCAGGAAGACGTCAAGATCCTGATGACGCCGATGGGCTCGACCGGCGAGGAAGCCATCGGCTCGATGGGCAACGACACGCCGATTTCGGCGCTATCGGACAAAGCCAAGCCGCTGTTCACCTATTTCAAGCAGAACTTCGCGCAGGTCACCAACCCGCCGATCGATCCGATCCGCGAAGAACTGGTGATGAGCCTGGTGTCGATCATCGGGCCGCGCCCGAACCTGCTCGACCACGAAGGCATGTCGAACACCAAGCGTCTCGAAGTGCGCCAGCCGATCCTCACCAATGAGGATCTGGAAAAGATCCGTTCGATCTCGGAAATGACCGGCGACCATTTCAAGTCGCTGACTTTCGACGTCACCTACCCGGCGGAACACGGCGCCGACGGCATGGACTGGGCGATCGACGAATTGTGCGTGCGCGCCGAGGAAGAGGTCAACGGCGGCTGCAACATCATCATCCTGTCCGACCGCAAGGCCGGCGCCGACCGCATCCCGATCCCGATGCTGCTCGCCTGCGCCGCCGTGCATCATCATCTGATCCGCAAGGGCTTGCGCACGGCCGTCGGCCTGGTGCTTGAAACCGGCGAACCGCGCGAAGTGCATCACTTCGCCTGTCTGGCCGGCTATGGCGCCGAAGCGATCAACCCGTATCTGGCTTTCGAGACGTTGGTGGCGATGAAGGACACGCTGCCGGCCAAGATCGAGCCTTACGAAATCGTCAAGCGCTACATCAAGTCGATCGACAAGGGCCTCCTCAAGGTCATGTCGAAGATGGGCATCTCGACGTACCAGTCCTATTGCGGCGCGCAGATTTTCGACGCCGTCGGACTGCGTCAGGATTTCATCGCCAAGTACTTCACCGGCACGCACACCCAGATCGAGGGCGTCGGCCTGCCGGAAATCGCCGAGGAAACCGTGCGGCGTCACCGCACCGCGTTCAGCGACGCGCCGATCTACCGCACCATGCTCGATGTCGGCGGCGACTATGCGGTGCGCGTGCGCGGCGAAGATCATGTCTGGACCGCCGAGACGGTGTCGCGGCTCCAGCATGCCGTGCGCGGCAATTCGCAGGATCACTATCGCGCCTACGCCAAGCTCATCAACGACCAAAGCCAACATTTGCTGACCATTCGCGGCCTGTTCGAGATCAAGACCGCGGAACAGGCCGGCCGCAAGCCGGTGCCGCTCGACGAAGTCGAGCCGGCCAAGAACATCGTGCACCGCTTCTCGACCGGCGCCATGTCCTATGGCTCGATCTCGCGCGAGGCGCACACGACTCTCGCCATTGCAATGAACCGAATTGGCGGCAAGTCGAACACCGGCGAAGGTGGCGAAGAAGCGGATCGCTTCAAGCCGATGCCGAACGGCGACTCAATGCGCTCCGCCATCAAGCAGGTGGCGTCGGGCCGTTTCGGCGTCACCACCGAGTATCTCGTCAACTCGGACATGATGCAGATCAAGATGGCGCAAGGCGCCAAGCCCGGCGAAGGCGGCCAGTTGCCCGGCCACAAGGTCGACAAGACCATCGCCGCGGTGCGCTATTCGACGCCCGGCGTCGGCCTGATTTCGCCGCCGCCGCATCACGACATCTATTCGATCGAGGATCTCGCGCAGCTCATCTACGACCTCAAGAACGTCAACCCGTCGGGCGATGTCTCGGTCAAGCTCGTCTCCGAAATCGGCGTCGGCACCGTAGCCGCCGGCGTTTCGAAGGCGCGCGCCGACCATGTCACCATTTCGGGTTTCGAAGGCGGTACCGGCGCCTCGCCGCTGACCTCGCTCAAGCATGCCGGCTCCCCGTGGGAAATCGGCCTGGCCGAGACCCATCAGACGCTCGTCATCAACAGACTGCGCAGCCGCATTGCCGTCCAGGTCGACGGCGGCATCCGCACCGGCCGCGACGTCGTCGTTGGCGCGTTGCTGGGGGCCGACGAATTCGGCTTCGCCACCGCACCTTTGATCGCCGCCGGCTGCATCATGATGCGCAAGTGCCATCTCAACACCTGCCCCGTCGGCATCGCCACGCAGGATCCTGTGCTGCGCAAGCGCTTCAAGGGCCAGCCAGAGCATGTCATCAACTACTTCTTCTTCGTCGCCGAGGAAGTGCGCGAGATCATGGCGCAGCTCGGCTACCGCACCTTCGACGAAATGATCGGCCAGATGCAGATGCTCGACCGGCGCAAGCTGGTGGAACACTGGAAGGCCAAAGGTCTCGACTTCTCCAAGCTGTTCACCAAGCCGAAGGCCGACGACAAGACACCGATCTTCCACTGCGAGAAGCAGGATCATCATCTTGAGGCGATTCTTGACCGCAAGCTGATTGCGGGCGCGCAGGCCGCGCTCGACCGTGGCGCGCCGGTGCGCTTGCAGACGGCGATCAATTCGACCAACCGCAGCTGCGGCGCGATGCTGTCCGGCGAGGTCGCCAAGCGCTACGGCCATGCCGGCCTGCCCGACGGCACCATCCATGTGCGCTTCGACGGCACCGCCGGCCAGGCCTTCGGCGCCTGGCTCGCCGCCGGCGTCACGTTCGAACTGGAAGGCGAAGCCAACGATTATGTCGGCAAGGGCCTGTCGGGCGGCCGCATCGTCATCCGCCCGTCGGCGGATTCCAGCATCGTGCCGGAAGAATCGATCATCGTCGGCAACACCGTGATGTACGGCGCCATTGCCGGCGAGTGCTATTTCCGCGGCGTCGCCGGCGAGCGCTTCGCCGTGCGCAACTCCGGCGCCACTGTCGTCGTGGAAGGCACCGGCGACCACTGCTGCGAATACATGACCGGCGGCGTCGTCGTCGTGCTCGGCCGCACCGGGCGCAACTTCGCGGCCGGCATGTCGGGCGGCATCGCCTATGTCCTCGACGAGGACGGCACGTTCGAAACCCGCTGCAACATGGCGATGGTCGCGCTCGAGCCGGTACCCGAGGAAGAGGCGATCGCCGAGAAGGAATACGGCGTCGAGCTGGAAACCAGCGGCATGGTCGATGTCATGTCCGACCTCAGCAACGGCGATGCGGCGCGGCTGCACAAATTGATTTCGGACCACGCGCGCTATACCAGTTCAGGCCGGGCGCAGGCGATCCTCACCGACTGGAAGCGTTATCGTCCCCTATTCAAGAAAGTGATGCCGGTCGAATACGCCCGTGCGCTCGCTGAGATGGCAAAGGAAAAGGCCGCCACGATGCAGGCGGCGGAGTAAGATGGGCAAGATCACCGGGTTTCTCGAAATCGACCGCCACGACCGCCAATACGCACCGGTCGAGGAACGCGTAAAGCATTACCGTGAGTTCGTGCAGCCGCTTCCGGAAAAGGAAGTGCGCGAGCAGGCGGCGCGCTGCATGGATTGCGGCGTGCCCTATTGCCACGGCACACAGCTTCTCTCCAACGTGCCGACCGGCTGCCCGGTCAACAACCAGATTCCGGACTGGAACGATCTGGTCTATCGCGGCGACTGGGAAGAAGCCGCGCGCAATCTGCACTCGACCAACAATTTCCCGGAATTCACCGGCCGCGTCTGCCCGGCGCCGTGCGAGGCGTCCTGCACGCTCAACATCGACGACAACCCGGTCACCATCAAGACCATCGAATGCGAGATCGCCGACCGCGCCATCGCGCAAGGGCTGAAGCCCGACGTTGCCGCGCACAAGACAGGCAAGAAGGTCGCCGTGATCGGCTCCGGCCCGGCAGGGCTCGCCGCCGCGCAGCAATTGGCGCGCGCCGGCCATGACGTGCATGTCTATGAGCGCTGGGCCAAGGCAGGCGGCCTTTTGCGCTACGGCATTCCCGACTTCAAGATGGAAAAGATTCACGTCGACCGCCGCATCGCGCAGATGGAAGGCGAAGGCGTCACGTTCCATTACAACGCCGATGTCGGCGTCAATGTCGATATCGCCAAGCTCGTCGCCGAACATGACGCGGTCGTGCTGTCGGGCGGCGCCGAGAAGCCGCGCGACCTGCCGATCCCTGGCCGCGAGTTGAAGGGCATCCATGTCGCCATGGATTTCCTGCCGCAGCAGAACCGGCGCGTCGGCAACGAGCCGCTCGGCAATCTCGAGCCTATCCTCGCGACCGGCAAGAAAGTCGTCGTCATCGGCGGCGGCGACACCGGCTCGGACTGCATCGGCACCTCGATCCGCCAAGGCGCGACGTCGGTCGCCAATTTCGAAATCATGCCGCAACCGCCGGCGATGGAAAACAAGCTGCTGACCTGGCCGGACTGGCCGCTCAAGCTGCGCACCTCGTCGAGCCATCAGGAAGGCGTCGAGCGCGATTTCGCGGTCGGTACGCAGAGCTTCTCCGGCGAAAACGGCCAGGTGAAGAAGCTGCACTGCGCGCGGCTCGACGACAAGTTCAAGCCGATCCCCGGCACCGAATTCGATATCGAGGCCGACCTCGTCTTGCTGGCCATGGGCTTCGTGCATCCGCTGCACGAGGGCATGCTGAAGTCGCTCAATGTCGCGCTTGACGGGCGCGGCAATGTCAGCGCCGACACCAGTTCGTATCTGACCTCGGTGCCGAAGGTGTTCACCGCCGGCGATATGCGCCGCGGCCAGTCGCTGGTGGTGTGGGCGATCCGCGAAGGCCGCCAGTGCGCGCACGCGGTCGACAAATTCCTGATGGGAAAGACGACGCTGCCGCGGTAGCTCTTACCGCATCCAGCCGAACGGCCCGCCGGCGCCGAACGGGCCGTCATTGCGTGGCCGCGCCGGCTGTACCGGTTGCGGGGGGCGCGGGTTGTTGACGGCAGCGCGCGCCCGTGGATCGACGGGCTTCGGCGGTTGCGGTGCCGGCCGCGTTGTCGCGGCAGGTTGCGGCGGCCGCGCCGTGTTCTGAACAGGCCTGGCCGGTTCAGGATTAGCCACAGCAGGCACCGGCTTTGCCGGTTCGGGTTTGACCGGTTCAGGTTTAGCAATAGCAGGCGCGGCAATCGACGCTGACGCGGCGGCCGGCGCAGCCGGCGGGGTCGCGGCAACCGGCGGCGCGGGCGGCGGACTGCCGCGCGGCCACCAGAAATCGTCGGCGCGGCCAGACGGCGCGGAAACCGCATCGCCCTTGACCAGAACGCCGACCGCAGTCGCGTCGGCGCGAGCGCCGGCCACGCCGGAGCCGCCGAGCAATTCTTCAGAACCCGCCGAGGTCATCGTCAGCGGCACCACCGGACCGGCCAGCGGACGCGCCGTCGGCTTGCCGTCGGCCGGCACCGGACCCATCGGCCCCGAAGGCAGCGCGATCGGTCCGCGATTGCTCATATAGCGGCGCAGCTCGCGTTCGACGTAATGCGCCAGCTTGCGCGCGCCGTATTTGGTGAAATAGACACCGTCGCCCGAACGCAGGCGGCGCATCTGGCCCTCGAAGTCGGGGCCGAAATTGGTGTACTTGCCGCCTTCGTCGATGAAGCCGTCCCAGACATCGATATAGACCGCGCCGGCCTTCTCGACGCGGGCGCGGTACAGATCGTTGAGATAGGCGGCGTCGGACGTTGAACGGGTGCCGCGGATCGACGGCAGGCCGACCCAGAACACCGGAACGCCCTTGCTCTTGAGCGCGGCGATCGTGTCGTCGATACGGCGCGTATAAATCTTTTCCCATTGGTCGCCGCGGAATTCGAGGTTGCCGCCTGCCCTTTTGCCGGCCGGCGGCTCGGGCGCGACGATTGAGTCGCTCTCTTCGTCCTTGTTCTGATCGGCCGCAGCGGCGTCCTTATTGGCGGAGTCCTTGGTCGCGTCTTTGGCGTCGGCTTTTTTGTCAGCTTCTTTTGCAAGATCCTGAGCGCGGAAGTTCTGCCGGTCGCTGACGCCGAGCATCATGACGACGTAATTCGGTTTCTCGGTGTTGAGGATATCACGCGCGACGTGCCACCAGTCGAGATCGCCGCGCGCCTCGTAACGGATCAGGCCCGAGTGCACCTTGTTCTTGCGCACGATGCCGACTTCCGGCGCGTCGCCAAATGCATCCTCGAGACCATAAGCGAGCCAGTCGGCCATGCCGTCGCCGAGCACGACGACGGACGTCGTTGGCGCGATCTGATCGGCTTTAGGATCCGCCTTGCGCGCGGCAGGCGCCCGCGAATGATCGACCGGCGCCTGTTGCTGCTGATAGTCGCGGTCGTCCTGGCGGCGGTTGGACGGGCCGAAAAATTGCTGGAAAAAACCATCGCCGCGCGGCGCGCGCTGGCGGGTCAGAAACGGAAAGTCCTGCGCTTGTGCTGGCGCGCTCACCATCAGGCCAAAACCGGTGCACTCGGCCGCGCCGAGAAGGGCAATCACCGCCAAGCGCTGCAAAAACCGGTTATTCCGCATCATGCCGAAGGCCCAGACCTGACTTTAGCGCCGAGGAAGCATGGACCAATAGCCAGCCAAAAATGTCAACCCGAAGGTCGGGCAGCGCATGCCCTTAAGAGGCAGGGCCCGAATTTGAGCAAAGGTTAACGCCCGCGGAGCCGCTCCAGCACGCCGGCCGAGGCAAAACCATCGGGAACCCGGCCGATGCGGGCCTGGAAATCGCGTAGCGCATCACGGGTTTTCGAGCCGAGGCGGCCATCCGGCTCGCCGACGTCAAAGCCGTGGCGTTCAAGGAGTTGTTGCAGTTCCAGCCGTTCAGCGCGCGTCAGCACGCGCTCATATCGCGGCCAATCCTGCTCGAAGGGCTCACCGCCGCGCAGCCGGTCGGCAAGATGGCCGATCGCCAGCGCATAGGCTTCCGCTGGGTTGTATTTCATGATCGCTTTGAAGTTCGGCAGCATCAGGAATCCCGGGCCCTGGACGCCGGCCGGAATCAGAACAAAGGCATGATCGCCCGGTCGCGGAAAAGGCTTGCCGCCGGGGCGGGTGATGCCATGACGCTCCCACTCGGCGATCGACAGGACGCGATGACGGTCTGCCAATTGAAAATTGAAATTCGCCGGGATGACGACTTCGTATCCCCAGGTCTGCCCGCTCACCCAGCCGGCTTTTTTCAGATTGTTGGCGGTCGAGGCGATCAGGTCGGGCATCGAGTCGACGACATTGCGATGGCCGTCGCCGTCGAAATCGACCGCATAGCGCTTGAACGCCGTCGGCATGAACTGCGTCGGCCCGAACGCGCCGGCCCAGGATCCAACCAGCCTTTCCTTTTTCACGTCACCGCGATTGACGATATCGAGCGCGGCGATGAACTCGTCGCGGAAATAGCGCTGCCGCCGCCCGACGCAGGCCAAGGTCGCGGTCGATTGCAACACCGGCCGGTCGCCGCGGATGGCGCCGTAATTGGTCTCGACGCCCCATATCGCGGCAACGATATGACGGTCGACGCCATAGGCCTTCTCGGCCGCATCGAAGGTGCTGCGATATTTCTCCAGCATCTCGCGGCCGGCGGCGACGCGCTTGTCGTTGACCAGAACGTCGAGATAGTCCCAGACCGCCTTGGTGAATTCCGGCTGGCTGTCCATCAGGTCCATGATGCGCAGATAGGGCGACAAATCCGAGGTCAGGCTCTGATAGGTCATGCGCGAGACGCCGTGACGCGCCGCCATTGGATACAGGCCTGCGATGCAGGACTGAAAATTGGCGGCCGCCTGGCGGATCGCCGCCGCGGTCATCTGCGGATGGCCCGAAGCGCCGTCCTCGCCGCTCCATTCGCGCGCGTCCGGCCGGCCGATCGGCGCCGCCGGGACGGTGCCGGTGCGGTCACCGTCGTTCTGCGCAAACGCGCTCGTGCTCACCGCGACAAGCAGTGTGGCCGCCAATGCTATGGGTCGTGTCGCTCGCATGTGATACCGCCTGCCCAATCTAACGCACCCCGGACACTATGGGTGCAGCGATTTCGTTGCTGCGACGTTAATGGTCGTGGATTTTCGGCACTTTTGGCCGCACTTAGGTTCCAATATGGACCTTTCCTGCCGCTTTGTGCTTGATAGTTGCACCGGCATTTTGCCGGCCGACCAGAGAGCGCTCCTGCCCATGACCCGTATTCGCAAAGCCATTTTTCCCGTCGCCGGCCTTGGCACCCGCTTCCTGCCCGCCACCAAGGCGATGCCGAAGGAAATGCTGCCGGTGGTCGACCGGCCGCTGATCCAGCATGTCGTCGATGAGGCGCGGCAGGCGGGCATCGAGCACTGCATTTTCGTCACCGGCCGCAACAAAAGCGTGATCGAGGACCACTTTGACCGCCAGTTCGAGCTTGAAGTGACCTTGATCGAACGCGGCAAGAAGAACGAACTCAAGCTTCTGGAAACCGACCTGCCAGACGCCGGCGGCACCAGCTTCACCCGGCAGCAATCGCCGCTCGGCCTTGGCCATGCCGTCTGGTGCGCGCGTGACCTGGTCGGCGACGAACCCTTCGCCGTCATCCTGCCTGACGTGCTGGTGAAAAATCCGCGCGGCTGCCTGGCGCAGATGATCGACGCCGCCAAGGATCTCGATGCCAACGCCAACATCGTCGCGGTCGAAGAAGTGCCGATGGACCGCGTCCATATGTATGGCGTGGTCGGCATCGGCAAACCCAAAGGCAAGGCTTTCGAAATTACGCAGATGGTCGAGAAGCCGAAGGTGGCCGACGCGCCATCCAATCTGTCGATCACCGGGCGCTATATCCTGCAGCCGGAAATTTTCGACTTGCTCGGCAAGCAGGCGGCCGGCGCCGGCGGCGAAATCCAGTTGACCGATGCCATGCTGGCCTTGGCCAAGACGCAGCCGTTCTACGGTCTCAAGTTCGAAGGCCGCAGCTATGATTGCGGATCGAAAATTGGGTTTCTCACCGCCAACGTCGCCTATGCGCTCGACCGGCCCGACCTCGCCGACGAATTCCGCGGCGAGCTGAAACGGCTGCTCGACGAATAAATTACTGCTGAAATCTGAGACCGAGCAGGAAGACACTGGCGGTGTAATCGTTGCCGGTGACGTTCGAACGCAGCCAATCCTGCGCGCTTCGCCCTTGATCTGCGTGGTGCGGTTCAGTTTGTAGGTCAGACCAACGCCGGCCGAGTAACGCTTGTCCTCACGCGACAGGCCGACATAGTCGTCCAGCCCGAAGCCTAACTTGACGCTGCCGATCAGCCAGCGCCTGAACGAATGATCGATCTGCAAGCCGACGTCGCGGTAGAACGAGCCGGATACGCCGGGCACGTTCGACTCGCCGATCATTGAGGCCGCGGTGAGCTTGACCGTTGTCAGCGCATTGGCGGTCCACACCAAAGACGCATTGCCGATCAAGCCTTTGAGCTGCGACAGCCGCGCGTCGTCATAATTGCGCCGGGTGTAACCGACCGCGACCTCGCCGGTGAGCAGACGCGACAGTTCAAAGGTTGAGCCGACGAACGCCGTAAGGCCTTTTGAATCGCGCTGATAGCCGGACGAGTCGATGGCCTGGTCATGCCGCCGCGTATCGATACCAGCCTCGACGAAGGGCGTGACGCCCGGCGTCAGCTCATAGCCGCCACGCAGTCTGACGGCGTACTGATTGTAGTTGCGGTCGTCATTGCTGGCGGTCGAACCGTCGGTCAACTTCGAGTCCTGGTAGACAGTGCGCTCGGCATCGCCCTTGAGCGACAGATCGAAACGGCTGAATTTCTGGCCGATGCCGGCGCTGCCGCCGAAGGTCGTGTAAATCGGCAATTTGGCGAGATCCGCCTGCAAATTCGGACTGCCCGGATTGTCGGTCGCCACCAGCACGCGGCCGCCGAGATCGATGCGGGTATCGTGCGTGACGTCGATGCGACCGTCTGCCTTGCCGTTGATATTCGGCCGGTTCAAGGTCGGCTCGGTGTCCGGGCTATAGCCGGTATAACTGCCGCGCAATTCACCTTTGAGCTCGTGCCGTGACCAGTTCGACTCGGCGCGCAGTTCCGGCGCGACCGAATAAACCGCCGCGCCTTTGGCGCTCGGCGTGCGCGATGGATTGGTGTCGTAGCCGCCGATCACTTCGATCGCCGGATACAAAAGAAAGCTGCCGGCATGAAAGCCGAGAGCAGCGTAAGGATCGTCCGGCTCGCTGTGAGCCTTGCGCTTGGCGGGCAGTTTGCGGATCGGACCGATCTCGACCGGCGGACTGCCGGGCGCCGAGGCATTGGCCGATGTCGCCGGCGATGCAAAGGGCTTCTGGTACGGCGAGACGGCCGGCGTCTCCGCCGGCGTCGCAGCGAAAACGTCCGTGCTCGCCGGGGCGCTCGCTGCCGGCCTCGGCTTTGGTTTGGTTCCGGCTTTGTTTTTTGACTTCCGATTGGTGGAATCGAAACCGGTGTTGCCGGCGGCGCTCGATGCCGTGAAGACCGGCGGCGCGCTTAGTTGCTCGAGTTGCGGCTGGCTGAACTGCTGGAAACGCGGCGGCTTGCGCGGATCGGTTTGCAGCTTCGGCGTCAGGGGATCTGGATCCGGCGGCACGATTTGCGCCAACGCCACGCCCAAACCCATGCCCATGCCGAGCGCCAGCGCGCAAGCGGCCGCCATCAACCCGGCGCGATGGCGCGGGATGAAAATTGAGCGGGAAAGGCGCAGCACGTTCAGCCTCAGGCCTCCGTCCATGGCGCACGGCCCGCTGAAACGGCGGGAAGTGGTTAACGGACGTTAAAGGCCTATGGTTAATGAGGTGTTGATGGGCCGGTAGAGACCGTCAAACCCAGCCCTGTAGTTCCCGGGCGACCACGTCGCGGATGACCGCGATACCGCCCGGACTGTCGTTGAGACAGGGGATCGCCGCGAAGTTCTCGCCACCGGCATGACGGAAGATTTCGGCATTTTCCATGGCGATCTCCTCCAGAGTCTCCAGGCAGTCGGAGGAAAAACCCGGCGTGATGACGGCGAGGTTTTTCACGCCGCTTTCGGCCAGCGCCTTCACCGTCATGTCGGTATAGGGCTTGAGCCATTCGGCCGGGCCGAAGCGCGACTGGAACGTCAGCATCAATTGCTTGTCGTCGAGCTTGAGTCGCTCGCGCAACAGACGCGCGGTGGCGTGGCACTGACAGTAATAGGGATCGCCCTTGCGCAGATAGTCTTCCGGCATGCCGTGAAACGAAGCGATGATGACATCCGGCTTGAAGGACAATTTGGCGAGGTTGTCCTCGATCGATGACGCCAGCGCGTCGATATAGACCGGATTGTCGAAATAGGCCGGCGCGAAGCGCACGGCCGGCTGCCAGCGCATCGCGGCGAGTGCCTCGAACGCCTTGTCGCAGACGGTCGCGGTCGTTGCCGCCGCATATTGCGGATAGAGCGGCACGATCAGGATGCGGTCGCAGCCGGCCGCCTGCATGGCGTCGAGGCGCGACTTGATCGACGGGTTGCCGTAGCGCATCGCCCAGTCGACCTTGAGGCGCGGATCGCTCGCCAACTCGGCGCCGAGCTTGTCCGATTGCGAGCGCGTGATGGTCTTGAGGAAAGACTCATTGCGCTCCTTGTTCCATATCTTGTCGTAGTCGCGGCCCTTGCGGGCCGGACGAACCGTCAGAATGATCAGGTTGAGCACCAGCCACCATTTGACCGGGTTTTCCTCGATCACGCGCCGGTCGGACAGGAATTCCTTGAGGTAGCGCCGCATCGACCAGTAATCGGTGGCGTCGGGCGTGCCGAGATTGACCAGCAAGACGCCGATGCGGCGCGGCGGCAGCGGCGGGTGGCCGGCAGGCAGATGGGTGGTGTCGCGCGTGTTCATGACGGCTATCAGCGGGAAATGCCGCGCGCGGTCAAGTGCCCTAGCCGACCGGCCGTTCGTCGGCGATCACCTTGCCGTCATTGGGCAGACTGCCCGGCTTGACCAGCATGACATTGCCCTTGAGCTTGGTGACCGATTGCAGCGTGTCGGCGGCCGCCGCCGCCAGCGCGGCGTCCGATGAGGCGGATTCGGCGAGCAGCGTCATGGTGTCCTGCTCGGCCTCGCGGCCGACGACGAGGCGCAGCCGCGACAATTCCGGATGACGCTGGCCGACTTCGGCCACCTGCTTCGGATGCACGAACATGCCCTTGATCTTGGCGGTCTGGTCGGCGCGGCCCATCCAGCCCTTGATGCGGATATTGGTGCGGCCGCAAGGCGACACGCCGGGCAGCAGCGCCGACAGATCGCCGGTCGCGAGGCGGATCATCGGGTAGTCGAGATTGAACGAGGTGACGACAATCTCGCCGACCTCGCCTTCAGCGACAGGTTCGCCCGTTCCGGGACGAACGATTTCGAGGATCAGATTTTCGTTGACGATCATGCCCTGCATCGCTTCGCTCTCGTAGGCGACAATGCCGAGTTCGGCGGTGGCGTAGCATTGCACCACGGCGACGCCGCGCGAACGCAGCTCGTCGCGCAGCGACCCGGGCAGCGCCGCGCCCGACACCAGCGCGCGCTTGATCGACGAGGCGTCCTTGCCGGTCTTTGCGGCGGTATCGAGCAGGATCTTGAGAAAGTCAGGCGTGCCGACATAGCCAACCGGCTTGTAATGCGCGATCGCATCGAGTTGTTGTTCAGTATTGCCGACGCCGCCGGGAATGACGGCGCAGCCGAGCGCGTGCGCGCCGGATTCGAGCATAAAGGCGCCCGGCGTCAGGTGATAGCTAAATGCGTTGTGCACGATGTCGCCTGAGCGAAAGCCCGCGGCAAAACAGGCGCGCGCCGCGCCCCAATTCCCTGCGTCACCGCCTTCGGGCTCGTAGATCGGGCCGGGCGACATCAGCAGGCGTTTCGCCTTGCCCGGCGGCGTGACATTAAGGCCTCCGAACGGCGGCGAGGCCTTTTGCAGATCGGCGATATCGGATTTGCGCAGCACCGGCAGTTTCGCCAGCGCCGCGCGCGAGGTGACGGATTTGGGATCGATCCCCTTGAGATGTGCCGCCCAGCCCGGCGCTGTCATGGCATGCGCGATCGCCCCATGCAGCGCGGCGGTCTGCTCGCTCTCGCGCAGCGCCGGATTGCGAATTTCCAAACTGTCGTAGTGATCGCCCATCCGGGTTACGCCAGCCAGCGCTTGCGCCGGCGATAATGCTTGCCCTCGCGGAACGACTTGCGGCGGCCGTCGGAAATGCCGAGGTAGAATTCCTTGACGTCCTCGTTCTCGGACAGCGACTTGGCGTCACCGTCCATCACCACGCGGCCATTCTCGAGAATGTAGCCGTAGCGCGCATAACGCAGCGCCATGTTGGTATTCTGCTCGGCGAGCAGGAACGACACCTGCTCTTTTTCGTTGAGATGCTTCACGATCTCGAAAATTTCTTCGACGATCTGCGGCGCCAAGCCCATCGACGGCTCGTCGAGCAGAATCATCTTCGGCCGCGACATCAGCGCGCGTCCAACCGCGCACATCTGCTGCTCGCCGCCCGACGTATAGCCGGCGAGCGAGTCGCGGCGCTGCTTGAGCTTGGGGAAATAGCCATAGACCAGGTCGAGGTCGCGCTGAATCGCGGCCTTGCCGTCCTTGCGCGTGAAAGCGCCGGTCATCAGGTTCTCTTCGATGGTGAGATGGCCGAAGCAATGCCGGCCCTCCATCACCTGGATGCAGCCGCGCTGCACCAGTTCGTTCGGCGTCAGGTCCTGAACTTCCTTGCCCTCGAACAGAATAACGCCCTTGGTGACGTCGCCGCGCTCGGCGCGCAGCAGGTTGGAAATGGCCTTCAGCGTCGTCGACTTGCCGGCGCCATTGGCCCCCAACAGCGCGACGATGCCGCCCTTCGGCACGTCGAGCGAGACACCTTTGAGCACCAGAATGACGGAATTGTAGATGACCTCGATGTTGCTCACCGAAAGCAGCGACTTTTCCGTCTGAACGGATGCGGCGGGTGCGGCGACGGATGACACGCGATCAACTCCGGTCTTGGCAGTGAGGGAAGAGCGGGAGGCGGCACGGCGCCGCCTCCCTATTTCTCAAACGGCGATCAGCTCTCCTTCGAGCAGTCGCGCGCCGTGATCTTCTTCTCGGCGGCGTACTTGGCCGAGGCGTCCTTGACCATCGGATCGAGGATAGAGCGATCGGCCTTGTAGTAATCCGAGATCACCTTCCACGCCTTGCCGTCCCACTGCTGGACGCGGGCGACATCCGCGCCCTGGTGGTCGGCGCAGCTCAGCTTGATCGGGCTGACCATGCCCTCGAAGCCCAGTTCCTTGATGCGCGCGGCGGTCAGGTCGAGATTTTCAAAGCCCCAACGAACCTGTTCGCCGGTCATCGGCTTGTTGCCGAACTTCTTCATCGCGGTGCGGATCGCCTCGGTGCCGAGCATCGAGTTGAGCAATCCGCGATTGTAGAGAACTTGCGCGAAATCGTCCTTGGTCGCGGTCTTGTTCTTGGAGATGACGAACTTTTCGAGGTCGGCATGCACCTTGAACTTGCCGGCGCCGTGCTGGAGCATCAGCGCCTTGTAGCCGGTCGATTGATCGCCGGCCGGTGTCACGTCAGGCTCGGCACCCGACCACCACACGCCGATGACCTTGTCGCGCGGATAGCCGACCGCCGCCGCTTCCTTGATCGAGGTCGAGTTCATCACGCCCCAGCCCCAGAGCAACACATAGTCAGGACGATCCTGGCGGATCGCCAGCCACTGCGACTTCTGCTCGACGCCCGGATGCGTGACCGGAATCGCCTTGAAGGTGAAGCCATTGACCTTGGCGCGTTGTTCGAGCGCCGCGATCGGCTCCTTGCCGTATGGGCTGTCGTGATAGACGAGGCTGATCTTCTTGCCCTTCAGCTTATCGGCACCGCCGAGTTCCTTGGCGATGTGCTGAATGGCGACGTCGGCCGCGGTCCAATAACTGCCAACGGCGACGAAATTCCACGGAAACACTGCGCCGTTGCGGCTTTCCGAACGGCCATAGCCCATGGTCAGCAGCGGGATCTTGTCGCCCGGCACCTTCTCGGTCAGCGCGAAGGTGATACCGGTCGAGAGCGGCGAGAAATAGCCGGCGCCGGTCGGGCCCTTGCCCTTGAGGCGCTCATAGCATTCGACGCCCTTGTCGGTGGCGTAGCCGGTCTCACATTCTTCAGCGACGATCTTTACGCCGTTAATGCCGCCGTCGCGCTCATTGAGCATTGTCCAATAGTCGGCGACGCCGTTAGCGAACGGAATGCCGTTCGGCGCGTAAGGTCCGGTGCGGTAAACCAGCGACGGCAGAAACTGCTCGTTCTGCGCCATTGCCGGTGCTGTCATGCCCGTCGCGCCAAGCGCGAGAGCGGTAAGAGCCAAAGTTAGTTTTCTCATGTCTTCCTCCCTGTGAGTCGGCTTGTCAGCCGGTTCGTTGAAGCGGTTATTATTTTTGAGGCAGGTGCGCCGCTCCGGTTGCGCGCCTATACCTTCGAAGCCTCAAGCCTATGCCTTCAATACGGGTATGGCCAGAGCCTCAGCTTTTCCTTTCCGGTCAACCAAAGCCTCGCAAAACCGCGCGGTTCGACGATCAGAAGCCAGCAGATCAACGCGCCGGTAATGACAAAGACCAAAAGCGATACCGTCTCGACCGAGATCGGCATGCCCAGCGCATGCGGCACCTGATCGAGCGCGATCGGCAGCACAAGAATGAAGGCAGCGCCGAGAAACGAACCGAGGATCGAGCCGAGGCCGCCGATGATGACCATGAACAGGATCTGGAACGAGCGGTCGATGCTGAAGGCCAGAGGCTCCCAGGCGCCGAGATAGACGAAGGCCCACAGCGCGCCGGCGACGCCCATGATGAAGGACGAAATGGCGAAGGCCGAAAGCTTGGCATAAAGCGGCCGGATGCCCATCAACTCGGCGGCGATGTCCATGTCGCGCGTCGCCATCCATTGCCGGCCGATATTGCCGCGCACCAGGTTCTTCGCCAGCAGCGCGAAGATCGTCACAAATACCAGGCACAACAGATAACGTTCGATCGGTGCGTTGACGACGTACCCAAAGAAGTTCAAATCCGGCGCCACCACCGAGCCCGACGAGGTATAGTTGGTGAACCATTTCACGCGAATGAACACCCAATCGAAGAAAAACTGCGCCGCTAGCGTTGCGACCGCAAGATAGAGGCCTTTGATTCGAAGACTCGGGATTCCGAACAGGATGCCGATGATCGCCGCCATCAAACCGCCAAGCAGGATAGAAGGCAGCACCGACAATGGCGGGATCGACAGATCGAACAGGCCGAACGAAATGTCGACGCCGGTGCCGAACTTGTAGGCGCTATAGGCGCCGATCGCCATGAAGGCGCCGCTGCCGAGCGACAGCTGACCGCAATAGCCGGTCAGGATGTTCAGGCCGATCGCGGCGAGCGACAGGATCAGAAACGGGATCAGAATGGCGCGCAGCATATATTCGCCGCCGAACGGCCAGACCTGAAGGCCATCGAGCAGCGGGATACCGATGAAAGCGAAGGCCAGGACGACCCACAGCGCGATGCGATCCTGCCTGATCGGAAAGATCTGCATGTCGGCGGCGTAGCTGGTCTTGAACTGGCCGGTCTCGCGGTAAAACATATGTCACCAGCCTCCGCTTGATCGCTGAGCGCCACAACAAACTCCGTTCGTTCCCGCGAAAGCGGGAATCCAGTTATTTCTTAAAAAATTCTGGGTCCCCGCTTTCGCGGGGACGAACGGAGTAAAGTATCGATCGCCGGTTCGCATGACTCAAATTCTCTCAATTATCCGCTCGCCAAACAGGCCCTGCGGCCGCGCCATCAGCACGACCAGCGCCAGCACATAGGCAAACCAGTATTCGATGCCGCCGCCGATGAACGGACCGAGATAGGCCTCAGCCAGCTTCTCGCCAGCGCCGACGATCAAGCCGCCGACGATCGCGCCAGGCACCGAGGTAAAGCCGCCGATGATCAGCACCGGTAGCGCCTTCAGCGCCAGGAAGGTGATGGAAAACTGCACGCCGAGTTTGGTGCCCCACACAGTGGCGGCGACCAACGCCACCAGACCGGCGACCAGCCAGACGATGAACCAGATCCAGTTCAGCGAAATGCCCACCGACTGCGCCGCGGCGTGATCGTCGGCGACCGCGCGCAGCGCGCGGCCGGTTTTGGTCTTCTGGAAGAACAGCGCCAGGCCGACGACCAGCACGGCGGCGATCAGGCCGCCCCAGACGTCGATCTTGCTGACCAGAATGCCGCCGGGGAACGAGTCTTCGAACAGGAACCAGGCATCGCTCGGGAACAGCCGCAGCGGATAGACGTCGGAGCCGAACAGCATCTGCGCGCCGCCTTCGATAATGAAGGTGACACCGATGGTGGACATGAACAATGTCAGCCCGTCCTGATTGATCAGCGGCCCGAGCACGAAGCGCTCCACCATGAACGCGGTGATCGCCATGACCAGCGCGGCGAACAACAGCGCCAGCATGATCGCCGCCCAGAACGGCAGGCCATTCGCGACCATCATGTCGAGCGAGCGCACCAGCGCAAGACCCGCGAGCAGCACCATTGCGCCCTGCGCGAAGTTGAACACGCCGGACGCCTTGAAGATCAGCACGAAGCCGAGCGCGACCAGTGAATAAAGCACGCCGGCCAGGAGGCCACTGACGAGGACTTCAAGGAATTGGCCAAAGAGGATCATGTCTGGATATCCTCGCCGCAGTCTTCACCTCCCCCCTTGAGGGGGAGGTCGACCGGCCGAAGGCCGGTCGGGAGGGGGGTAAGCCGAACCGCATCCGACTGGCGCTTCCCCCCCTCCCTGACCCTCCCCCTCAAGGGGGGAGGGAAAAGAACAGCGCAAGTGGCACCATCGTTTTTCACAACAGCCATCATCAATGCGCCACTCCCAGATAGGCGTCGATCACCGCTTGATTGCTCTTCACCTCGGCGGGCGTGCCGTCGGCAATCTTGATGCCGTGGTCGAGCACGACGACTCGATCCGACAGATCCATCACCACGCCCATGTCGTGCTCGATCAGGGCGATCGTCGTGCCGTAATGCTCGTTCACATCGAGAATGAAGCGCGACATGTCCTCTTTCTCTTCGATGTTCATGCCGGCCATCGGCTCATCGAACAGCAGCAATTCCGGCTCCATGGCCAGCGCACGGCCGAGTTCGACGCGCTTCTGCAAGCCATACGGCAGCCGGCTGACCGGCGTGCGGCGGATTTCCTGGATCTTGAGGAAGTCGATGATCTCCTCGACGCGGTGGCGATGTTCGACCTCCTCGGCCAGCGCCGGGCCGATGCGCAGCATCTGCCAGAACATGTTGCGCTTCATCTTGAGCGTGCGGCCGGCCATGATGTTGTCGAGCGCGCTCATACCGCGAAACAGCGCGACATTCTGGAAGGTGCGGGCGATGCCGCCGTCGGCGGCATCATGCGGCCGCATCCTGGTGCGCGCCTCGCCCTTGAAGGTGATGATGCCCTGCTGCGGATGATAGAAGCCGTTGATGATGTTCAGCATCGACGTCTTGCCGGCGCCGTTCGGACCGATGATGGCGCGGATTTCACCCTTGCGGATGTCGAAGGAGACGCCGCTGATGGCTTTGACGCCGCCGAACGACAGCGAAACGTTGTCGATCGACAGCAGCACGTCGCCGGAAGTCACCGGGGGTCCGTCGGGCGCCCTCATGCCGCTTTCCCCAACGTTCCGGACGGTACGACCGGCTGCATGTCGGCGATCTTGACGCGGGCGGCGAGCGTACCCTTGCGGCCGTCCTCGAAGGTCACTTCAGTCGAGATATCGGCTTCCTTGGCTCCATTATAGAGCGCGTCGATCAACGGCTTGTAGCGCTCGGCGACGAAGCCGCGGCGCACCTTCTGCGTGCGCGTCAGTTCGCCGTCATCGGCGTCGAGTTCCTTGTGCAAAATGAGGAAGCGCTTGATCTGGTTGCCGGCGAGCATCTTGTCGGCGGCCATCGCGGCGTTCACTTCGGCGACGTGTTTCTCCATCATCGCATAGACCAGCGGATGCCCGGCCAGTTCCTGATAGGAGCCGTAGGAGACGTTGTTGCGCTCGGCCCAGCTGCTGACCGCGGTCAGATCGATGTTGAGCATCACGGTGACGAAATCGCGCTTGTCGCCATAGGCGACGGCCTCGCGGATGTCGGGGAAGAACTTGAGCTTGTTCTCGATGTATTTCGGCGGAAACATCGTGCCATCATTGAGGCGGCCGACATCCTTGGCACGGTCGATGATCTTGAGATGGCCGGTCTTCTCATCGAAATAGCCGGCGTCGCCGGTCATCACATAGCCGTCCGGCGTGGTGACCTCCGCGGTCTTGGCGGCGTCTTTGAAATAGCCGATGAACATGCCCGGCGACTTGAACAGCACCTCGCCGTTCTCGGCGATGCGGATATCGACATTCGGACAGGCCGGTCCGACGGTATCGGAATAGATGGCGCCGTCCGGCTGCGCCGTGACATAGAGGAATGCTTCGGTCTGGCCGTAGAGCTGCTTCAGGTTGAGCCCGATCGAGCGATAAAAGGCGAACAGATCCGGGCCGATGGCTTCGCCCGCCGTATAGGCGACCCGCACGCGCGAAAAGCCGAGCACGTTCTTGAGCGGCGCATAGACCAGAACATTGCCGAGCGCGTATAGGAGGCGGCCCTTGAGCGGCACGCTCTCGCCGTTGAGAATGCGCTCGCCATATTGCCGCGCCACGCCGAGAAAATAGTGAAACATTTTTTTCTTGAGGCGGCTCGCGTCCTCCATGCGGATCATCATTCGCGTCAGCAGCACTTCGAGCGTGCGCGGCGGCGCAAAGTAGAAACTCGGGCCGATCTCGCGCAGATCGGACATCGCCGTCTCGGCGCTCTCCGGACAGGCGGTGCAGAAACCGGCCACCAGCCCTTGCGCGTAATTGAGATAATGATCGCCGACCCAGGCCAACGGCAAATAAGCCAGCGCGACATCGTTCTCGGTGAGCTTGTCGAAAATGACGGTGTCGGTCGCCGCCTTGATCGAGCGCTCGCCGGACAGCACCACGCCTTTCGAAGCGCCGGTGGTGCCGGAAGTATAGAGAATGATCGACGGGTCGGAGCCTTTGCCAGCCGCGATCTCGGCATCGAGCCATTGGCCGAGCTTGGGGTCGGCGGCTAGCGCCTTGCGGCCGTCGGCGATGACGTTATCCATGGCGCGCAGTTTGGCGTGGTCGTAATCGCGCAGGCCGCGGGCCTCGTCGTAGAACATCAGTTCGAGTTTTGGCAGCCGGTCGAGTACCGACTGGATCTTGTCGATCTGCTCCTGATCCTCGACCGCGGCGAAGCGCACATCGGCATGCGCCAGCACGAAAGACAGTTCGTCGGCCACCGCATCGGCATAGACCGGCACCGGCACCGCGCCCAGCATCTGCGCCGCCATGACCGACCAATACAGTTTGGGCCGGTTGGAGCCGACAATGGCGATGGTTTCGCCGCGCTTGAGGCCGAGCCGGTTTAAGCCCACGGCGTAGGCGCGCACGATTTCCTCGACCTCTTTCCAGGTCCAGGTCTGCCAGATTCCGAGATCCTTGTGCCGCATCGCCGGCCGCGCGCCATACAGGCGCGCATTGCGGATCAACAGCTTCGGAAACGTATCCGCCGTAGCGGCGGCGTCAGACGCCACAACCATATCCTCCCCTTCAGCCGGCGTTGTCTCGCCGGCTCCGCATCTTCCCCTCAGCCGCCCTTAAGGGCGATCTTATTTGTATTGATATGAATTCACTGTCCGATGACGGTCAAGCTCCGAGTGGGCGGAAAATGGCCGAAAAACGCCGCTAAACTATTCCGCTACCGCAAGAAATCCCGTCCATCGCCGTCCTGACCACGACCATCGCACGAAATAAAGTTTCCGCAACGCCCCACTTGACAGACAAGCACGGGGGATATCGGCTATAGCTGCGGTTATATAATTTCTTGCCGGCGCACGGTCGGCCACGTCGACTAGCCGCCGTAGCGGGCCAGGCGCTCCAACTCCAGCACCGTAATTCCATTGTGCTCGACGCGCAGTAAGCCTTTGCTCTCCAGGATTTGCAGGCTTTTGTTCGCCATCTGGCGCGATATCCCCGACAGCAGACCGATTTCCTCCTGGGATACTTGGAGGTGCATGCCGAGGCCACGGTATAAGACCGGGTTGAAAAGCCAGGCGATGTTGCGCGCGAGGCGCGCCGGGGCATCGAGCATCCGGTCATATTCGACCAGAGCGATGAACTGACCCAGGCGTTCATTGAACTGCTTGACCAGGAAGCGGTTGAATCCGACGCTATTCTCGAACAACCAAAGAAAAGTCGAGCGGTCCATCAATGCCATGCGGGTGTCGCGCAAGGCGACAAGGTCGTACTGGCGCAGCTCGTTCTTGAGGACAGTGCCTTCGCCGAACCACCCGCCTGCCCGCAGGCCCGCCAGCATCACGGCCTTGCCGTTGCGCGACACCGTGCTCAGCTTGACCAGACCTTCGGTCACACCGGCCCAGGAATCGAGCCGATCGCCGCGATGGCAGATATAGGCACCCTTGCCATAGGCCTTTTCGACGATGCCGCGGCGCGCGTGTTCGAATTCCTGCTCGCTCAGATCGGCGGACCAGAAGGCAATCTCTCGCAAGCGCGCCGCTGAGATCACGAACAAGCCTCCAATCGGGGTTCAGGCATTCAACACGTTACTCCGCCGCCTTCAGAAAAGGCGAGGTGCCGGCGCGGAATTGCTCGTAAAGCGCCTTTTCCTCAGCTTTGGCGGCGGCATGGGTACGTTGCTTGATTGGCCCATAGCCCCTGATCTTTTCCGGTATAGAAGCCAGCGCCACCGCCGTCGCATGATTGAGCGGCGTCAGCTCGGCCGTGACGGTGTCGAGCAATTCCAGATACTCGGTCACCAGCCGGCGCTCCATGCGCCGCTCATGCGTATAGCCGAACGGGTCGAGCGGCGTGCCGCGCAGGAATTTGAATTTCGAAAGCATGGCGAACGCTTTCAGCATCCACGGGCCGAACGACATCTTTTTCGGCTCGCCGGTCGCCTTGTCGACTTTGGCCAGCAACGGCGGCGCCAGATGGAATTCGAAACGCAGCGTGCCCGCGGCAAAGGTGGACTTCACGCGCTCGATGAAAGACGTATCGGTGTAAAGCCGGGCGACTTCGTATTCGTCCTTGTAGGCCATCAGCTTGAACAGATAGCGCGCGACTGCTTCCGCCAAAGCCGTCTGTCCCGGTGTCTTGGCGGCCTCGGCGGCGACGACCTTGTCGACAAAGGTGCGGTATCGCCGCGCATAGCGCGCATTCTGATAGGCGGTCAGGAAGGCGACGCGGCGCTCGACGATCTCGTCGAAGCTCTGCGACAGCTTGAGCGAGTCGTTTTCCTCTGCCGGGCGCGGTGCAATCAAGGATTCAACCGCCGCCGGGTCGATGGCCGCGCGGCGGCCATAGCGGAACGCGGCGAGGTTCATCGCCACCGCCTCGCCGTTCATCTCGATGGCTTTCTCGACCGCGTCCGCCGACAGCGGCAGGCCGCCATTCTGATAGGCGTAACCCAGCATGAACATGTTGGCGCCGATCGAATTGCCCAGAAGCGCCGTCGCCAGCCGGGTCGCGTCGACGAAGTGGCTGCGCTCGCGGCCGGCGGTGCCGGAGATGGTGCGCTTGAGCTTTTCGGTCGGCAGCGAGAAATCGGCATTGCGGGCGAAATCGCCGGGCATGAACTCGGCGGTGTTGACGATCATATGCGTATTGCCGGGCTTGATGGCGCTCAGCACCTTCTTGGAGCCGACCACGACGATATCGCCGCCGAGCACCAGATCGGCGCCGCCCGCGGCAACACGAATGGCGTGAATGTCGTCGGCATTGTTGGCGATGCGGATATGGCTGAACACCGCGCCGCCCTTCTGCGCCAGGCCCGCCATGTCGATGATGCCGACGCCCTTGCCTTCAAGATGCGCCGCCATGCCGATGATGGCGCCGACGGTGACGATGCCGGTACCGCCGATGCCGGTGACGATGATGCCGTAAGGATGATTGATCAGCGGCACGTTCGGCGACGGCAGCGCCGGCCAGCCGGCCGGCTCCGAGATGCCCTCGCCTTTCTTAAGCTTGGCGCCGTGCACTGTGACGAAGGACGGGCAGAAGCCCTTCACGCAGGAATAGTCCTTGTTGCAGCTCGACTGGTCGATGGTGCGCTTGCGGCCCCATTCGGTCGCCAAAGGCTGCACCGACACGCAATTCGATTTGACGCCGCAATCGCCGCAGCCTTCGCACACGAGATCGTTGATGACGACGCGCTTGTCCGGATCGGGGAACGTGCCGCGCTTGCGGCGGCGGCGTTTCTCGGCGGCGCAGGTCTGGTCGTAGATGATGATGCTGACGCCCGGCACCGTCGCCATTTCGCGCTGAAGCGCGTCGAGGTCGTCACGGTGGTGGATGGTCAGGCCCTTCGGCCATTCGGTGTCGTTTGGATATTTGTCCGGCTCGTCGGTGACGACGATGATGCGCTTGGCGCCTTCGGCGGCGACCTGCGCGGCGATCTGCTGCACCGTGAGGCCGCCTTCGTGATGCTGGCCGCCGGTCATCGCCACCGCGTCGTTGTAGAGAATTTTGTAGGTCATGGTCACGCCGGAAGCGATCGCGGCGCGAATGGCGAGATAGCCGGAGTGATTGTAAGTGCCGTCGCCGAGGTTCTGGAAAACGTGATCGCGCTTGCTGAACGGCGCTTCGCCGATCCAGTTCGCGCCCTCGCCGCCCATCTGCGTGAAGCCCAGCGTCTTGCGGTCCATCCACTGCGACATGAAATGGCAGCCGATGCCGGCATAGGCACGGCTGCCTTCCGGCACGCGCGTCGATGAATTGTGCGGACAGCCGGAGCAGAAATACGGAATGCGCACGGCGACGTCGGCAGTTTCGTTCAGCTTGTGCTGCGCCGATTTCAGCCGCGCGACGCTCGCCGCCATTTCATCGTTGGCGCCGAGCCGCAGAATGCGTTCGCCAATGGCGATCGCAATGTCGTTGGCGTCGAGCGCTCCCTTGACCGGGAACAGCCAATTGCCGTTCTCGTCCTTTTTGCCGATGCAGACCGGCTGGTTGGCGGTGCCGTACAGTTCCTCGCGCACCTGCACTTCGATGAGCGAGCGCTTTTCCTCGACGACGATGATGAGGTCGAGCCCGGCGGCAAATTCCAGCAATTCGTCGCGCGGGATCGGCCAGACGCAGCCGATCTTGAACAGGCGGATGCCGATGTCGTTGCACTTGATCTCGTCGAGGCCGAGTTCGTCGAAAGCCTGGCGCACATCGAGATAGGCCTTGCCGGTCGAGATGATGCCGATCTTCGGAGTGCGGCCGCCCGACATGATCGTCTTGTTGATCTTGTTGGCGCGCACGAAGGCCAGCATGGCGTCGCGCTTGTAGTCGTGCAGGCGCGCTTCCTGGCCGAGAATGGTATCGACCAGCCGGACATTGAGCCCGCCTTCGGGCATGGCGAAGTCAGTCGGCGTCACGATGTTGAGACGATCGAGCGAACCGTCAACCACGCCGGTCGACTCCACCGTCTCATGCATGCATTTGAGCGCGGTCCAGGTGCCGGTGTAGCGCGACATCGCCCAGCCAAGCAGCGCGTAGTCGATGATCTCCTGGACGCCGGCCGGGTTGAGGATCGGCATCATCACATCGACGAAATGAAATTCGGACTGGTGGGCGGTGGTGGAGGACTCGGCGGTGTGGTCGTCACCCATCAGGGCCAGCACGCCGCCATGCTTCGAGGTGCCGGCGAGATTGGCGTGGCGGAACACGTCGCCGGAGCGATCGACCCCGGGGCCCTTGCCGTACCACATGCCGAAGACGCCATCGAACTTGCCCTCGCCGCGCAGTTCGGCCTGCTGGGTGCCCCAGACGGCGGTGGCGGCGAGTTCCTCATTCAGGCCGGGCAGGAACTTGACATCGGCAGCGGTCAATTCGCGGGCCGAGCGCATGAACTGCTGGTCGAGCCCACCCAGGGGCGAGCCGCGATAGCCGGAAAGATAGCCACCGGTGTTCAGGCCGGCGCGGCGATCGCGCTCTTTCTGCATCAGAATGGCGCGGATCAGGGCCTGATAGCCGGTCACCAGCACATGCGACTGGTTGAGGTCGTATTTGTCGTCGAGGCTGACCGGTCGGAGCGTCATGAGGTCACTCATATAGGCTGTCAGCGGGCGACGCAAAGCCGCCGGAACCGAAATAAAAGCTTACACCTGAGCGCCTTGCGGTCAATTTCGTTTCCAACGTGGCGGCTAGAAGGAAGTTTCAGCCAAGCCGCCTCAAACGCATTTTGGCGCAATGCAGCAGAGCGTTTTGCAGCAGGCTGCCCCTCACGCGCCGCGCTGGCCAAATCCCCCATGGGCTGTAAAAGGGTCCGCCAGCCGGGTGCCCTTCTCAATGCAATCGCCGTCAACGTCCGTTGAGTCAAAAGCGTCATGGGTCGTCGCCGCGGCCGCGCTATGGGCGCTGATGATGTCGTTCGGCGCCGCCTGGATCACCGCGGTGGCGCTCAAGGACATTGCCGGCGAGGTCGACGGCGTGCGGTCGATTCCCGCGCTGGCCGGCGCCCTCGTCTGGCTCGGCTCGGGCATCGGCGGCATCATGATGGGCCGCATCGCCGACCGCATTGGCCCGCGCTGGACGGTGACGTTCGGCGCGCTGATGATTGCCGTCGGGCTGGCGCTGTCGAGTCTCGGCCCGACGTTTCCGCTGCTGGTCGGCCACGGCCTGTTCATCGGCCTGATCGGCCTCGCCGGCATCAACGCGCCGCTTTACGTCTATGTCAGCCGATGGTTCGACAAGCGCCGCGGCTCGGCGCTCGCCCTGATCTCGAGCGGCACGTATCTCGCCGGCGCTTTGTGGCCGCCGGTGTTCGAGCGCGCCATCGCGCTGGTCGGCTGGCGCGAGACCATGCTGTGGTATGCGCTGCTGGAAATCCTGATCGTGGTGCCGGTGGCGCTGATCTTCTTCGGCCACCCGCCGGAAGTCATCCATCCAACGCCCGCTCCCGTTCGCGGCAGCGCACCGGCGCGCGTGCTCGGCCTGCCGCCCAATCTCGTTTTCGCGCTGATGTGCGCGGCATCGATCATGTGCTGCATCCCGATGGCAATGCCGCAGGGCCATCTGGTGGCATTCTGCAGCGACCTCGGCATCACCCGTTCGACCGGCGCGCTGATGCTGTCGGTGTTGCTCGGCACCGCGTTTCTCAGCCGCCAGATCTGGGGCGCGATCTCCGACCGCATCGGCGGATTGATGACGGTGCTGGCGGGTTCGCTGTGGCAATGCGGCGCGATGATCGCCTTCCTGCTGACGCAGAGCGAAGCCGGATTGTTCGCGGTGTCGGCGGCATTCGGGCTTGGATTTTCCGGCATCATCCCGGCCTATGTGCTGGCAATTCGCGAACTGTTTCCGGCGGCGCAGGCGTCGTGGCGCATCCCGACCTTGCTGATGTTCACCGCTTTCGGCATGGCGTCGGGCGGCTGGCTGGCTGGGCTTTTGTACGACCACTTCAGCTATTACGCGCCGGCTTTCGCGGTCGGCGTCGGCGCCAATCTCATCAACCTCGTGATCGTCGGCGCGCTGGTGGCGCGGCAGCGCTGGCGTGTTTCTTACGCCTGACGCGGGCTGATCCATCGCACGCCCAATAGAATCAGAACGGCGATTGCGGCCGTTATCAGCGCGAACCACGAACCGTCCGCCGCGATAGCCGCGGTCGCCGCCCAGGCAATGGATGAGAACGCCTCGGCGAAGGTGGCGATACGCGACGACGTCTGCCGCCGGCGGAACTGGCTGCGCCGCGCCTGCACGCGGAAGCTGATCTGAATGAGCGTCGAGCCGCCCGCCGCGGCCAGAATGCCGAGCGCCGCGACGAATGCGGCAAAGACCGAATCGAAAGCCAGCACGGCGACGATCGGTGCAAAGACCAAAGCAATCATGCCGATGACCGCTTCGATCTTGGCCGCCATGATGCGCGAGGCGGCGATGGGCGCGGTGGCGACGAGATCGGGCGCGTCCTCGCCGGAAATCGACAGCCAGGCGAGACCGCCAGCCAGTTGTCCCGCCGCCATGACGATGACAGGGATCAGCACCACATAATCTTCATTGCCGGTGCGGAAGGTGAGCCACAGCAACAGAGCTGGCGGCAGCAGATAGAGAATCTGCATCAAGGTCTGCGAAATCAGCCACGGATCGCGCAGCAGCAAGGTCCATTCCTTCTGGCGCAGCACGCGCTGCGGCGAGCGGCGGCGGAACGCCAATGAGCCGCGGCGCTGGCGCACGCGGGCGCTGCCGACCCCGGCCGCCGCCATCGCATGATCGCCGAAGCGCGCCGAGAACAGAGCAATGGCGCCGCCGAGCAGCGCAAAACTGAACAGGACAATGGCGAGAAGCGCCGCGCCGTCGCCGAGCGCGGCGCGGGCCGGCCACCAGATGAGGCTGTCGATGCCGGGCGCGCGCGCCATCACCCATTCCGATTGCAAAGCCGCCGCGCGCGACAAAGTGCCGCCGGAGAAAATCGCCATCACTTGCAGGCCGATGACGAAAGCCGCGCCGATGACGGCGGCGACGATCTGCGCGATCAGCCGCGTGCGCTTCGGGCCGACCAGGCGGAACAGCGCAATGGTCAATGCCAATGCCGCGGCGGTGGCGACCGCACCCATTGCCGCGACCACGCCGTAAGCCGCGAGCCAACGCGCGCCGCCGCGCAATACGAGTACATCGATGAAGGGCGCGGCCAGCAGCACAGCCACCGCGACCGCCGCAGCGGCAATGCGGCCCATGCGCACGGCAAATACCTTGCGCGCCGACACCGGCGAGGTGAGAATCAGATCGAGATCGGCGCGCGTATAGAAAGCGCGCGTCACCGACTCCATGGCCTGCGACAGCAGCAGCGACCATGACAGCAACAGCGTCGCCGTGATCGCGACCAAGGTCGTCGGGTCGGAATCGAGACTGACATCCGCATAGCCGGCGACGATCCAGTAGGCGAAGCCGTGCATCGCGGCGGCAAAGGCAATGACCAGGATCACCGCGTTGCGCGCGCGGGCGCGGCCGCCCGCCGTCATCAATGCGGCAAAGTCGCGCCAGCCGAGGCGTGCTTCGTGGCCGGCCAGCCAGGTGAGCGTCGCGGGCTGGCTCACGCGGCGGCCACCAGTTCGGCTTCGTTGGCGACGAGCGCGAGGAAGGTGTCTTCGAGGCTGGTGCCGGCGGCGCCGGTCTTGACGCGCAATTCGTCGAGCGTGCCTTCGGCGATCAGGCGGCCATTGGCGATGACGCCGATGCGGTCGGCCATGCGCTCGGCGACTTCGAGGATATGCGTGGTCATGATGACGGTGCCGCCGGCGGCGACGCGCTCGCGCAGCACATTTTTCACCTGACGCGCCGAGCCGGCATCGAGCCCGGTCAACGGCTCGTCGAGAATGATGAGTTTGGGATCGTGCACCAGCGCGCCGGCGAGCGCGACCTTCTGCCGCGTGCCTTTGGAAAATCCTTCGCAGCGGTCATGCGCCTGCGCCTCAAGACCGAGCCAGGCGATCAGGTCACGGGCGCGCGCTTCGGCGGTGCCGGCGTCGATGCGCCAAAGGCCGGCGACGAATTCGAGATATTCGTACGGCGTCAGCTTGTCATAGATCATCGGCTCGTCGGACAGCCAGGCGGTGATCTGCTTGGCGGCTTCGGGTTCGGCGAGCGCGTCGATGCCGTCTATCACGATCGTCCCGGCATCGGGACGCATCAGTCCGGCGACCATGCGCAAGGTCGTGGTCTTGCCGGCGCCGTTCGGCCCGAGCAGGCAATAGAATTCGCCGCCGTAAATCGTGAGGTCGAGATTGTCGACCGCCGGCCTGTCGAAGCTTTTGCTGAGATGGCGCGTGGCCAGCGATACCGGTCGGGACGCAGTCATGATCACCGCCATGGGAGGAAATAAGGGCCGTTCCCTATGTCTACGAAGGAAGCCTTGCGGCGGTGTAAACCGCGGCATGCTAAATGCGGCGTTAGGGTTGTTGCTTCCTTACCCTCCCCTGGAGGGGGAGGGTCGATCGTTTGAGCGTCAGCGAAAACGATCGGGGTGGGGTGAGCGGCGCGAAGGTTCACCCCACCCCGCTCGCTATCGCTCGCGACCCTCCCCCTCCAGGGGAGGGTGAAGAGAGCCAGTCGCGATTCATCGCCCGTATTGTTTGAGGCCCCGGGCAGGCCGCCGTCCGCCTCCTTCCGCCTCCTTCCGCCTTCGCCCTATGGGCTTCGGCGGACAAGCCCCTCGAAAACATCGAGGGTGTGGCGCGCCAAAAGGCGCTCCAGTGTAGGTGACGCCCTGGTTTCCCAAGGTGCCCGCGCCCTTCGGCGCGCCACGGCGGCGTCTTCCGGCAGCCGGCCACGCTTCTGGCGCGCGTCCCGGAATGACAATCACGCCTTCGGCACCATCCAGAACATCGCCTCGCCGTAAAGCCCGCGCGCATCGGCGAGCAAAGGCTGCACCGCCGCGGCGAAGGCGTCGTGTTCGGCCGGCGTCAGGGCGTGGATCTCGCAGCCGGCAGCCTCAATGGCCTGACGCGACTGCACGTTCTCCTCTTCCGCCAGACCGCGCTGGAACGTGACGGCGTCGCGCACGGCCTTCTGCATCGCCGCCTGCAAATCCTGTGGCCAGGCATCGAACGAAGCGCGGTGCAGAAAGATCGGCCGCGAGATATAAAAGTGCGAACTCAGCGTGTGATATTTATGAAACTTGTGCACGCCATAAGTGACCGTATTGGCCAGCGGATTTTCCTGCGCGTCCAAAGTGCCGGCGACCACCATCTTGATGGCTTCGGTGAGGTCCATGCGCATCGCCTGCGCGCCGAGCAGCTCAAAGGTGCGGCGCTGGATTTCGCTCGGCAGCACACGAATTTTCATGCCCTTCATGTCGGCGGGTAGATGAATCGGCCGCAGCCGGTTGGAGATGTGGCGGAAGCCGTTTTCGAACCAGCCGAGAATGCGGTAACCGATGCGGCGCTCGATGCTGTCGGCGAGGAAGCGTCCGAGTTCGCCGTCCATCGCGGCGCGCGCCTGCGCGTTGTCGGCGAACAGAAACGGCAGATCGACGAAGCCGAGTTCCGGCACGCGGTCGGTGAGATAACTCGACGACTGATAGCCGAGCGTGATCTCGCCGCTCTCGACCAAAGTGAGAATGTCTTCGGCCTTGTGGCCGTGATCCATCACGTTCCAGATATAGTCGATGGCGATGCGGCCGCCGAATTCGGCTTCAAGTTTGTCGCCGATGAATTTCAGCGACTTGGAAAATCCCGTCGTCGCCGGGCCGTAGCCGCCCATGATGATCTTGATCGGATTGGACATGATGCTCGCTTTCAATCGACAGCGTTCTCTATATCGGCGCGCCTCTCTCTGGCCAAGCGCCGGCATTATGCTAGGCTCTAAAAAAATTGGAGGACGCTCATGAACACGCACGCCACCATCACCAGCGCGCCCCCCGCCGGAATTTCACAGGGTGAATGGAAGGCGCGCGTCGATCTCGCCGCGGTCTATCGCCTGCTCGCCCACTACAAACTGGACGACGTGATCTACAATCACTCTGCGATGCGCGTGCCCGGCGAGCCGCGCATGTTTCTGATGAAGCGGCATGAGCTTTTGTACAACGAAGTCACCGCCTCCAATCTCGCCAAGGTCTCGATGGACGCAGACCTCGACGAAAAATCCGGCGTCAACCGGCCCGGCTTCACGCTGCATGGCGGCGTGCTGGGCGGGCGCGATGACGTCAACTGCTCGGTGCACATTCACACCAATAACGGCATGGCGATCGGCGCCATGAAAAGCGGCCTGCGCATGCTGTCGCAGCACGCAACGCGCTTTTACAAGCGCATTGGCTATCACGCCTACGAAGGCATCACCGAGGATTTCGAGGAGCGCGCGCGCATCAACCGCGATCTCGGCAAGAACCGCGCGATGATTCTCAACCACCACGGCCTGCTGACGGTCGGCCAATCGGCGCGCGAAGCCTTCGTGCTAATGATGGTGCTGCTCGACGCCATCGACATCCAACTCAAGTTGGAGGCGACCAAGGGCGAGCTGGTGGAAATCCCCGACGCGATCTGCGCCAAGACGGCGGAGCAGTTCGAACACCACGATGCCGGGCGCGGCGCCGCCGACTGGTCGGCCTATCTGCGGATTCTCGACAAGATCGATACGAGTTATCGGAATTAGCTTCTTATCCCTCCCCGGCTACGGGGAGGGTGGACGCGAGCGATAGCGAGCGGCCGGGTGGGGCGACGCTTGACGCTTATCGAAGGAAAACCCCACCCGACCCGGCTTCGCTCTTCGAGCGACGCCGGGCCACCCTCCCCCTGCGGGGGAGGGATTAAGAGCGCTACTTCTCGTTCCTTCTTCCCTCGCCCGGACCCCATTGCCAGAAGTCGCGGCCTTCGTTGCGCATGAATTTTGCCAGCACCATCATGTGCACTTCCGACGCGCCGTCGACCAGCTTGGCAGAGCGGGCGTAGCGGTAGATCCATTCGACCACGGTGTCTTTGGAATAGCCGCGCGCGCCCTGCAACTGGATCGCCATGTCGGCGGCGCGGTGCAAGGTCTCGGCGACGTGAACCTTGGCCATCGACACTTCCTTGCGCGCGCGGCCACCCTGATCGAGCATCCAGGCGGCGTGCATGGTGAGCAGGCGGCCGATCTGTATCTGCTGGCCGATCTCGCCGAGTTTCATCTGCACGCTTTCGCGGTCGGCGAGCTTGATGCCGAAGCCTTCGCGCTCGGCGACATAGGCCTGCGCGATCTCGACACAGCGCTTGGCAAATCCTGTCCAGCGCATGCAATGCGTCAGGCGCGCGGGCCCGAGCCGTACCTGCATCAGGCGCAGGCCCTCGCCCTCGCCCATCAAGATGTTTTCTTCCGGAATTTCGAGGCCGTCGAATTCCAGTTCGCAATGGCCGCCATGCTCTTCCGGTCCCATGATCGGAATGCGCCGCACGATGCGCCAGCCTGGCTGGTCCTTGTGAAACAGAAACGCGGTGAGGCCCTTGCGCGCATCGTCCGAGGTGCGCGCCATCAGAATGAAATGCGCCGCGCCATCGGCGCCGGTGATGAACCATTTGCGGCCGGTGATGACATATTTGTTGCCGCGCTTTTCGGCGCGGGTGCGGATCATGGTCGGGTCGGAGCCGCCGCCGGGCGACGGTTCGGTCATGGCGAAAGCCGAGCGCACTTTGCCGGCGACCAAAGGCGCCAGCCATTTGTCTTTCTGCGCCTGCGTGCCAGCCAGCCGCAGCATGTTCATGTTGCCGTCGTCCGGCGCCATGCAGTGAATGGCGAGCGGGCCGAAGATCGAGCGCGCCGCTTCCTCGTAGACCGCGGCCCAGGCGACCATCGGCAATTCCATGCCGCCATATTCCTTCGGCGCCTGCGGCGCCCACAGACCTGCGGCGCGCGCCTTGACTCGCACCGGCTCGAGCAGGTGATGCGGAATGTTCTCGTTGTCGGCGAAGTTGGCCGGGTCTTTTTCCAGCGGCAGCACATGTTCGTCGACGAAGGCCCGCACCCTGAGGCGCAACGCTTCGATTTCGGGAGAGAGCGAGAAGTCCATGGCGTTTCCTCATCGGCCCACTGTGTCGCGGGCGCTTAGTCGTTAAGCGATCTTCACCACCTGCCCGCCATCGACGATGATGGTCGCGCCGGCCATATAGGCGCCGGCGTCCGACACCAGCAACAGCAGCGCGCCGTCGAGATCGCCTTCATTGCCGAAGCGGCCCATCGGGATGTCCTTTTTCAACGCCTGACCCATATCGCTTTCGAGAAACGTGTCATTGATCTCGGTCACGAACCAGCCCGGCGCGATGGCGTTGACGCGGATACCGCGCGACGCCCACTCGACCGCCAGCGCCTTGGTGGTCTGCACCACGGCGGCCTTGGCGACCGCATAGCTCGCGGTGCCCTTGGAGACGCCGAAGCCGAGCACCGAGGCGATGTTGACGATGGCGCCCGGCACCTTCGCGGCGATCATGCGGCGCGCGGCCTCCTGCGCCCAGTAGAACACCGCGTCGAGATCGACGCCGAGCACGCGCCGCCATTCTTCTGGCGTCACATCGGTGGCGCGCACCGACTGCTGCGCGACGCCGGCATTGTTGACGAGGATGGTGACGGTGCCGAAGGCTTTCTCGGCGGCATCGAACGCCGCGACCATCGCGGCGCGGTCGGTGACGTCGGCCTCGATGGCCAGCGCTTTGCCGCCGGCCGCTTCGATTTCCTGCTGCAAATCGAGCAGCCGGTCGGTGCGGCGCGCCACCAGCGCCACCGCCGCGCCATTGTCGGCCAGCGCGCGGGCGAATTGCTTACCGAGCCCGCTCGACGCGCCGGTCACCAGCGCAACGCGGCCGGTGAGGTTGAACATGTCGGCGGCTTTGGTCATGGCGTTTCCCTTTACCGCCCATAAAACGCGTGCGGCAGGACGGTGGCAAGCCCCGGCAGGAACCACAGCACGACCAGCGCGAAAAGCTGGATCGCGACGAAAGGCAGAATGCCGACATAAATGTGCCGGGTGGTGATTTCCGGCGGCGCGACGCCGCGCAGGAAAAACAAAGTCGGCCCGAGCGGCGGGTGCATGTACGAGGTCTGCAAGTTCACCGCCATCATGATGCCGAGCCAGACCGGATCGACGCCCGGCATTTTCAGCAAAGCCGGCGCGACGATCGGCACCACGACGAAGATGATCTCGAAGGCGTCCATGACGAAGCCGAGCAGGAACATCGCCAGCATCACCGCCAGCACCGCGCCGGAAACGCCGCCGGGCAGGCTGGAGAGCACGCGCTCGACCATGAGGTCGCCGCCGAGCGCACGGAACACCAGGCTGAACAAAGTCGCGCCGATCAGGATGAGAAAGATCATGGCGGCGATCTGCGTGGTTTTTTCCACCACGGGCTTGAGCAGCGGCGCCAGCGCCGTCTTGCGCCAGGCCAAAAGGATCGACCCGACCGCGCCGACCGACGCGGCTTCCGTCGGCGTCGCCAGGCCGAACAGGATCGAGCCGAGTACGGCGGCGACCAGCAGCACCGGCGCCAGCAAGGCTTCGAAGAGTCCGGTGGCGGGCGGCACGTCGGTCGCCGGCAGTGCCGGGCAGCTTGCCGGGCGTAGCACGGCCATCCCGATCAGGAACGCGAGATAGAGACCGACCAGCAGCAGGCCGGGCAAAATCGCCCCGGCGAAAAGATCGCCGACCGAAATGACATTCGGCGCAAAGCTGCCTTTGGCCAGTTGCGCGGCCTGATAAGAATTGTTGAGCTGGTCGCCGAGCAAAATCAAAACCGTCGAGGGCGGCACGATCTGCGCCAAAGTCGACGACGCCGCCACGGTGCCGGCGGCGAGCCGCGGATCGTAGCCATAGCGCAACATCGCCGGCAGCATGATGAGGCCGATGGTCACCGTCGTTGCGCCGACCATGCCGGTCGATGCCGCCAGCAATGCGCCGACCAGCACGACGGAATAACCCAAGCCGCCGCGCAAGGTGCCGAACAGGCGGCCCATGCGTTCGAGCAGATCCTCGGCGATGCGGGAGCGCTCCAGCATGACGCCCATGAAGATGAACATCGGGATCGCCAGCAGCACGTCATTGGTCATGACGCCGAAGATGCGTTGCGGCAGCGCGCCGAGGATGGCGAAATTCATGGCGCCAAGCGCGTGGCCGACAACTGCGAAAGCGAGCGAGACGCCGGCGAGCGTCAGCGCCACCGGGTAGCCGGCCATCAGCGCCAGCACCACGGCGGCGACCATGAGGATAGCGAGAAGTTCGGGGAAGCTCATCGCGGCGCATCCTTGAGCGCCTGCGCGGCCGTCACCGCCTGCGCCACGCCCTGCAACGCCATCATCGCGGCGAACAGCGGGATGAGCGTCTTGAGCGCGAAGACCAGAGGCAGGCCGCTGGATTCCTGCGAGCGCTCGAGGATTGTCCAGGAGCGTGCGGCGTAAGGTCCGGCCAGCCAGAGCAGCACCAGCGCGAAGGGCAGCAGCAACAACAGCGCCCCGGCAAGATCGACCATGGCGCGCCTGCGCGGCGTCGCGTCGGCGTAAAAGATATCGACGCGGACATGGCCGCCTTCGCGCAAGGTCCAGGCCGCTGCCAGCAGGAAAACGGCGGCGTGGCCGTAGACCACCGCCTCGGTCAGCCAGATCGAGCCGAATCCAAACACGTAACGCGCGACCACCAGCGCGAACTGCACCAGCACGACCGCCAGCACGAGCCAGGCCACCATGCGTCCAATGGTTGCATTCAGGCGGTCAATGGTAGCGGCAAACCTCTGCATCGCCAGGGATGATGGCACAGCGGGCCGAGTTCCGCTAAATTTTGCTCTCCGCGAGTCGGCAGAAGCGTCCTGTATGAAACCAAGCGATGAAGACCAGTTGCGCCGCGCCTTCGACGTCGCCGAGAGCGCACTGGAACATGGCAACCATCCGTTCGGCGCGATCCTCGTCGGGCCCGATGGCGAGGTTCTTCTGGAGGCGGAAAACGGCTATCTCCCCGACGGCGACATGACCGCGCATGCCGAACGCCTGCTGGCGACCGCGGCCTGCAAGGCATACGAACCGGACGAACTGGCGGAGTGCACGCTGTATTCCTCGGCCGAGCCCTGCGCCATGTGCGCCGGCGCGATCTACTGGGCCGGCATCGGCCGCGTCGTCTACGGCCTGTCGGAAGCGCGGCTGAAAAAGATCACCGGCGACCACGAAGAGAATCCGACGCTGGACCTGCCCTGCCGCACCGTCTTTGACGCCGGCCAGCGCAAGGTCGAGGTGGTCGGCCCGCTGCTGGAGGACGAGGCGGCGGAACAGCACGAAGGGGTGTGGGATTAGCCGCTTCTTCACCTCTCCCATTGGGAGAGGTCGGCGCACGAAGTGCGCCGGGTGAGGGGTTGTGGACTCAATTTGAGTCACTTGCCCCCTCACCCCAACCCTCTCCCCCATCAGGGCGTTTACGCCCGTCTTCGACGGGCTATGGGGAGAGGGAGTCCCTCAGTGCACGCGGCACCACTTCATTCTCAAACGAACGCGTACTAGGATGCCGGCCATGGCACACGATCACGATCATTCCCACGACCACCATCATCACGATCACGAGCATTCCGAACTGTCGGAAACGCAGTTGCGCGTGCGCGCGCTGGAAACCGTGCTGACCGAAAAAGGCTATGTCGATCCGGCGGCGCTCGACGCCATCGTCGAGGCCTATGAAACGAAAATCGGCCCGCGCAACGGCGCCCGCGTCGTCGCCAAGGCCTGGACCGATCCGGCGTTCAAGCAGGCGCTGCTCGACGATGCGTCGAAAGCGATCGGCACGCTCGGCCATGTGGCCCGCGTCGGCGATCATCTGATCGCGGTCGAAAATACGCCGCAGCGGCACAACATGGTCGTGTGCACTCTGTGCTCCTGTTATCCGTGGGAAATGCTCGGCCTGCCGCCGGTCTGGTACAAGGCCTCGCCGTACCGCTCGCGCGCGGTGAAAGACCCCCGCGGCGTGCTCGCCGATTTCGGCGTGACGCTGCCAAAGGACACCGAAATCCGCGTCTGGGATTCGACCGCGGAGACGCGCTTTCTCGTTCTGCCGATGCGCCCCGCCGGCACCGAAGGCTGGAGCGAGGAACGCCTCGCCGACATCGTCACCCGCGACAGCATGATCGGCACGGGGTTGCCGAAGGCGGCACCATGAACGGCGTTCACGACATGGGCGGCATGGACGGTTTCGGCAAAGTCGAGCCGGAGCCAAACGAGCCGATGTTTCATGCGCCATGGGAAGGCCGCGTCATGGCGATGGTGCGCGCAATGGGCGCACAGGGCGCCTTCAACATCGATGCGTCGCGCTTTGCCCGCGAGTCGCTGCCGCCCGAGGTCTATCTTTCCAGTTCCTATTACAAGAAATGGTTTCTCGCTTTGGAGCGGCATCTCGATGCGCTCGGCATGGCTGGCCGCGACGAAGTCGACGCCGCGCATGCGCTGCATGCCGGCGCGCCGCTCAAGCGGGGCAAGTTCACCGTCAAGGATGTCGAGCGCATCATGGTGCGCGGCAGCTTCGGCCGCGACGCGAAGGCGCCGGCGATCTTCAAGATCGGCGACAAAGTGCGCGCAAAGAACATCAACCCACTGACGCACACCAGGCTGCCGCGTTACGTGCGCGGCCACAGCGGCATCGTCGAGCGCATCAATGGCTGCCACGTTTTCCCCGACACCGCCGCGCATGACAAAGGCGAGAACCCGCAGTGGCTTTACACGGTGGTGTTCGACGCCCGCGACTTGTGGGGCGACGACGCCGACCCGACGCTGAAGGTTTCGATCGACGCGTTCGAGCCGTATCTGGAGCGCGCGTAATGGCCAACGCAACGGCGATGCAGGCGGCCAGCGCCGTGCCCAGCATTCCGACCGATGAAGACGGCCCGGTGTTCAAGGAGCCGTGGGAGGCGCAGGCCTTCGCCATGACGCTCGCGCTGTACGATCGCGGCCTGTTCACCTGGCCGGAATGGGCGGCGGCGCTCGCCGGCGAGATCAAGCGCGCGCAGGCTGCCGGCGATCCCGACACCGGCGAAACCTATTATTCGCACTGGCTGGCGGCGCTGGAGCGCATGGTGGCGGAAAAAGGCGTGGCGACAACGCAGACCTTGCATCGCACGCGCGATGCCTGGGACCATGCCTGCGACCGCACCCCGCACGGCCAGCCGATCGTGTTACGCGCCAGCGATTTCCACGATTAGCGTTTTCATCAGCTCGGCCGCCGGCATGGCGCGCGCGCGTCACCCCGCGTCCCGCCCACAGCGAAATATAATCAGGCGTGCCTTTCTTGCCGGATTCGGTGCGCATCGGCCGCGTCAGGTCGTTCTGCTGGCGGAACGGCAGGATCGGCGTATCCGCCGTCATGTCGATGAACTTGTTGCGCAGGCCGCGCGCCTCGCGGCCCGAATAGGCGCGGGTGATGACGGTGGTGTCCTCGCGCGCATCGCACAGCGCCTTTTTGTAAGGCGCGGCGGCGCCGCTTTCCGGGCAAACGAGAAATGCCGTGCCGAGCTGCGCGGCCTGCGCGCCGGTGGCCAGCGCGGCGGCAATATCGCGGCCATCCATGAGGCCGCCGGAAGCGAACACCGGCAGCGATGTTGCGGCGACGATGCCGCGCGTCAGGTCGAGCGTCGGCACCATCGAGTCTTCCATCGCGGCGAGGAACGTGCCGCGATGCGCACCGGCTTCCTCGCCTTGCGCGGCGATCGATTCGACGCCGGCAGCCGCAAGCGCGCGGCCCTCCTCCACCGTTGTCGCGGTGCCGCAGGTGCGGATGCCGGCTTTGCGCAAGCGCGCTAACGCGTCGGCATCGGGAATCCCGAAGGTAAAGCTGAACAAAGCCGGCCGTGCTTCGATGACCGCGGCGAGTTGATCGTCGAAGGGATTTTCGGGCACCGGCGGCAGCACCGGCGGCGGTAGGCCGAGCGCTTCATGCGCTTTCGTGACCATAGCGAGCATCGGCGCCGGGTCGACCGGCGGCCTGATGTTATAGCCGCCGGCGAACAGGTTGAGCGCGAACGGCTTTGACGTCAGCGCGCGTATTTGCTTCGCGGCGTCGAGGATCTGCTGCGGCGTCGCGTAGCCGCCGCCCCAGGAGCCGAGCCCGCCGGCATTCGAAACCGCGGCGACAAGCTCCGGCGTGCCCGAACCGCCCGCCATTGGCGCCAGGATGATGGGCTGATCGACGCCAAGTTCTTTCAGGAAATTTCCCGGCATAAGACGCTCCCTTGTCCGCAAGGCTAGCGGCAGCCGCGCGAAGGGCAATACTTATCCAGCGATGGCAGACTTAAAATCGCGCGATGGCCATCAGACGCCGATCATGCGCTCGCTCACCATATAGCCCATCAACAACAGCGCGCCGAACACGACGATGAAGCCGGCGGCGGCGGTTTCCAGCCCGCGCAACAGCAGCATGCCGGCGCCCGGTTTGGCCTTGGCGAATTTGCCGGCGAGGCCGCGCGCGCCGACCGCGATGGTGGCGATGGCCGAGACGGTGATCGCCGTGCCGAGCCCCATGACGAAAGTCGAGGCGACGCCGGTCCAGAACATGCTTTGCGCCAAAGCAAACACCAGAACGATGATCGCGCCCGAGCAGGGCCGCAAGCCGACGGCGACGATCGCGGTCAAGCCACGCTTCCACCAGTCGCGGCCAACAAGTTCGCGCGGCTCCGGCGCATGGGCATGGCCCCAGGCGTGGGCTTCATCGGCGTGGTCGTGATGATCCTGCGCGTGATCGTGTGAATGGCCGTGTGAATGATCGTGACCATGGTGGTGATCGTGCGCATGCGAATGGTCATGCGCATTCGGCTGCGGCCACAGCAGCGCCAGGAAGGCGCGGCCCTTCACCCACAGCAGCCTGAGGCCGATCAAGACAATCAGGCCGTAACTGACGACCTCGATGACACGCACGGTGTCGCCCATCGCCTTCGATGTCGCCCCGAGCAGCATGGCGACAATGGCGACGACCGCGACCGCGGTAATGGCTTGCAGAATTGCGGAAGCAAAAGACAGCGCGATGCCGCGCTTCCAGGTCTCGTCATTGGCGACGAGATAGGACGAGATTACCGCCTTGCCGTGGCCGGGGCCGGCGGCATGAAACGCGCCATAGGCAAAGGAAATGCCGAGCAGCGCCCAGGTGGCGCTGCCATCGGCCTTGGCGGCGCGAATGGCGCCGGACAGCATGCGATAGAACTCGGCCTGCTTGTACAAGATCCAGCCGGTCAGGCCGCCGCTGTCGGGCTGCGCCGGCGGGCGCGTCACGCCGAAGGGCTGCGCCATCGCCACGTCGATGATGCCGAGGACGACGAGCACGAAAGCGATAAAGATAAAGGACTGCGTCAGAGCGGAGCGCCGGGACAGCCACGTCATGTTCGATTGTCCCCGCGAAGTGACGGCCGTCCGGCTACGGACAGTTCACCAAAATCTTGTTGGCGAACTGCGCGCCGAAAGCCATCGTGGTGTTCGGCTGGTCGGCGGGAATTTCCGAGAGCTTCTTGCCCTCGGCATAGGTCATTTCGCGCGGCAGCACGGTGTCGAGCTTGCAGCCGGCCGGCGCATTGGCGAGCGCGACCGCGTCCTTCTTGGCGAATTCGAAATTGACGAAGATCGTCGGGTCGTAGATGTCGACATTCAGCCGCTTCGCCTTCGCCGGCTTCTCGAACGGAATGGTGAAGTGCAAAGTCAGCACCTGGTTCTCGAAGCTGAGGTAATAGTCCGGCAGCGGCTCGGTCATCTTGACCTTGTTGCCGTCGACGGTGGCGTAGGTGAAGTAATCGTATTCCTTCAGCGACTCGACATTGACCTTGGCGAGCGGCGCCAGCTCCTCGCGGGTGAATTCGCCCTTCACCTTGCCCTCGTAGCCCTGCGTGGCGAAGGCCGAAAACATGTCGTCGAACGACCAGGCGTGGCGCACGCCGGTGATGGTGCCGTCCGGCGCATAGACCACTTCGGAGCGCATCGTCACCCAGACATGCGGATGGGCGAAGGCCGGCGCGGCGAAGGCCAGGGTCAGAAGAGCGGCGATAAGGATTCGGAGTTTCATGAGCGGCACATTATCACGGAGTGCGGCATAAACGAGGCGGCAACATTGTAACAGTTAAACGCCCGCCGCGCCGCCGTCGGCGCGCGGGTCGTGACCGCCTTCCAGAGTGCCGTTGGGATGAAATATGACAGCGCCGGCATGGCCCATCGTGTCCGAATACCCTTCGTCCAGCACCTGCACATCGTGGCCGGCCGACATCAGCCGATCAATGAGATGGCCGTCGAAGCGGGATTCCATGCGCAGGTTGGTCTGGCTCGAACCCCAAGTGCGGCCCAAGAGCCAGCGCGGCGCGTCGAGCGCCTTGTCCAGAGGCTGCTTGTAGGTGACATGGCGCGTGAACAGAGCGGCTTGCGTCTGCGGCTGGCCGTCGCCGCCCATCGTGCCATAGGCCATGACGCGGCCGTCCTTGAGCGTGGCGAGCGCCGGATTGAGCGTATGGAACGGCCGCCTGCCCGGCTCCAGCGCGTTGACCGCTTTCGGGTCGAGCGAAAAGCTCGAGCCGCGGTTCTGCATCAGCACGCCGGTCGCCGGCAGCACGCAGCCGGAGCCGAACTCCCAGTAGATCGACTGGATGTAGGAGACAACGAGGCCGGAGGAATCCGCAGCCCCCATCCAGATGGTGTCGCCGCGCGCTTCGGGCGAGGGCCAGCGCGCCGCCCGCTTCATGTCGATTTTCGTGACATCGACATCGAGAAACGGCGCATCGAGAAAGCGGCCGAGATTGCCGTCGATGTGATCGGGATCGGTGACCTCGCGGTCGCGGACGATGAAGGCGCGCTTGGTGGATTCGATCAGGCCGTGGATGTGCGCGAAGCTTTCCGCCTCCGGGACGCGCAGGCGGTCATACAGAGCGAGGATCATGAGCGAGGCGAGCCCCTGCGTCGGCGGCGGCGTGTTGTAGAGCGTCGCGCCGTTGATCTTGACGCTGAGCGGCTCGGCGATTTTCGCCTCGTATTTTTCAAGGTCGGCGCGCGTCACCGGCGAACCGATGCGTTCGAGATCGGCGGCGATCTCACGGCCGACATCGCCGCGGTAGAAATCCTGCAAGCCGGATTTGGCGAGATGCTCCAGCGTCTCGGCAAATTTGGTTTGCTTGAGAAGCGCGCCGGCTTCCGGCGGCTTGCCATCGATCAGGAAGGCATCGGCGAAGCCGGGCACCTTTTCCAGCTCGGCGAATTTGTCTTTGCTGAGCTGCGCCTGGCTGCGTGTCACTTTGTAACCGTCGCGGGCACGGCGGATGGCGGCGTCGAACAACACATGCAGCGGCAGGCGCGAGCCGCCCTTGTTGATGCCTTTGCCGGTCTGCGCCTTGGCCGCCTCGATCGCCAGCATCCAGCCGGCAATGGCGCCGGGCACGGTGAGCGCGGCGAGCGGGCCGCGCGACGGAATGTCGTAATGGCCGGCGTCTTTGTAAAAGCGCGGCGTCGCCTTGGCGCCGGCGCGCCCCGCGCCCATGATGGCGCGGACGCGGCCGTTCGGCTCGCGGATCAGCCAGAAGCCGTCGCCGCCGATGTGGTTCATATGCGGATAGACGGCGGCGATCGACGCCGCCATCGCCAGCATCGCCTCGATGGCGTTGCCGCCTTCTTCCAAAATGGCGCGGCCGTCTTCGACCGCGAGTGCATGCGGCGCGCAGACGACGCCCTTGCGATGACCGGCGGTGTGGAGTTCGGTCATGCTGCGTCCGAAAGCCCGCGCTTCTTCAACAACGGCTCGACCGACGGCAGGCGGCCGCGGAAGGCGACATAGGCTTCGCCCGGATCGCGCAAATTGCCGGCTGAGTAAATGAAGTCGCGCAGTCTTTGCGCCATCGCCGGATCGAAAGCGTTGCCGGTCTCAGAGAAGGCCTCGAAAGCGTCGGCGTCGAGTACTTCCGACCACATGTACGAGTAATAGCCGGCCGCATAGCCGCCGCCGGAAAACAGATGCTGGAAATGCGGCAGGCGGTGCCGCATGACGATTTCCGCCGGCATGTTCATGGCGGCGAGGGTGTCGCGCTCGAACTTGCTGACATCGAGCGCGGCCGTATCGGGCAGCGCGTGAATGTCGAGATCGACGAGCGCACACGATGTGTATTCGATGGTGGCGAAGCCCTGGCCGTAGGTGCGCGTCGCCAAGAGCTTGTCGAACATCGCCTTCGGCATCGGCTCGTTGGTTTTCGCATGGCGCGCGTATTTCTGGAGAATTTCCGGCACCTCCAGCCAGTGCTCGTAAAGCTGCGACGGCAGTTCGACGAAATCGCTGGACACCGCGGTGCCGGCGAGCAGCGGATAGGTCACGTTCGACAGCAGGCCATGAAGGCCGTGGCCGAATTCGTGGAAGAGCGTGCGGGCGTCGTCGAACGACAGCAGCGCCGGTTGGCCGGCGGCGGGCTTGGAGAAGTTGCAGACATTGAGAATGACCGGGCGGATATCGCCGGACAGTTTCTGCTGGTCGCGCAGCGAGGTCATCCAGGCGCCGGAATGCTTGGAGGCGCGGGCAAAATAATCGCCGATGAACAGGCCGACATGCTTTCCCGAAGCGTCAGTGACGTCCCAGGCGCGGGCGTCGGGATGATAGAGCGGCGTGCAGACGGCCTTGAAGTTGAGGCCGAACAAGCGGTGCGCGGTCTCGAAGGCGGCGTCGATCATCTTGTTAAGCTGGAAGTACGGCTTGATCTCGGATTCATCGAGATCGTATTTCGCCTTGCGCAGTTTCTCGGCGTAATAGCGCCAGTCGTGCGGCGCTAAAGCGAAGTTGCCGCCCTCCTGCGCGATCATCTCCTGCAGCGCGTCGCGCTCCTTGCCGGCCTTGGCCTTGGCGCGGCCCCAGACGTTATCGAGCAGCGTGCGCGCCGCCTTCGGCGTCTTGGCCATGGAATCATCCAGCCGGTAGTCGGCAAAGCTGGCAAATCCAAGCAGCCTGGCGCGCTCGCCACGCAGGGCGACCATTTCGGCGATCAAAGCGCGGTTGTCGGTTTCGCCGCCGTTTTCGCCGCGCTTGGTCCAGGCCTGGAACATCTTCTCGCGCAGATCGCGCCGCGACGAGAACTGGAGAAAGCCTTCGCAGGAACTGCGCGCCAGAGTGATGGCGTATTTTCCCTTGTGGCCGCGCTCTTCTGCGGCGGCACTCGCCGCGGCAACGGCGTAGTCCGGCAGGCCGGCGAGATCGGCCTCGTCGAGAATGAGCGCAAAGCCCTTCTCGTCGGCCAGCACATTCTGGCCGAACTGGGTGCCGAGCGTGGCCAACCGTTCGTTGATGGCGGCGAGGCGGTCCTGCGCCGCCTTGTCGAGCGCGCCGCCGGCGCGGACGAAGCGGGTGTGGTAGCGGTCAAGGACGCGGGCCTGTTCAGGCGTCAGGCCGAGCGTGGCGCGGCGGGCATAGAGGTCGCCGATGCGGGCATAGAGCGCGCGATCGAGATACATGGCGTTGGAGTGGCGGGCCAGAAGCGGCGACATGTCACGCTCGATCGCCTCGATCGCCTCGCCGGTGTCGGCCCCGGCCTTGACGAAGAACACGTTGGCGACCTTGTCGAGGTCGCGGCCGCTGTTCTCCAGCGCGACAATGGTGTTGTCGAAGGTCGGCCTCTCCAGATTGGCGGAAATGGCGTCCAACTCGGCGCGGTGCGCGGCCAGAGCCTGGTCGAAGGCCGGGCGGAAGTGCTCCGGCTTCAATATCTCGAAAGGCGGCAGCGCGAAGGCGCCGGTCCAGTCGGCAAGCAAAGGATTTTGGGTGGGGGCGGCAGCGGATGGCGTTTCGGTCATGGTGTTCATCTAGTGCATGTCCGCACCAAACAAAACCGGCATGCCGTGGCAAAATGCACCGGGAATTTTGCCTGGTTCATGGCTATTTTTGCGTATGGACAGATTTTCCAGCGTTCTCCGCCACATCATCATCTTCATATGGCCCATCCCGTTTCTGCTGGGATTCGCCGTGGAGCAGGATCCGGGCTGGCCCGAATACCTCGCTTACGCCGCGGCGGGCGTGCTGACGGTTGTGGCGGCCGGGGTTGCCTGGAAGGCGATCCGGCAGAACCGCTAGGCCAGATACAAAAAGACCCTGGCCGGGCCAGGGTCTTTTCGGATCGCCAGCGTCCCACATGGGCCCGCGACAATCTGCTGCCTTTCGGAGCGGCGAGGCCACTCAGGCAGCCACTTTGCAAGCGGCTTACGCCGCCAGGTTACGCGGCTTTGGCGTTGATGCCGCGTTCGGCCAGACCGGTGAGCTTCATGTCGGCGGCCTTTTCTTCCTTGAGGTTCTGCTCGAGGACCGCCGCACAATCGGGACGTCCGAGCTGTTTGGCCCAGGCGATCAGGGTGCCGTAGCGGGTGATCTCGTAATGCTCGACCGCTTGAGCCATGGCGATGAGCGCCGCGTCGAGCACCTGCTTGTCCTCGACCTCGCCGCTGACCTCGTTGGCTTCCTCAAGGATGCCGTCGATGGCCGGGCAGTTGACGCCTTCGACCGCGACGCCATGCATCTTGAAGACCTGCTCGAGGCGCTGGATGTGACCTTTGGTCTCGGCAAGGTGCGACTGGAACCCCTGCTTGAGGCCGCTGTCGGTCGCCTTTTGAACCATGCCCGGCAGCGCCTTGGCGATCTGGTTTTCGGCGTAATAGATGTCCTTGAGCGTGTGGACGAACAAATCGTCCATCGTCTTGATGTCTTTGCTGAACAGACCCATGAGTGACTCCTCGAAATTTGTGCGGGTGATTGGATGCCGGCTTGCCCGGTCGCAGGGTCAATGCGTGGGGACCGCAGCCGTTCCTGTTCCAATGAGGCAATTGCGCGGCACGACGCGTTCGCGCCGGAACTCAGGCGCGCCGAAAGCGCGAAGCGCGTTAACCGCGCAATGCACGCAACGCGTTGAAGATCACCGCGACGTCGATGACTTCCTGCAACAGCGCGCCTTGCACCGGCGCGATCAGGCCGAACGCCGCCGCCACCATGGCGATGAGCGACAGACCGATGCCGGCGACAACGCTCTCCAGCGCAATGCGGCGCGAGCGGCGCGCGATTCTGACGGCCGGCAGGACGCGGTCGAGTTGATCGACCAGCAGCACGACGTCGGCCGCTTCCGCCGAGGCCGCCGTGCCGCGTGCGCCCATGGCCATGCCTATGTCGGCGGCGGCCAGCGCCGGCGCGTCGTTGACGCCGTCGCCGATCATCATCACCGGGCCATTCTTGCGCTCCGACAATACCAGCAGGACTTTCTGATCCGGCGTCAGGTCCGAACGCACCGCGTCGAGGCCGAGGCCTTCGCCGACAAATCTGGCGACTTCGCGCCGGTCGCCGGTCGCCAGCACGATACGCTCGACGCCTTCCTGACGCAGCGACAGCAACAGCTGTTCGGTACCGGCGCGCAATTCGTCGGCCAGGATCAAGACGCCGATTAATTTGCCGTCGGCTGCCACCGCCACGGCCAGCGCGCCCGGCGGGCGCTTGACGCTCAGCAGCGACTCGGCGGTACCGCCGGTTTGGCGGGCGACATAGGCCAAACCGCCGACGACAATGGCGCGGCCATCGACAAAGCCGGCGACACCCTCGCCGGGCGTTTCGACGACAGCGCTCGGGACTGCCAGCGCCAGCCCCCTGGTGTGTGCTGCATCGACGATGGTCTGCGCGACGATGTGCTTGGAAGCCTGGTCAAGCGAGGCGGCCAGCCGCAGCACCTCGTCGGCGCTGGAGCTGTCGGCGGTGCGGGTGGCAACAATTTTAGCCTGGCCACTGGTCAGCGTGCCGGTTTTGTCGATGACCAGAACGCGGACCCGCGCCAGCAT
>CAMBQQ010000003.1 GCA_945870035.1 Rhizobium sp. Q54 | reverse complement strand
GGATCGCCTTTCGCCGATAGTGCCGCCAGCCGATTATCCGCATCGAAAAATCCGAGCTGCCCCATCGTCAGTCTCCTAGAATCATGCCGTCAGGGCAGCAGACTCGCACGGGGCCGAGGGGCATGCTATTTTTCGAGGTGCCCTTAATTGGCGAACGCAAGCCGAAGCTGTCAACCACCGGCGGCACGTCGGATGCGCGCTTCATCTCGGCGCATTGCCCGGTGGTGGAGTTCGGCCTGGTCGGCCAGACCATGCATCAGGTCGACGAGCGCGTGCCGGTGGCGGAGCTCGTCGCGCTGACGGCGATATATCGGAAGATTGTCGATACGTATTTTGGGTGAGCAATGTAGCTGTCATGCCCGCGAAGGCGGGGACCCATACGCCGTGCCCTAACGAGAGCACACGGAGTATGGGTCCCGGGTCTTCGCTTCGCTCGCCCGGGACGACAGAAGCTACTTCTCCAAACTCGCATCCAGCGTGATCTCGGCCTTCAACACCTTCGACACCGGGCAACCCGCTTTCGCCTTGGCCGCGAGTTCCTGAAACTTCGCGTCATCGGCGCCGGGTATTTTCGCCTTCAGCGTCAGATGCACCTTGGTGATGGCGAAGCCGTCGCCCTGCTTGACCAGCGTCACGTCGGCCTTGGCTTCCATTTTCTCGGCGGTGAGATTGGCTTCGCCGAGAATATTCGACAGCGCCATGGTGAAACAGCCGGCATGCGCCGCGCCGATCAATTCCTCGGGGTTGGTGCCGTCCTTGCCGTCCTCGAAGCGGGCGGTGAAGCCGTAAGGATAGTCCTTCAACGCGCCGCTTTTGGTGGAAATCGAGCCCTTGCCGTCCTTGAGGCCGCCCGACCAGACGGCCGATCCATATGTGCTCATAAATTTGCTCCTTCAGAATGTTCCCGCCCGAACAGGCTGGATATAAGGAGCCAAATCTGAAGTGCTATGGCGGCGACGCCACCCGCGGTTCAGTAATCAACCTTCATCAGATAGAGCCCGTCGGGCGGCGACACCGTGCCGCAGGCGGCGCGGTCGCGCGCCTGCAACGCATGCCACAAATCGTCGGCGCTCCAGGCGCCCGGCCCCGTCAGCCCTGTATTGACCAGCGAGCCGACCATCGAGCGCACCTGATTGTGCAGGAACGAGCGCGCCGAGGAAAACACATGCACTTCCTCGCCGACGCGCACGACATCGAGCTGGTCGAGCGTCTTGTGCGGCGATTGCGCCTGGCATTCGGTCGAGCGGAAAGTGGTGAAGTCGTGCTTGCCGAGGAGGCGCTGCGCGGCTGCGTGCATCGCCTCGGCATTAAGCGGGCGCACCACGCGCCAGGCATATTTCAGATCGAAGGTCAGATCCGGCCGGCGATTGATGATGCGGTAGAAATAATGCCGCTTGATCGCCGAATGCCGCGCGTCGAAATCGTCGGCGGCACGCTCGGCGCGCAAGACCGCGACCGGATGCGGCCGCAAATGCGCATTGAGCGCGTCGCGCACTGTGTCGGTTTCCCATTCCTTGTTCAGTTCGATGCTGGCGACCTGGCCGCGCGCATGCACGCCGGCATCGGTACGGCCCGCGCCCTGCACCGGCACGGCCTCGCCGGTCAGCGCCGCTACCGCCTTGATCAAAACGCCTTGCACGGTGACGCGGTCGGCCTGGGTTTGCCAGCCGCTGAACGGCGCGCCGTCATATTCGATGGTCAGTTTGTAGCGCGGCATGGGGCCTGTTTATCCTGAAGAAACCTGCGTTTCAGTAGCATTAATTCGCCAAAAGTCACGAATGGGCCGCCAAGCGGAAATGTTCGATATCCGGCATAGTTGATTTTTATCAAGTCGGCGAAAGCGATTCCGGCGCAATATTTATTTGTCGAAACGCACCCTGAATTGCCGGAGTCTGCGCCAAGGGAGATGACGCCATGTGCATCGAACAGGCTCGTCGGCCCGCGAATGCGCCAACAAGCGTCATGCTTCCCGCTGCGTCTCCCCGCCCGGTGGCAATCTGCGAACATGAGATCGTCGAGCGCCGCAATACCGAGGCTTGCCTGCGCGGCGAGATCTCGCATTACCAGGATCTCCTTCGTCAGAAAGACGCGTTTATCGATGAACAGATTCTGATCAGCCAAGAATCCAACCACAGACTGCTGAACGATCTGCAAATCGTCGCCAGCCTGCTGTCGCTGCAAAGCCGCAAGTCGGCGAATGCGGAAGCCGCTTCGCAATTGACGGCGGCAGCCAGCCGGGTCGCCACGATAGCGCGCGTGCATCAACGCCTTCACAGCATGGATGGCGCCCAAAGCCTTTCACTCAAGAAGTATCTCGTGGATTTTTGCCGCGATTTTTCAACGTTGCTGGGCACGGATCAGGCTATTGCGGTCGAAGGAATTGAAATCCTCGTGCCGCGCGCCATCGGCATTCCGCTTAGTTTGATTGTCAATGAATTGATCACCAATGCGGTGAAATACGGCACCGGCCGGATAGCCGTGAGTTTGCAGACCGATCCGAAAAAGGGCTACGCGGTTTCGGTTGCCAATGACGGTCCGGCGTTGCCGGAACAATTCGACCCGACCGCCAGCAAAGGCCAGGGGATGCGGATCATTCGATCATTCGTTGACAGAATTGGCGGCGAACTTCGGATTGACCGGCGTGACAGCGAACAGGGCACGCGTTTCACGGTGCTGTTCGGCGGAAGCAAGTAGCAGCCGTATCCGGCGCAAAGCCGGCGAATGCCCGGCGCATCTCGTTTGATCCACCTCAAAACCGCCGAAGGCGGGCTTTCTATTATAGCGGCCAAACCGAAAGGCGTGGCCATGAACAAAGCATTCAAGCAGCAAATCATCGACCTGCTCAACGGCGACCGCATCATGACCATCGCCACCAACCGCGCCGATGGCTGGCCGCAGGCGACCGTGGTCGGCTACGCCAATGACGGGCTCATCATCTATTGCCTGGTGTCGAAGGACAGCCAGAAATTCGCCAACATCGCGCGCGACCCGCGCGTATCGCTGACGATCTCCGAGGACGTGCCGCAGCCTTTGATGATCCGCGGCCTGTCGATCGCGGCGCGCGCCGAGGCGATCTACGACCAGGGCGAGATCGACCACGTCTACGAAATTCTGCTCAAGCGCTATCCCGAATACAAGATCATGCCGCAGCCAGATCCGCGCGCGGTGCCGCTGCTGCGCATCACGCCGGAAGTCGTTTCAATCCTCGATTATTCCAAAGGCTTCGGCCACACCGATCTGGTCAAGGTGACCGACAGCGATCTCGCCGAATTCGTCGAGGCGCGGCGGCATCACTGGGCAAGCTTCCACGCCGCGTGAGCGGAGAAAACGCGGGCCGGCGCTGCGCACTGTCAGCCGGCATCGAAGGCTGCCGGATAGCGGACGCGGCCGTGCGGCGGCGGCGACGCATTCAGCGTCAAGGCCATGAAGTGCGCGCCGGAATAGGTCGAGCCGTAACCGGACGCCGCCTCGGCGCTGAAACCGAAGCGCCGATAATAGGCCGGATCGCCCAGCACGAAAACAATGCTTTCGCCGAAGGCGCGCAACTGCGCCAGGCCCTCACGCACCAGCGCTGAACCTATACCGTCGCGTTGCCGCGACGGCGCGACGGCGAGGGGAGCCAGCGCAACGGCCTTGTATTCATCACGCGGCGTCTCGATCCACAGCCGCGGCCAGGCGACATAGCCGGCAACTTTCTCGCCATCCAGCGCCACCAGCGACAGCACCAGATCGCCGTGGACGCGCAGGCGTTCGACCAGTTCGCCCTCCTCCGGTCCGGCAAAGGCAGCGTCCAGAACGCGGCGCACGTCCATTTCATCGCCCGAGCGTTCGGGACGAACGACGATCGGCGCGGCGGCGCTCATGCGAGGCGCGTCCCGGCCTTGACCGGCGTGCCGCGCAGGAAATCGCCGGCCTGCATCGGCTGCTTGCCGGCGCGTTGAATCTGCACCAGGCGGATGGCGCCGTCGCCGCAGGCGATGGTGAGGTTGTCGTCGTGCGCCGTGCCGGGCGCGCCCGACCCTTTGGCAAGTGTCGTGCGCAAGGCCTTGACGCGGACGCCATCGAGTTCAAACCAGGCACCGGGAAACGGCGACAGCCCGCGGATGTGGTTATGCACCTCGTGCGCAGGTTTCGACCAGTCGATGCGGGTCTCCGATTTTGAGATTTTCTCAGCGTAAGTGACGCCGGCCTCAGGCTGCGGCGTCAGCGAAAGCGCGCCGCGTTCGGCGGCGGCCAGCGTGATTGGCATCAGCCGCGCGCCCTGCTGCGACAGCGCGTCGTGCAGTTCGCCGGCGGTCATGTCCGCACCGATCGGCAGCGACTCCCGCATCGCCATGGCGCCGGTGTCGAGGCCCTCGTCCATTTGCATGATGGTGACGCCGCTCTCGGCATCGCCGGCCATCACCGCGCGGTTTATGGGAGCTGCGCCGCGCCAGCGCGGCAACAGCGAGGCGTGGACGTTGAAGCAGCCGAGACGCGGCGCTTCGAGCACCGGTTTCGGAAGGATCAGGCCGTAAGCGACAACGACGGCGGCATCGGCGTTATGCGCGCGGAATTCCGCCTGGGCCGTTTCATCGCGCAAGGTCTTAGGCGTGAACACCGGCAGCGACAGCCGGCGCGCCTCGCGCTCGACCGGCGTCACCTGCATGTCCATGCCGCGCCCGGCCGGTTTCGGCGCGCGGGTATAGACGGCAACGATGTCATGGCCGGCGGCAACCAGCGCCAGCAAGGTCGGCACCGCGAAATCGGGCGTGCCCATGAAAATGAGGCGCAGGGGCATGAACGGACAATCCTTCAATCCGTCATCCTGAGGTGCGAGCGCAACGCGCGAGCCTCGAAGGATGTCGGCCAATGCCTTCAAGGTCGGGGCCGTCGCCCTTCGAGGCCCGCCTTCGGCGGGCACCTCAGGGTGACGGTATCACCCAATATGATGCGACGGCTCTTTGTCGTTGGCGAGGTCGCCGCCGGATTTCTTCGCCGCCTTCTTGAACTTCTTCATCACCATGTCGCGCTTGAGCTTGGAAATATGGTCGATGAACAAGACACCGTTGAGGTGATCGATCTCGTGCTGCAAGCAGGTGGAGAGCAGGCCATCGGCGGCGAGTTCCTGCTCCTTGCCGTCGATGTCGAGAAACTTGACCTTGATCGAGGCGGGCCGCACGACCTCCTCGTAATATTCCGGGATCGAGAGGCAGCCTTCCTCGTAGACCGAGGTTTCGTCCGAGGACCAGACGATCTCCGGATTGATGAACACCCGCGGCTCTTTCGGCTCTTCCTTGCCGGCGACATCCATGGTGATGAGGCGCAGCGGCTCGCCGATCTGGATGGCGGCCAGGCCAATGCCGGGCGCTTCGTACATGGTCGCGAACATGTCATCGACCAGCGCGCGCAGCGGCTTGTCGATGGCTTTGACCAGTTCCGACTTCAGCCGGAGCTTCTTTTCGGGAATGATGAGAATGTCACGGATCGCCATGGCCGCGATTTAAGGGCTGGGGCGGACGGGGTCAATCGTCATTCCGGGGCGCGGGTGAAACCCGCGAGCCCGGAATCCAGCAACAAACCTCTGGATTCCGGGTTCGCTCGCTTTGCTCGCGCCCCGGAATGACGGATATTGACGTTCGCCCTTCGTTCGCACCGCCCGCCCGAATCACGCTAGAAGCGGCCCATGCTGCAAAACCTCACAATTGAAGAACTCATGCTGCCCCAGAACCTGCCGCTGGTTATCGGCGCGGCCATCGGCCTGCTGCTGATCATTGGGCTCATCACCGTGATCGCGCTGCTGGTGCGCAAGCCGGAACCTGTCGTCGATCTCGAAGGCCAGGAGCGGCTGATGGCGCTCAATGCCCGGCTCGACGCGATGGGAAGCTGGCTGCAAAACTCGCACACCCAGCTCCAGCACACCGTGAACACCCGGCTCGACGCGGTCAGCCAGAACCTCGGCGAGTCGATGAAGACGACGACCAAGAACACCACCGACCATTTGCAGCAATTGCATGCGCGGCTCGCCGTGATCGACAATGCGCAGAAAAACATTACCGACCTGGCCGGCACGGTGACGTCGTTGCAGAACGTACTGTCGAACAAGCAGTCGCGCGGCGCCTTCGGCCAGGGGCAGTTGGAAGCGATCGTCGCCGACGTGCTGCCGAAGGGCGCCTATGAGTTTCAGTACACGCTGTCGAACCGCACCAAGCCGGACTGCGTGGTGTTCATGCCCGACTCAGGGCCTTTGGTGATCGACGCCAAGTTTCCGCTCGAGGCGATGACGGCGTTGCGCGCCGCGAACACCGACGAAGAACGCAAGTTCGCCATCGCCCGCGTCAAGGCGGACATCGCCAAGCATGTCACCGACATCGCCGGCAAGTATCTCATTCCCGGCGAGACGCAGGACATCGCGCTGATGTTCATTCCGTCCGAGTCGGTTTACGCCGACCTGCACGAACAGTTCGACGACGTGGTGCAGAAGGCGCAGCGCGCCCGCGTCATGATCGTATCGCCGACGCTCATGGTGATGGCGATCCAGGTCATCAAGCAGGTGCGCAAGGACGCCGAAATGCGCGAGGCGGCCGACCAGATCCGCACCGAGGTCGGCATGATGATGAAGGACGTGACCCTGCTCAGCGACCGCGTCCGCAAATTGCAGAACCACCTCAACCAGACCAATGCCGACATCGACGCCATTTTGATTTCGACCGGCAAGATCGAAAAGCGCGGCGGCAAGATCGAGGCCTTGGAATTCGACGCCGACACGCCCGGCAGCGCCGACCTGATCGCCGCGCCGGTGCGGAAATTGGGCGCGGCGGAGTGAGTAGTTATATTGGTGCGCGGCGCCTCTTCCCTCTCCCCGCCTTGCGGGGAGAGGGTGGCGAGTGCTGTAAGCACGAGCCGGGTGAGGGGGCGTCGCAAAGCGCACAAAATCGACGCCCCCCTCACCCGACCCGCCTTCGCTATCGCGCTGGCGGGTCGACCTCTCCCCGCGCGCGGGGAGAGGTAAAGAAAGAGTGCCAATGACGACTCCCGACACCGCGCCGAAACTCAGTTACGCCGACGCCATTGCCGTCTATTTCAAGCCGCGCGTGCTGATCGTGCTGCTGCTCGGGTTTTCGTCCGGCCTGCCGCTGGCTTTGTCGGGCTCGACGCTCGCCGTCTGGCTGACCGAGAGCAATGTCGACCTCGGCACCATCGGGCTGTTCTCGCTGGTCGGCCTGCCCTACACGTTCAAGTTTTTATGGGCGCCTTTGACCGACGCGCTCGATGTGCCGTTGCTGTCGCGCGCGCTGGGACGGCGACGCGGCTGGCTGGTGTTCACGCAACTGCTGCTGTTCTGCACGATCGTGTTTCTCGCCTTCTGCGATCCGCTGCGCTCGCTGCCTTTGATCGTGTTCGGCGCAGTGCTGGTGGCGACGGCTTCCGCCACGCAGGACATCGTCGTCGATGCTTTCCGCGTCGAAAGCCTGGAGACCAGCGAGCAAGGCGCCGGCATGGCCGGTTATGTCGCCGCCTATCGCATCGGCATGCTTGTGTCCGGCGCAGGCGTTTTGGTGCTGGTGGCGCTGCTGGAGCGCCTCGGCGTCGCGTCCAGCCAGGTGTGGATGTGGGGCTATATCGCCGCCGCCTTCGGCATGGGTATCGGCATCGTCGCGACTTTGCTGGCAACCGAACCGGACGCGCCGGCCGATGTCGTCGATCATAAACAATCGGCGCTGAAACGCCTGACCGAGACCGCGACCGGCGCCTTCGGCGAATTCCTCGCTCGCGACGCCGCCATCGCCATTCTGCTGTTCGTCGTGCTCTATAAATTTTGCGACGCCTTCGCCGGCGCGCTGACCGCCGCCTTCGTCATCAATATCGGTTTCGACAAGGCGACCTATGCCGCCGTGGTCAAGGGCGTGGGCCTTGCCGCGGCGCTGATCGGCGGCTTTGCCGGCGGCTCGCTGGTGCGTGCGGTGTCACTGTCGACCAGCCTGTGGATCGGCGGCATCGTGCAGATGGCGTCGAACCTGACCTTCGCCTGGCTCGCCATGGTCGGCACCAGCGTCTCGGCGCTGACCGTCACCATCATCGTCGAGAACTTCACCGGCGCCATCGGCACCGTGATCTTCGTCGCCTACCTGTCGGCTTTATGCGGCAACCGCGCGCACACGGCGACGCAGTATGCGCTGTTAACCGCGCTTGCCGCCGTCGGCCGCACCACCTTGGCGTCGGGCGGCGGTTTCATCGCCGAATATTTTGGCTGGGTGTCGTTCTTCGTCATCACCGCGCTGTCGGCGATCCCGAGCCTGTTCCTGTTGTGGTGGCTGCAATTGCGCGGGCATTTCAAGGCGCTAGAAGCTAAACCTGCATCCTGACCCGTCAGAACGGCAACCCGACGTAATTCTCGGCCATCGATTTCTTCGCCACATCCGACGACAGCAAATACTGCAATTCGGTGTCCTGCAATTTGTCGTCATAAGGAATGTTGGCCGGAAAACGATGCAGCATCGTCGTCATCCAACACGAGAAGCGCTGCGCCTTCCACACCCGCGCCAGCGCCTTCTGCGAATAGCCCTTGAGTCCGGCGTCGTCGCCATTCTGATAATGGTCGAGCAGTGCGTGATAGAGATAATAGATATCCGACGCCGCGCTGTTGAGGCCGCGCGCGCCGGTCGGCGGCACGATATGCGCCGCATCGCCGGCGAGGAATAGCCGGCCATAGCTCATCGGCTCGGCAACGAAGCTGCGCAGCGGCGCGATGCTTTTCTCGATCGACGGCCCGGTGATGAGGCGCGCCGCGACATCGGCCGGCAGGCGGCGCTTCAGTTCGGTCCAGAAGGCGTCATCGCTCCAATCCTCGACCTTGTCCTCGAGCGGCACCTGGATGTAATAGCGGCTCAGCACCTGCGAGCGCAACGAACACAGCGCGAAGCCGCGCGCGTGCTTGGCATAGATCAATTCCGGCGACACCGGCTTGGTCTGCGACAGCACGCCGAGCCAGCCGAACGGATAAACCTTCTCGTATTCGCGCAGCACATCTTTCGGAATCGCCTTGCGGCTGACGCCGTGAAAGCCGTCGGCGCCGACGATGTAATCGCAATCGATGCGAACGATGGTGTCGCCGTCGCGATAGGTAACGTAAGGCGCCGTGCCGGTGAGATCGTAAAGTTGCACGTCCTCGACATTGTGGATGACCTTGCCCTTCATGCGGGCGCGCGCGTCGTACAGGTCGCGCGTCAGTTCGGTCTGGCCATAGACGATGACCGATGAGCCGCCGGAATATTTGTGCAGGTCGATGCGGTCCATGCCCATCTCATTGCCCTTGTCGTGGGCGATGAAGATGCCGTCGTGGATTTCGCCTTCGCGGTCCATGCGCTCGCCACATTGCGCCTCGCGCATCAGGTCGGCGAAGCCGTGCTCGAGCACACCGGCGCGAATGCGGCTCAGCACATATTCGCGGCTCTGCCGCTCCAGCAGCACCGTGTCGATGCCCTTGAGATGCAGCAGTTGCGACAGCAGCAGGCCGGACGGCCCGCCGCCAATAATGCAGACCTGGGTCTTCATCGAAGCATCCTCCCCGCCGAAATTTATCGCCCGACTCTTAAGCGGCGGCGCGAAGCGGGGAATGGATCAAGCGCACTTTCTCTTGTACAAATCGAACATGGCCCGCGCCGCGCAAAAGCCGTCGATCCAGTCCTACAACCTCTTCGGCGAGGTCCGCGACCTGCCGGACGTCGTGCATTGCGAGACCATCGCGGCGCGCTCGGTGCTGCACGACTGGGAGCTGGCGGCGCACCGGCACGCGCGTTTGCACCAGATTTTGCTGGTCGCGCGCGGCGGCGGCCGGGCGACCATGGAAGGCCAGACGCACCGCTTGCGGCCGATGTCGGCGGTCAATGTGCCGGTCGGCGCGGTGCATGGCTTCAGCTTCACGCCGGGCACGCAAGGCTGGGTGGTGACGCTGCCGGCGGAGATTCTCGACGAGGTGGTGGCGCCATCGGAAGGCCTCGGCCGCGCGCTCAACGAAGCGGCGGTGTTGCGCGGCACGCCGGCGATGCGGCGGCTGATGACGGAGATATTCACGGAGCACCGCGACCGCCGTTTCGCCCGCGCCCATATTCTGAAAGCCCTGTCGGCGACCTTGCTTGGCCTGGTGGCGCGCGCGCTGGCGGCACGGCAGCCGTCCGGCGGCAGAAGCGCGGGCGCCGATCCGGTGCGGCAGTTCGAGACGATGCTGGAAGCGCATTACCTCGAGCACTGGCCGGTGACGCGCTATGCCGCCGCGCTGAAGATGACGCCGACGCATCTCAGCCGGCTGACGCGCTCCGCTTACGGCTGCCCGGCCTCGCAGATGATCCGCGACCGCGTCGTGCGCGAGGCGCGGCGCAACCTGGTCTATACCAACCTGACGATATCGACGATCGCCTATGCGCTCGGCTTCAACGATCCGGCCTATTTCAGCCGCATCTTTGCCGGCGCCACCGGCCTGTCGCCGCGTGACTTCCGCCAGCGCATCGACAGAGCGCGGTGATGCGGATGCAGCTTAACGCGGCGGCGGCCCGGTGAAGCGCCATTTCGTGGCGATGGCATCGCCGCTGTGCGGGACCGTGCAGGTGAATTCATCGGCAACGATCTCTATCTTCTGACCGACCGAGCGCTTCAGCCGGATGGTCTTGGCCTTGTTGTCGGTCTCGGCAAGATGGAAAGTCTTCGGCGCCGCCGTCTTGCATTTATCCTTGTGCGCGAAGGCCTTCGGCGCATCGCTGACGATCTGGTAGACCGGCTCGCCGCCACGCTGCACCGCGCGCACCTGGCCGCTGATGACATCGCCGTATTTGAGGAATTCCTGTGCCGTCGCCGTGACCGTGCACAGCGCCAGAGCCGTTGCGCAAACAAGAATGCGGGCCATTAAAACAAAGTCCTCTGCTTCATCGCCGCCGACAAGGTGCCTTCGTCGAGATAATCCAGTTCGCCGCCGACCGGCACGCCATGCGCCAGCCGGGTGACTTTCACATTGGCGCCGGCGAGAAATTCAGTGATGTAATGCGCCGTGGTCTGGCCGTCGACTGTGGCATTTAGCGCCAGGATCAGCTCCTTGACCTGCGGTTCATGCGCGCGCGCAATCAGCGCGTCGATCGATAGGTCGCCGGGGCCGACGCCGTCGAGCGGCGACAGCGTGCCGCCGAGCACATGATAGCGGCCATTGACGGCGCTGGCGCGCTCCAGCGCCCACAGATCGGCGACATCGGCGACGACGACGAGAATGGATGGGTCGCGGCGCATGTCGGTGCACACCGTGCACGGGTCGTGCGTATCGATGTTGCCGCAGGTCTTGCAGACGACGATCTTGTCGATTGCGGTCTGCAAGGCGGCGGTGAGCGGCGCCATCAACAGTTCGCGTTTCTTGATGAGGTGCAACGCGGCGCGGCGCGCCGAACGCGGACCCAGGCCCGGCAGCTTGGACAGCAACTGGATCAGTTTTTCAATTTCAGGTCCGGCAACGGCGGTGGCCATGTTCGATTCGACTTCTCTTTCTTCCCTCTCCCCGTTTACGGGGAGAGGGTGGCCCGAGCTAAGCGAGGGCCGGGTGAGGGGCGAAGCGAGGTGCACATAAGCAGCGAGATGCCCCTCACCCGCCTCGCGCGCCATGCGCGCTCGGCACCCTCTCCCCGCTGCGCGGGGCGAGGGAAGAAAGTTTACCCCAACAATCCCGGCGGCAGCGGCAGGCCGCCGGTGACCGCCTTCATCTTTTCGGCCATGACGGCTTCGGCCTTGCGGCGGGCGTCGGCATGAGCAGCGACGATGAGATCCTCGACGATTTCCTTTTCACCGGGCTTGATCAGCGAGTCGTCGAGCTTGACCGCCTTGAGATCGCCTTTAGCGGTGAGCGTCACGGTGACCATGCCGCCACCGGCGGTGCCGTCAACGGTGATGGTGTCGAGTTCGGCCTGCAACGCCTGCATCTTGGATTGCAGTTGCGTCGCCTGCTTCATCATGCCGAGAAAATCCATGATTAATCCTCGTCTTCTTCGATCGGCGCGGCATCGGGCGCACCGGTTTCAGGCGCAGTCTGCGTCACCGCGACGATCTTGGCGCCGGGAAATTTAGTCAGCACCGCTTGCACCAAAGGATCGCTCTGTACGTCGCGCTCGACCTCCGCCTGGCGGGCATCGGCTTGCGCGCGAACGGTCGGCGCCCCCTCTTCGCGCGAGACGACGACGACCCAGCGCTTCCCGGTCCAGGCGGTGAGCTTGCGTTGCAGGTCGTGCACAAAGGTTTTCGGCGCGTTCGGCTGCAAGGCGATTTCGAGTTGCCCGTCCTCGTACCGCACCAGCCGGACGTCGCGCTCCAGCGCCATCTTGGTGGTGATGTCGCGCTTTTCCGACACCAAAGCGATCAGCGCCTCGAAGGTGCCGAGCGACAACGTGGGTACAGCCGGTTCGGCTGCGCCGAGTTGTGCCACGGGTTCTTCGGAGGGACGCGGCTGCGTCGCCGCCGAGGCGCGCGGCGCACCGCGCGCGGCTTCAAACCGCGGCGCGAAACTCTGCGAGGCGCTCGGCCCGGCGGAAGCACCATTGCCGCCGCCATTGCTCGAAGGACGCGCCGGCTGCGCGCCGCCGCCCTCGCCGAGCGACTTGATGACTTCGTCCGGCGTCGGCAGGTCGGCGGCATAGGCAATGCGTACCAGCACCATTTCGGCGGCGGCGACCGGGCGGCCCGAGGCCTGCACCTCGCCGACGCCCTTCAACAGCATCTGCCAGCAGCGCGACAGCACGCGCATCGACAATTGCGTGGCGAAGGCGCGGCCGCGCACGCGCTCGGCCTCCGACAGCGAGACATCGTCGGCCACGTTCGGCACGACTTTGACGCGGGTAACGAAATGGGTGAACTCAGCGAGATCGCTCAACACTACCGCGGGATCGGCGCCGATATCGTATTGCGCGCGCAATTCGGCCAAGGCGCCGGCGATGTCGCCTTTCATCAAGGCTTCGAACAGATCGACGATGCGGACGCGGTCGGCGAGGCCGAGCATCTGCCGCACGTCTTCGGCGCGCACAGGGCCGGCAGCATGCGCGATGCCCTGATCGAACAGCGACAGCGCATCGCGCACCGAACCTTCGGCGGCGCGCGCGATCAAAGCCAAAGCGGCGGGCTCGGCCTCGATGTTTTCCTTGGCGGCGATCTTCTGCAAATGCTCGACCATCACCGACGCATCGACGCGGCGCAGATCGAAACGCTGGCAGCGCGACAACACCGTTACCGGCACCTTGCGGATTTCGGTGGTGGCGAAGATGAACTTGGCGTGCGGCGGCGGCTCCTCGAGCGTCTTCAGCAGCGCGTTGAACGCCGCGCCGGACAGCATGTGCACTTCGTCGAGGATGTAGACCTTGTAGCGCGCCGACACCGGCGCATAGCGCACCGCGTCATTGATCTGGCGCACGTCGTCGACCGAGTTGTGCGAGGCGGCGTCCATTTCCAGCACGTCGATGTGGCGGCTGTCGATGATCGCCTGATCCTGCACGCCCATCACCGGCATGTGAATGGTCGGGCCCCTGATCGAGCCGTCCGGCAGTTCGTAATTGAGCGCGCGGGCGAGGATGCGGGCGGTCGTGGTTTTGCCGACGCCGCGCACGCCGGTCAGGATCCAGGCCTGCGGAATGCGGCCGGATTCGAAGGCGTTCGAAATCGTGCGGACCATGGCCTCCTGGCCGATCAGGTCCTCGAAGCTGGACGGGCGGTATTTGCGCGCGAGGACGCGATAGCCGCCGGCCGGCGCATCCGCAAAGGACGCGCTTTGGGCGGAACCAGGAACGGCAGGGTTCGCGGGTTCGCTCATGCGTTCATTCTCGCAGCCATTGGGCGTCGAAGCCACCCGCCGCGGCTGCGCGGGGCACTTCACGCCTAACGAATCGTGGAAAAATAGGTGGGAGGCTGACAACGACCCGAACCGGGCTCGTTAGGGCTGCTTCCTTCCGGATCTGACCCGGTTGGCGAGTGGCTCGTCCACCGCCAACCTCCCGGCCCCTATATCGGGCGAATGGCGGGGGAATGCAAGATGGGCGAAAATGACGGCGGCGGCGATAGGGCCTAGGCTCGCCAGCATGGAATCACCCTTCTCCCTGCACCCGCAACTGGCCGCCGACACCGTCCCGGTCGGCGATCTGGCGCTGTCGCGCGTTCTGCTGGCGAACGACGCCAATTACCCGTGGCTGATCCTGGTGCCGCGCCGTCCCGGCATCACGGAACTGATCGACCTTGTGGACAACGACCGGCTCGCCTTGATGCGGGAAACCGACGCCGCGGCCCGCGCGCTCAAGGCGATCACCGCCTGCGACAAGCTCAATGTCGCGGCGCTGGGCAATGTGGTGGTGCAGCTTCACGTTCATGTCATCGGCCGCAGGCATTCGGACAAGGCCTGGCCGAAACCGGTCTGGGGCGCGGCTCCGGCGGCCGCATATGATCCCGCCCTGCGAGACGGCTTTATCGCCGCCCTGCGGAAGGCGTTGAAGGTCACATAGCCGTCGTTGCACTCCCCGCCTCTCCATGCGAGTTTCCGCGCAATGTCACCCCCCGCGATTCTCGGCCCGAAACCCCACCTCGGCTACACGGAAAACCGCCTCGAGCGCGCCGCGGAGCTGCGCACCGACAGAGCGGCGATCGACGCCATGGCGCAAGGCCCGCGCGCCGGCTTCTATGTCATCGGCGGCGAACTGATCGTCACCAAGAAGGGCGCGCCGCTCAACGATCCACTGTTCACGTTCGCCGAGGCGCGCGCGTTCGGCCCCTTCACCGAAACCATTTTCCTCGGCCACGACAAGAACGAAGGCCGCTTCGGCGCCGGCATCCTGCAGGACGCCGCCGAGGCGCTGAAGGCGCGCGACGACCTGATGGTCGCCGACCTGCGCTCGATCGCCGTGCAGGGCCTGGTCGATGCCGATCATTTGCCGCCGATCGCGGAAGCCAAGGCGGTGCTGCAATGGCACATGCGGCACCGGTTCTGCGCGAGTTGCGGCCACGCCACCGACACCGTCTGCGCCGGCTGGAAGCGCGATTGCCCGGCCTGCGAGACCGAGCATTTTCCGCGCACCGATCCGGTGGTCATCATGCTGATCGTCGACGGCGACAACTGCCTGCTCGGCCGCAGCCCACGTTTCGCGCCGACCATGTGGTCGTGCCTCGCCGGTTTCATCGAGCCGGGCGAATCCTTCGAGGACGCCGTGCGCCGCGAGACCCGCGAGGAAGCCGGCATTATCTGCGGCCGGGTAAAGTATTTCCGCTCGCAGCCCTGGCCGTTCCCGACCTCGCTGATGATCGGCTGCCATGCCGAAGCGCTGAGCCGCGATATTGTCGTCGACCGCACGGAACTGGAAGACGCCCGCTGGTTTAGCAAGAATGAATGCATCGCCATGCTGATGCGCAACCATCCGGACGGATTGACCATGCCGCCACCGGTGGCCATCGCGCATCACATCGTCCGCGCCTGGGTCGAGGATGAAGTCCGCTTTGACTGAACGTTTGCCGCTCAACCGTCCGCCAAGGATCCTGTGCGCCGGCGGCGCGGTGCAGGACATCATCATGCGGGTGGAGCAGTTTCCGAAACCCGGCGAGAAAGTCACGGCGACGGATTTTATCGTCACCAGCGGCGGCCAGGCCGGCAACGCGGCGGTCGCGGTCGCGCGCCTCGGCGCCGTCACCAGCTATATCGGCGCGCTCGGCGATCTCGACGACGACGTCGCCAACACCATCATCAAGACCTTCGCCGGCGAGAAGATCGACGTCAGCCGCGCCATCCGCGTGCCCGGCGCACGGTCGTCGGCCTCATTGATCCTGATCGATGCCGGCGGCGAGAAGATGATCGCCACGCGCCGCAACCAGGGCCTGGCCGAAGCCACGCCGGACGACCCGGCGGCCGCGGTCGCCGATCTCGACGCCGTGCTTCTCGACAACCGCTACGACAACATTTCGCTGCCGATCTGCATGGCGGCGAAAGCGCGCGGCATTCCGCGCGTGCTCGATCTCGACAAGCCGGCGCCGCCGGACGACCCACTGACGCAAGGCTGCACGCATGTCATCGCCTCGGCCGACGCGATGCGCGAAAGCACCGGGTTGAAGGACTACGCCGCGGCTCTGAAGAAATATGGCGAAGGCTACAAGGGTTTCCTCGCCGTCACCGACGGGCCGAATGGCGTATACTGGCTGGAGGGCGGCGAGGTTCGTCACATGCCGGCGTTTAAGGTCGACGCCGTCGATACGTTGGGCGCCGGCGACACGTTTCACGGCGGCTTCGCCTACCGGCTGGCGGAAACCGGCGACGAGATCGACGCCATGTGCTTTGCCGCCGCCGCCGCCGCGATCAAGTGCACGCGCTTCGGTGGCCTGATGGGCGCGGCGACGCGGGCCGAGGTCGAGGCGTTTTTGAAGGAGCGGGCGTAAACCTACTTCTTCACCGGGCACGGCGCGCCGCACGGCGCACAGGCGCCGGCGAAATCCTCCGGCGACACGGCCCGCCCACTCGACGGGCTGGTGAGATGATCGCCGACAATGGCAATAACCGCCAGCAAGACAACCGCGATGTATGTTTTCCGCATGCGCTAATCCCTCGACATGCCGAACAACGGCCGCAGCCTGATGCCGATCATGCAGCCCGGCAGCGCCGCGAGAAACCAGATCCAGCCGTGCAGCGAGCCTGAAGCGACGCCGCCGATAAACGCGCCGATGTTGCAGCCGAAGCCGATGCGCGCGCCCCAGCCGCACAGTAGCCCGCCGATCGCGGCGGCGAGCAATGACCCGAGCGGCGGCCAGGCGGTCGCGGCGTAACGCTTAGTGGCGGCGGCCGCCGCCATGGCGCCGAAGATCATGCCGAAGTCCGTGAGGCTCGACGTATCGCTCAAGACCGAGCCGGTGAGCGCGCGCTTCGGGCCCGGCCATTGCCAGAACTCAGCCTGCGAGAAATCGAAGCCGAGCGCGGCAAAGATTTTGCCGCCCCACACGGTGTAGCCGAAGGTCACGCTCCACGGATGACCGCCAGCAAAAAACACCGCGATGCACAGCACGCCGATGACAATGCCGCCGATGATGTAGGTGCGCGACGGCATGAAATTGGCGCCGCGCTTTTTCGCCACCGCCGCCATGATGACGGCGGCGAGCGCGATGCTGGCGAGCGTCGCCACGAGGCCGCCCCAGGGGCCGAGATAGTCCGACGCCAGCACCGGATTGATGCCGCCGAGCGCGAGGAAGGACGGCAGCGACAGCGAGCCGAGCACGCTGCCGATGATGAAGAACGCGAGCGTCACCAGCATGCGGCCGGAACCGCCGCCGACGGTGTACAGCGTGCCGGAACCGCAGCCATTGGCGAGTTGCATGCCGATGCCGAAAACGAAGGCGCCGATGAGCAGCGACGGTCCGAGCGGCGCGATGGCGCCGCCGAAGCCGGGCCATAGCGCCGCGACCGGCACAACGGCGAGCGCGCAAATGGCGATGACGATGAGGCCGCCGATCAGCCCGCCGGCTTCGCCGCGATTGAGGAAGCGGCGCCACGACGCGGTGTAGCTGAATTCGGCCTTGAGAAAGGCGATGCCCAGCGCAAAGCCGCCGAGGACCAGCGCCGCCGAGGCGGTCTGGCCGTCGAGCAGGACCAGCGCGACCAGGATGGCCGTCGCGAGCACCGCCGCACCGAGGAACAGGGTGTCGATGCGGGGAGATGTCGAGACCGAAGCAGAAACTGTCGTTGTGGACATAGATGACCTTCTATCACCGTCATCCTGAGGTGCGAGCGCAAAGCGCGAGCCTCGAAGGATGAACGGCCCGTACATGGCAGCGCTTGGGCCGTCGCCCCCGGATGTCAGGTCTACCTGACATCCGACTTAAAATTGCGCAAGTCGGCTACAGCCGACTTGCGATGGCTCGGCCTTGCGGCCGAGCACCTCAGGGTGACGGAGAAACTCGATCAAGACCCCAGACCGAGCGCCTTTTTCAAGTCATCCCACTTCGTGCGCGTCGATTCAACCGGACGATTGGCATTGGCGGTCCATTCGGCCATCGAGCCGTCATAGAGACGCACGTCCTCGCGGCCGAGCAGTTCGTGCAGCACGAACCAATCGGTGGCGGCCCAGTGACCGGTGTTGCAGTAGCTCACCGCAGGACCGGCCGGCACATGCGCCGACAACGCCGCCAGTTCGGCCTTCGGCTTCAATTTGTTGGTCTTGGCGTCGTAGTAACCCGCGCTGTCGACATTGACCGAGCCGGGAATATGGCCATAGGCGGCGGCGTTCGGCGCCTTCTCCTTGCCGAGGAAGAACGAGGCCGGGCGCGCGTCGATCAAAGTGGCGCCACCCTTCGCTTCAAGCGCCTCGACGTCGGCGCCCAGCGCGATCAGGTTCTTGTTGATGTCGGCGGTGAAGATCGTCGCCGACGGCTTGTTCTCGCCGCTCTCGACCGGCAGGCCGGCCGCGCGCCAGGCGGCGACGCCGCCATCGAGGATCGACACGTTCTTCAGGCCGACGACCTTGAGCGTCCAATAGGTACGCGCCGCAGAGCCGAAATCGGTGAAGTTGACGCCAGCCGGAACGACGACGACATGCTTTTCTTCGTCGATGCCAAGATCGCCGATCAGCTTTTCCAGTTCGGCAGGCGTCGGCAGCATGAACGGCACGTTGTTGCGCGTCACGCGCCAGCCGGCCTTGTCGTAGTCCGAATGCACACTGCCGGGGATGTGGGCTTCGGTGAAGGCTTTGGCGCCGCCGCCATCGATGGCGGAGCGAATGTCGAGCACGACGACATCCTTGTCGTTCAGTTTGCTCTTGAGCCATTCGACACTGACCAAAGGCGTCACATCGGCGGCAGGAGCGGCGGAGGCGGTGAAGGTCGCGCCAAGCGTCATCATCGCCGCCAGGGCAGCGGCTCGGGTGCGGCGGGCGAACAAGGAGGCGAAAATTCTCATGGCACGGATCCGGTTGGCACAAAGCGCCCTAGGGCGCGTCAGATTGCTCTTGAAATAGAATATTTTTCTCTATAAAGACAGATGGCAGCGAGAAATAAGAATTTTATTCTAAATACCAAGGCCGCCGTAGATAGCGGTCCTAAATCTGAAGAGGATTGGAGAATGGACGCCATCGACCGCAAGATCCTGGCCGTGGTGCAGCAGGACGCCTCGCTCTCGGTCGCCGAAATCGGCAACCGCGTCGGCCTGTCCTCGACGCCGTGCTGGAAGCGCTTGCAGCGGCTGGAAGCCGACGGCGTCATCACCCGCCGCGTCGCGCTGATCGATCCGGAAAAGGTCGGGCTCGGCATCACCGTATTCGTCTCGGTCGAGACCGGCGATCATTCGCAGGAATGGCTGTCGAAATTTGCCGAGGTCGTCAACGCCATGCCGGAGGTGATGGAATTCTACCGCATGGCGGGCGATGTCGATTACGTGCTGCGCGTCGTCGTGCACGACATGCAAAGCTACGACACGTTCTACAAGAAGCTGATCGCCACCGTGCCGCTGAAAAACGTGACGTCGCGCTTCGCCATGGAGCGGATCAAGTCGACCACGGCGCTGCCGATTTCGGACGCACGGTAGCCTTAAGTGCAGGTCGTCGTGTCGTAAGTCGGCGCGGTGACGCGCGGGCTCATGTACATCTGATCGGACAGGTTGATCGTGCCGGTGATGTTGTGGCCGACGATCGGCGTGTAGCTGTACGAAGCCTCAGCCAGAATGATCTGCGTTGAGGCCACAGCCAGCGCCGCCGGCAGCGTCACGGTGCCGGATTTGGCAGCGCCGTTGCGGGTAACGCTCCACTTCACCGTCGCCACCTTGCTGGCGTTGATGCTGATGCAGGAGATGGTGACCTTCAGCTTGCTCTTGTCATAAGGCGCAATAACCGCGCTCGACGCATCGAGAATGTTGGTCATGTCGGAACTGGAAATGGTCGCCACTTGCGACGACAGGTTCGCCAAAGTCGCCGTCGTCAGGCTGAGCTTGCGGCCGGCGCTGACGCCGTCCGACACTTCGACGACGCCGAAATAAAGCCCGATCATCACCGGCGCGACCAGCGCGAATTCGACAGCGGAGACGCCGCGCCTGTCGCGCGCGAAACGGCGCAGAAAACCGGATGTGCAAACCGTTCGGGTCATGGCCTGATCGCTCACTTGTAGGGCTCGACGCGGAACACCGACGTCGCCGCCAGCAGGCGCTTGTTGCCGCTGAGATTGCTCAGGTCATTGCCAAGATTCGGAACGATAACCGGCCACTGATAGTACAGCGAGACGACGACGATATCGCCGACGGTACCGGGGCTGTAGCTCATCGACGTGTTGAAAGTCCCGTTGACGACCGGCGACGCCGTCGAGATCGAGGTGAAGCTCGAATAGCTCTTGACGTCGACATAAAGACCGCCGGCGCAATCGAACAATCCGAAGATGCGGTTGCACACCTGGGTCTTGAAATCGGACTGGCTGAAGCCTTTCGATTGCGCCTCGCCGGTCATGATCAGGCGCGCCGAGTCGGCGGCGGCCGCTTCCAAAGTCTGGCCGGCGAAAAACACCAGCGCGGTTTCGATGATGGCGAACAAGAGCGCCAGAAACGGCGCGGCGATCAGCGAAAACTCGACCGCGGAGCTGCCATCCTCATGCCGCACGAAGCGGCGGAGCAACCGTGATCGCAGCAACCTTCGCCGAACCTGCGCAGTCGACATCTGGATTGTTTCAAGCATGAACGCTGTCCCGATGCGTCAGAAACGACAATTTCACTGCATCTTTTATATCAAAGGCGACCTTTAAGTTTCCTGCGCGGATTACCGACAAACGCAACGGCCACGTTAAGCGGCCGCTAACCGTATCGACGCGCCTTAAACTGAAATCGGCTCAGCGGGCCGCCGGCGCCGCTCCGCCCGGCGCGCTTACGGTGCGGCTGCCGGACTGCGACAGGATCGAGCCGAAATAAGGCGCCGAGTCGCCAAGCGTCAGCCGGCGTTCGCACTCCGGTGCGCAGCTATAGGATTCGCGTTCGATGCCTTTATAGACCACGACCAGATCGCTGCTGCCCGGCCCGATCACCTGGATCTGCGTGTCCATCACCACTTTGCCGGCGCGGTCGAGCGCCAGCATGTTGGTTGAGCCGAAGCCCTTGCCGGTCAGCACCAGGACGCCGCCGCTTTGCAGCGCGGCGTCGGCGATCAACGGGTTGCCGATGATGATGGTGGCGACGCGGTCGGACATCTTCATGATGCGCGCTTCGTCGACCGAGACATTGACGGTGTCGGCCTGCGCCGGCGCTGCGCATAAAAGCACCGCCACCAAAGCACCCAATAACCGGCTGCGACGCCCGAACACGGCCGACATTGCACTCTCCACGCTTAACGCAACGAAACCCGCGACCATACACGCCGGGGAACCTCGACAGGCCCTCAGTTGACTGCAAATTGGTGAACGAAGTGCGATTGGAATTGGTAAAGGAATCGTAAAGATGCGCTCTCAGCCTCATCCTGAGGTGCGCACGAAGTGCGAGTCTCGAAGGATGGGCGACCATCCGCCTATTGGCGGAACGGATAGAGCATCTGGCCGCCAAAGCTCTCCGGGAATTCCTTGTCATCGACACCGTAGGCGTCCGGCAATTCGCCCTTCGGCATGTACCAGGTGCCGAACATCAGGTCCCAGATCGGGAACGTGCCGGCGAAGTTGCTCGAACCGCCGCGGTCGGCGGCGGTGTGATGCCAGCGATGAAACACCGGGCCGGCCATCACATATTTGAAAGGCCCCAAAGTCCAGTTCAGGTTGGCATGCACGAAGGCCGAGGACGCGGTGGTGAACGGGCCAACCCACAGCATCACGTTCGGCGAGATGCCGGCCAGCAGCAGCGCGACATCGACGATGACGGTGCCGAATAGAATGTTGATCGGGTGGAACCGCGCCGCCGAAATCCAGTCTACCTCCGTCGAGGAATGGTGGATGGCGTGATACTTCCACATTTTGGCGCCGTGATAGAGCCGGTGGAACCAGTACAGCAGGAAGTCGGAAACGACGAGGAAAACCAGGCCCTGCGCCCACAGCGGCAACTGCGCGAGCGGACCGAAGCCGTCGTCGAAAAACGCGATCAGGTCGTCGGCGCCGTGAATGCCGTAGATATAGGCGGCACCCATCGCCATCAGGCCGATGCGCACGAAGCGCGCCACCGTCGGGATGACGAACCAGTACAGCACATCCGTCACGATCTCGCGCTTGCGCCACCACGGGCTGCCCGGATTGCACGCCGACCAGTGCGTCAGCACCGCGAACACGATGCCCATGGCGATCGTGATCGGAATGATTTTGAGAATCGTTTGTCCGGCGACCTGGAAGACGGAAACGAATTCAGCGAGCATGTTTCATAGCCTACCGATGGCGAAATCCGACCCGTCCGGTATCGCGCCGCCTGGTTAAGAAGCGATGAAGGTCATGCGGTGCAGTGCCGATTCGCGCGGCAGAACAGCCATGCACCGAGGAGCCCTTGCGCGACGCGAGAGGCCTTTGTGTGCGACGCCGCTAACCGATCGGCAACTATCCTGCGCGTAAATGCGGGCGGCAAACCGCGCGCCGAAGGAAAAGCCATGACGCTCACCGACACGATCCGGCTGCTGTTGTTCCCGGCGCTGATGGCTTTCGCCGCCTCGAGCGACCTTTTCACCATGACGATCTCAAACCGGCTGTCGCTGGCGCTGGCCGGCGGCTTCGCGCTGCTGGCGATCGTGACCGGCATGAGCCTGCCCGCGGTCGGGCTGCATCTCGCCGCCGGCGCGCTGGTGCTGGTCGTGACGTTCGGCTTCTTCACGCGCGGCTGGATCGGCGGCGGCGACGCCAAGCTGGCGGCGGCCACCGCGCTATGGTTCGGCTTCGACCATCTGCTCGACTATGTGACCTACGCCTCGTTGTTCGGCGGCGTGCTGACGTTGGCGTTGCTCCAGTTCCGCAAATTGCCGCTGCCGGCGGCGATGGCGCGGCAGCCATGGATCATGCGTTTGCATGAAAGCGACGGCGGCATTCCTTACGGCATCGCGCTCGCCGCCGCGGCGCTCATCATTTATCCGAAGACTGGATGGATGGCCGGACTATGATTGTGCGCGCCGCGTAAAGCACCGCCGCAACACAATATTAACTCGATTTAGTCACCGCTCCTTAACCATGCCTTGACCTTTAGCTGGTCAAATCCCGTGTAAGCGACCGCCTCGGTCGCCATGTGGATTAGGTGGCCAATCCGGCCACTCTGTCGGTGAGAGTGAGCGTATGAAAGCCGCGCGTCTAGTCGTTCTGACGGTCGCCATCGGTGCCGGTGGCATTGCTGCGATGTTGGCCGGCCGTTCGGAGAAGCCCCCGGAGACCGAGGTCGCCGCGCCGGCCGCCCCCGAAACCATCGATATCCTGGTGGCACGATCCGACATTCCCATGGGCTTCACTTTGTCGCCCAACGAGATTCAATGGCAGGCATGGCCGGCCAGCGCCGCCACCGGCAACTTCATTCGCAAGCCCTACCGCCCCGGCGCGATCGAAAATCTTTCCGGTCAGATCGAGCGCGTGCCTTTCGTCGCCGGCGAACCGATCCGCGAACAGAAGCTGGTGAACGCCAAGGGCTCCGGCTTCATGGCCGCGATCCTGCCGACCGGCATGCGCGCCGTCTCAACCTTGATTCGCCCGGAGACCGGCGCTGCCGGCTTCATCCTGCCCAATGACCGGGTCGACGTCATCCTGACGCGCCGCGACGGCGACCGCAGCGGCGCTTCGCCGAGCGAAACCATTCTCAGCAATATCCGCGTGCTGGCGATCGACCAGAACATCGAGGAAAAAGGCGGCCAGAAGGTCATGAGCGGCTCGACCGCCACGCTCGAACTGAGCCAGCCGCAGGCCGAGTTGCTGTCGCAAGGACAGTCGCAGGGCCAGATCAGCCTGGCGCTGCGCAGCATCACCGACGCCTCGCAGAAGGCCGACGAAACCGAAGACACGCGCCGCGGCGGCGTCAACATCGTTCGTTTCGGCGTCGGCACCATGACGACGCCCCGGTGAGCTTTCTCCGGGGATCCAAGAGGCATCGGGACGTAATTGAGTTGGGGACGTAACAGACATGGCCGAAGTAACAGGACTGGCCAAGGCATTTGCCAAAAGTACAGTGATCGGCGGAGCGATGGCCGCAGCGATCGCCGGCGTTTCGCTGGCGACGATGCACATCGCGCGTGCCGCCGATCCGTCCCCGACGCAGGTCATTCAGGTCGCCGCCAGCGAGGCGACGTCGCGCTTCGTGCCGCTCGGCATCGGCAAATCGGTCGCCATCGACCTGCCCGCCGACATCAAGGATGTGCTGGTCGCCGATCCGACCATCGCCAATGCCGTGGTGCGCTCGTCGCGCCGCGTCTACATGATCGGCGTCAAGATCGGCCAGACCAACATTTTCTTCTTCGACGCCAACGGCAAGCAGATTGCCGGCTTCGATATCGCAGTGACGCGCGACCTCAACGGCCTGCGCGCCGCGCTCAGGCAATCCATGCCGGACGCCGACATCCGTATCGAAGGCGTCAATGACGGCGTGATGCTCACCGGCTCCGCCTCCAGCGCCGCCGAAGCGCAGCAGGCCTTCGATCTGGCCTCGCGGCTGGTCGGCGACACCGCCAAGGTCGTCAACGGTATCGCCGTGCGCGGCCGCGATCAGGTCATGCTCAAGGTGACGGTCGCCGAAATCCGCCGCGACGTCATCAAGCAGCTCGGCATCGATCTGTCCGGCAGCCTTCAATACGGCTCCTCGGTCGTCAATCTAAACAGCCAGAACGCCTTCTCCGCCACCGGCCAGACGCTGAGCAACAGCGCGCTGTCTGGAAACCTCAAAGGCGTCACCGCGACATTGCGCGCGATGGACCGCGCCGGTGTGCTGCGCACCTTGGCCGAACCGAACCTGACCGCTATTTCCGGCGAGACCGCGACCTTCGTCGCCGGCGGCGAATTCCCTATTCCCAACGGGCTGTCCTGCGACACCACCAAGTCGCCGCCGGTCTGTCAGGCGCAAGTCGATTTCAAGAAATTCGGCGTCAGCCTGGTGTTCACGCCGGTCGTGTTGACGGAAGGCCGCATCAGCCTGCGGGTGATGACGGAAGTATCCGACCTGTCGACCGACAACGCGCTGACGCTGGCCGTCCCCGGCTCGACGCAGACTCTGACCATCCCCTCGATCTCGACGCGGCGCGCCGAAACCACCGTGGAAATTCCCTCGGGCGGCTCGCTGGCGCTGGCCGGCATGATCCAGGAAAAAACCAAGTCGCAGATCAACGGCGTGCCCGGCCTGATGCAGTTGCCGATTCTCGGCGCGCTGTTCAAGAGCCGCGACTACATCAACAACCAGACCGAACTGGTCGTCATCGTGACGCCCTACATGGTGCACGCGGTCGCTGCCAAGCAATTGTCGCGGCCCGATGACGGCTTTGCCGATGCCAGCGATCCGGGTTCGGCGCTGCTCGGCCGCCTCAATCGCATCTACGGCAGCAATGCCACCAAACCCGAACCGATCCCCGGTTCAAACCAGCGCGGCAAATACGGTTTCATCCTCGATTGAGCGGCGGAGACGGTTCGATGACAGCAATCTACACAGCGATGGCAGGACGGCGCGGCCGCGCCGCTTTGCGCCTGGTCGCGGCCGGTTGCCTCGCCGGACTGCTCTCGGGCTGCTATCAATCGCAGACCGCCCAGCAGGCTTACGCGCATGATTACCGCGAGCGCCATCCGATCACCTTGAAGGAAGGCGACCGGCGCGTCGAAATCTTCCTCGGCCGCAATCGCGGCGGACTCAATCCGGCGCAGCGCGCCGACGTGCTGTCGTTCGCGCAATTGTGGAAGCGCGAAGCGACCAGCGGCATCGTCATCGACGTGCCGAAGGGCGGGCCGACCGAGCATGCCGCCAACGATTCGATGCGCGAGGTTCATTCGATCCTCGCCGCCTCCGGCGTGCCGCGCAACGCCGTCTATGTGCGCAATTACAGGCCGCCGCCGACCTCGCTGGTCAGCATCAAGATCAATTACACCCGGATGGTTGCGGAAGCGGGACCGTGCGGCCAGTGGCCGGAAAATCTGGGCCCCGGCCAGGACGCCAGCTATCAGGCCAACCGACCGTACCACAATCTCGGCTGCGCCTATCAGCGCAACATGGCCGCGATGATCGACAATCCGGCCGACCTGGTGCAGCCGCGCGGCGAAACGCCGGCCTATACCGCGCGCCGCTCGATCGCGATGGACAAATATCGCAAGGGCGAGAACCCGTCCGGCGCCGGCGCGCCGGCCTTCGACACCAGCAAAATCAGCGGCATCGGTAAATGATCAAGCACGCCAGTCAGGTCGCAGTCGCGCAGGATGAGCCGATGCCGGCGGCGGAAGCCGTCGCACCGGAAGAACATATCGCGCCGGCGCCGCGCGTCTCGGTGCAGGCGTTTTGCGAAACGGTCGAAACCGCCGCCGCCGTGCAGTCGGCCGGCGAGGACCGCCGGCTCGGCAAGGCGCATGTCAAGATCCAGATGGGCGGCGCCACCGCCGCCGTCGAGGCCTATCGTAGCGCGCCGACGCCGAACGTGATCCTGATCGAGGCGGAAGCCCGCGGCGATTCCATTCTCGGCCGGCTCGACCAGCTCGCCGAAGTCTGCGACGCCGGCACCCGCGTCATCGTGGTCGGCCGCATCAACGACGTGACATTGTACCGCGAACTGACGCGGCGCGGCGTCAGCGACTACCTGATCGCGCCGGTCGGCACCCTCGACATCGTACGCTCCGTGTGCGGGCTGTTCTCGTCGCCCGAAGCCAAGCCGGTCGGCCGCATCATCGCGGTGGTCGGCGCCAAAGGCGGCGTCGGCGCGTCCACTGTGGCGCACAATATCGGCTGGGCGATCGCCCGCGACCTGGCGCTCGATTCGGTCGTTACCGATCTCGATCTCGCCTTCGGCACCGCCGGTCTCGACTACAACCAGGATCCGCCGCAGGGCATCGCCGACGCGGTGTTCTCGCCGGACCGCATCGACACCGCCTTCATCGACCGGCTGCTGTCGAAATGCACCGATCATCTCAGCCTGCTGGCGGCGCCGGCGACTTTGGACCGCGTCTACGATTTCGGACCCGAGGCTTTCGATTCCATTCTCGATTCGATGCGCTCGTCGATTCCCTGCGTCGTGCTCGACGTGCCGCATCTGTGGTCGGGCTGGACCAAGCGGCTGCTGGTCAGCGCCGACGAAATTCTCGTCGTCGCAGGGCCCGATCTCGCCAATCTGCGCAACGCCAAGAACATGGTCGACCTGCTGCGCGCGGCGCGGCCGAACGATCATCGCCCGCATTACTGCCTCAACCAGGTTGGCGTGCCGAAGCGCCCGGAAATCGCGCCGGGCGACTTCGCCAAGGCTTTGGAAGACGAGCCTTTGGTCATCATCCCGTTCGAGCCGCAATTGTTCGGCACCGCCGCCAATAACGGCCAGATGATCGCCGAGGTGTCGTCGAGCCATAAGACGGCGGACATGTTCCGCCAGATGGCTCAAGTGCTGACCGGACGCGCCGAAGCCAAGCGTACACGCACCGGATTGCTGTCGCCGCTGCTGTCGAATCTGATGAAACGATAAGACGCCTTCGGCCCGAAGACGTCTCGAGAATTGTTTGGAGTGATTTGCCTTGTTCGGAAAGCGTAGCGGAGCCAATGAAGCGCGCAGCCCCGCGCCGGTCGCCCATGCGGCGGCGGCGCCTGCTGCCGCGCCCGTGGCGCCTGTAGCCGAGCCGCAGAAGTCGACTACGGGTGCTGCGATGGAAACCGGCCGCACGCCGTTTCCGTCCGACGGCCTCGGCGCGCCGCTGGTGCCGGCGCCGGCACCGACGCGCGCGCCTTCAGCGCACACTCTGGTGCCGACCTCGGTCGATTCGCGGCGCTCTGAAGCCTATTACACCACCAAGAGCACGATCTTTGGCGCGCTGATCGAGGCCATCGATCTGGCGCAACTGGCGCGTCTCGACGCCGATTCGGCGCGCGAGGAAATCCGCGACATCGTCAACGAGATCATCTCGATCAAGAACATCGTGATGTCGATTTCCGAGCAGGAAGAACTGCTCGACGACATCTGCAACGACGTGCTCGGCTTCGGTCCGCTCGAGCCGCTGCTGTCGCGCGACGACATCTCCGACATCATGGTCAACGGCTCCGGCACGGTCTACATCGAAGTCAAGGGCAAGATCCAGCGCACCGGCATCCGCTTCCGCGACAATCAGCAACTGCTGAATATCTGCCAGCGCATCGTCAGCCAGATCGGCCGCCGCGTCGACGAAAGCTCGCCGATCTGCGACGCGCGTCTGCCGGATGGCTCACGCGTCAACGCCATCGTGCCGCCGCTGGCCATCGACGGCCCGGCGCTCACCATTCGTAAGTTCAAGAAAGACAAGCTGACGCTCGATCAGCTGGTCAAGTTCGGCACCATTACCGAACAGGGCGCCGAGGTGCTGCGTATCATCGGCCGCTGCCGCGTGAACTGCCTGATCTCAGGCGGCACCGGCTCCGGCAAGACCACGCTGCTGAATTGCCTGACGCAATTCATCGACGACGACGAGCGCGTCATCACCTGCGAAGACGCCGCCGAATTGCAACTGCAGCAGCCTCATGTGGTGCGCCTGGAAACGCGCCCGCCCAATCTCGAAGGCGAAGGCCAGGTCACCATGCGCGACCTGGTCAAGAACTGCCTGCGTATGCGCCCGGAACGCATCATCGTCGGCGAAGTCCGCGGACCGGAAGCATTCGATTTGCTGCAAGCCATGAACACCGGTCATGACGGCTCGATGGGCACGCTGCACGCCAATACGCCGCGCGAAGGCCTGTCGCGTCTCGAATCGATGATCACCATGGGCGGCTTCTCGCTGCCGTCAAAGACCATCCGCGAAATGATCACCGGCTCGGTCGACGTCGTCATCCAGGCGGCCCGCCTGCGCGACGGCTCGCGCCGCATCACCCACATCACCGAGGTGATGGGCATGGAAGGCGAAGTCATCATCACGCAGGACCTGTTCGTCTACGACATGACCGGCGAAGACGCGCAGGGCAACATTATCGGCCGCCACAAATCGACCGGCATCGGCCGCCCGCGCTTCTGGGATCGCGCCCGCTATTACGGCGAGGAAAAGCGTCTCGCCGCCGCGCTCGACGCCGCCGAATCCATCAACGACCCGATGAACAACTGACCGGAGGGAGCCATGGATTCACTTGCGGTCTTCTTCCTCGCGGCCACCGCCGTCGGCGGTCTGGTCTATGTTTTCGTCTATCCGATCCTGTCGGGTGAACGCAAAGCGGAAAAGCGCGTCGCCAGCGTGGCGCGGGCCGAGCCCGCAGCGCGCGTTTCGCGCGGCAAGGAGCGCTCGCGCCGCGACGTCGTCGAAAGTACGCTGAAAGAGGTCGAGGAACGGCACAAGAAGACCAAGAGCCCGCCGCTGTCGGTGCGCATCGCGCAATCGGGCCTGACCTGGTCGAAGCAGACCTACTTCATCGTTTCGGCCATCGTCGGCATCGTCATGTTCGTCGCCGGCCTGATCGGCCAGGTCGGCCTGCCGGTCGCGGCCACGCTCGGCTTTGCCGGCGCCTTCGGCCTGCCGCGCTGGCTGCTGTCGTTCTTCAAGAAGCGTCGCGAGGCCAAATTCCTCAACGCTTTTCCGGACGCCGTCGACGTCGTCGTGCGCGGCGTCAAGGCCGGCCTGCCGTTGCTCGATTGCTTGAAAATGATCAGCGCCGAAGCGCCCGAACCCGTCAAATCCGAATTTCGCTCCATCGTCGAGACCCAGGCGATCGGCATTCCGCTTGGCGAAGCCTGCGGCAAGCTGTACGAGCGCATGCCGCTGCCTGAGGCGAACTTCTTCGGCATCGTCATCGCCATTCAGCAGCGGGCCGGCGGCAATCTTGCCGAAGCGCTCGGCAATCTGTCGCGCGTGCTCCGCGACCGCAAAAAAATGAAGGGCAAGATCCAGGCGATGTCGCAGGAAGCTAAAGCCTCCGCTTCGATCATCGGCGCGCTGCCGATTTGCGTGATGACCCTGGTCTGGATCTCGAGCCCGCAATACATCAGCCTGCTGTTCACCGAACCGATGGGCCACATCATGCTCGCCGGCTCCGCCATGTGGATGTCGTGCGGCGTTCTGGTGATGAAGAAGATGATTAATTTCGACTTCTAGTGAACCGGCAAAGACAAATCGATGCTGAATTATATCAACGGTTTTCTCAATCCCCAGTCGCTAATGGTGATCTTTGCCGCCGTCGCCGCGGCCGCGACGGTATTGACCTTCGCCATGCCGATCGTATTCGCCGACCCGCTCAACAAGCGCATGAAGGCGGTGGCGGTCGAGCGCGAGAAAATCCGCGCCCGCGAGCGCGAGCGCCTGGCGCAGGGCAAGCAGAAGATCTCGCTGCGCGAGTCGCCCAAGCAATACATCAACAAGATCGTCGAAGGCTTCAATCTGAGCAAATGGGTCGGCCAGGAAGAGGCCCGGCTCAAGCTGGTGCAGGCCGGCTATCGCGGCCAGGCGCCCTACGTCACCTATCTGTTTTTCCGCATGGTGACGCCGATCGTCGCCTTCGTGACCGCGGCGTTCTACCTTTTCGTCGTGCTCGATTTCAACCAGCCGGCGTCGGTAAAGATCGGCCTGTGCATCGGCGCCGCCTATATCGGCATGCACCTGCCGTGGATGCTGCTGAAGAGCAAAATCCAGAAGCGCCAGGTGTCGATCAAGCGGGCCTTTCCCGACACGCTCGATCTGCTGCTGATCTGCGTCGAATCCGGCATGTCGATCGAAGCGGCGCTGAAGAAGGTCGGCGACGAAGTCGGGTCGCAATCGGTGGCGCTTGCCGAGGAACTGACGCTGACCACCGCCGAACTGTCGTATCTGCCGGATCGCCGCCAGGCCTATGACAATCTGGCCAAGCGCACCGATCTCGAGGGCGTCAAGTCGGTCTGCATGGCGCTGACCCAGGCCGAGAAATACGGCACGCCGCTCGGCAGCATGCTGCGGGTGATGGCGCAGGAAAACCGCGACATGCGCATGTCGGAAGCCGAGAAGAAAGCCGCGGGCCTGCCGCCGAAGCTGACGGTGCCGATGATCCTGTTCTTCCTGCCGGTGCTGTTCGTGGTGATTCTCGGACCGGCCGTGATCAAGGTCATGGCGATTCAGTAAGCTCAGCCGCCCGGATTAGGCCGCGGCACGAAGGCGCGGCCGCCCTTTTTCTTCCAGTCTTTCTGCTGCGCCAGCATCTCGCGCAAGTATTCGACATTGGCGGCGGCTTCGTTCGCCGGCACGCCTTCGCGTGCGATTCTTTCGGCGTCGTCGAACTTGCCGCGCAGGCCGACGACCAGCGCCAGGTTCTGCCGCACCTTCGGGTCGGCATTGGGTTGCGCCAACGCACGCCGCAACGTCACTTCGGCGCGCTTGAGGTCCTTCATCAGCACATAGGACAGGCCGAGATTCGACAGGACCGACGGCTCGTCGGGGGCGATCTTGAGCGCCGACGAATAATATTTCTGCGCCTCGTTGTGGCGGCCAAGCTGGTCGAGCACCGCGCCCTGCGCGTTGAGCACGCGCCAGTCCGGATTATCCGGGGTATGCGCGCGGGTGAGAACATCGAAGGCCTGATTAAGATCGCCGGCTTCGGCCAGCGCCCGACCGTAAGCACCGAGCAGCGTCATGTTGCTGGAATTGCGAATGGAAGCCTGCTCGAGCACGGCAACCGCCTGGGCGCGCTGGTCGGTGGCGCGCAGGCCGCGGGCATAGGCAATGGCCGCCTCGGCGTCGTCCGGATTGGCGCGGTAGCGGGCACCGTATACCTCAAGCGAGCGCCGCCATTCAGCCTCGCTGCGCGGCGCGCTGCTGCCGATTGAGCCTGTGACGTCGTCGCTGGTCGTCTTGCAGCCAGCAACCGACAGCACCAGCACGGCGGCGACGGCGGCGGACGCCAGAAGGCGGGCGGCGCGGGAGGATTCCAGGGGACGGGTTTCCAGCGGCATATCCGAGCAATAAAACGTTAACCCTAACGAGTGGTTAACTTGTAGATTGGCGCCTAAAGCGCCCTGTTTCCGGCGGGTTTGCCCCGGCGGCGGCGATGAAATATGGGTGGGCTTTGGATAAAGTTCGCCTCACCGCCGGAGCCCCCATGCACCCGCAATTCGCCGCTGCTTCCGAAGGGCGCGGCACCCCCATCTGGTTCGTCCACGCCGGCAATGCCGACACCGTCCTGCAAGCCTTCGGCGACCGCGAACGCACTTATGCCGCCGCGGCCGGCTTCGAGCCGAAGCCCGGCAAATTGCTGCTGTTGCAGAAACTCGACGGCAAGCTAGCCGGCGTTCTGTTCGGCATAGAAGCGCCCGGCGGCGCGATCGATCCGTTCCGGCCGGGGCAACTGGTCAACATGCTGCCGGCCGGCATCTATCGCTTTGCCAACGCGCCGCACGACGCCCGGCTGGCGGCATTGGCCTTTGCGATCGGCGCCTATCAGTTCACCCGCTACCGCAAGGCCGAGCCGGTGAATGTGCGGCTGAACGTGCCGGAAGGCGTCGACGGCGAGGACCTCAGCCGCATCGCCGAAGGCGTCGGCCTGGCGCGCGACCTGATCAACACACCGTCGAACGACATGGGTCCGGATCAACTCGAAGAAGCGGTGCGCGCGCTTGGCACGGTGCATGGCGCCAAGGTCGATGTCACCGCCGGCGAGAAGCTGGCGAAGGACTTTCCGCTGATCCACGCGGTCGGCATGGGCTCGCCGCGCAGCCCCCGCCTCATTGATCTCACCTGGGGCAACGAAGCCGATCCGAAAGTGACCCTGGTCGGCAAGGGCGTCTGCTTCGACACCGGCGGTCTCGACATCAAGCCGTCGAGCGGAATGCTCAACATGAAAAAGGACATGGGCGGCGCGGCGACGTCGATTGCGCTGGCACACATGATCATGTCGCGCAAACTGAAGGTGCGGCTGCGCGTGCTGATCCCCGCGGTTGAGAATTCCACATCCGGCACCAGCTTCCGGCCGCGCGACATCTACACGTCGCGCAAGGGCATCACCGTCGAGATCGGCAATACCGATGCCGAAGGCCGGTTGGTGCTGGCCGATGCGCTGGCGCTGGCCGACGACGACAAGCCCGACTTCATCGCCGACTTCGCCACGCTGACCGGCGCGGCGCGTGTCGCGCTCGGTCCCGAACTGCCGGCGATGTTTACCGACGACGATGCGCTGGCCGCCGACGTGGCAAAAACGGGCCTGACCGAGAACGATCCGGTGTGGCGGCTGCCGCTGTGGCAGCCTTACGAGAAGCTCCTCGATTCAAAAGTGTCCGACACCAACAATGTCTCGACCGGCGGCCTGGGCGGCGCCATCACCGCGGCTCTGTTCCTGAAGAAATTCGTCACCGCGCCAAGCTGGGTGCATTTCGACATTTTCGCCTGGACCAACGCGGCCAAGCCAGGCCGCCCGGAAGGCGGCGAATGCCAGACCGCGCGGGCGCTGTATGCGCTGCTGTGCGCGCGGTATTCGTAAGTTCATGCCCCTCGACCCGCGCCTCAATCCGTACCGCCGCGACATTGCCGCCCGCCATTTGCAAGGCCAGGTCGAGGCGGCGCAGTTCGTTGACGGCACGGTGCACGAAGTGATCGAGCCGATCGCCGACCTGCGGCGCGAACCGGCGCATGAAGCCGCGCTCGATACGCAGGCGCTCAAGGGCGATCGCGTCACGGTGTATGAAATCAGCGACGAAGGCTGGGCCTGGGGCCAGCTGGAGAGCGATGGCTATGTCGGTTATCTGTCGGCCAATGCGCTCGACCCTATCCGACCGCTACCGACGCACCGCGTCTGCGTGCCGCGCACCTTTGGTTTTCCCGGTCCCGACATCAAATTGCCGCCAATGATCGCGCTGCCTATGGGCGCCAGGATCGAGATCGTGCGCGAAACCGAGCGCTTCGCGCTCGACGCTTTCAACTGGCATTATCCGCTGGCGCATGTCGCGCCGTTGCCCAGGCGCGCGCCGGACTTCGTCGCGATTGCCGAGAGATTTCTCGGCGTGCCCTATTTGTGGGGCGGCAAGACGTCGCTCGGCATCGATTGCTCAGGGCTGGTGCAGATCGCGCTGCAAACCGCCGGCCTCACCTGCCCGCGCGATACCGATATGCAAGAAAGCGCGCTCGGCCAGCCGAAGTCACTCACCGATTTACGCCGCGGCGATCTGGTGTTCTGGAAAGGCCATGTCGGCATCGCCAGCGACGCCACGACATTGCTGCACGCCAACGCCCATCACATGATGGTAGTGAAGGAGCCGGTCGCTGACGCCGTGACGCGCATCAAGCGTGCCGGCAGCGACGTGACCGGCGTAAAAAGGCTATAAGAGAAAAAAAATACCGGAGAAACGCCAATGACCAGTACCATGACCACGCCCTGCATCATCACCGTTGCGATTACCGGCTCAGTGCCGACCAAGAAAGACAACCCGGCCGTGCCGATCACGGTGCCGGAGCAGATCGAATCGACGCAGGCGTCTTTCGAGGCCGGCGCGACCCTGGCGCATTGCCACGTCCGCAACGATGACGGCACCACCTCGTCCGACCCCGAGAAATTCGGCCGGCTGGTCGAGGGCCTGAAGAAGCATTGCCCCGGCATGATCATCCAATTGTCGACCGGCGGCCGCTCAGGCAACGGCCGCGAGCGCGGCGGCATGCTGCCGCTCGCACCCGACATGGCGTCGCTGTCGACCGGCTCGTGCAATTTCCCGACCCGGGTCTATGAGAATTCGCCGGAGTTGGTCGACTGGCTGGCTTCCGAGATGATCGTGCACAACGTCAAGCCGGAGATCGAAGCCTTCGACCTGTCGATGATCTTCCAGGCGGTCAAGATGCAGAAGGAAGGCAAGATCAAGGCGCCGCTGCATGTGCAGTTCGTCATGGGCGTGAAGAATGCCATGCCGGTCGACAAGGAAACCTTCGACTTCTACGTCAAGACCTTGAAGCGCCTCGCGCCCGACGCCACCTGGACCGGCGCCGGCATCGGCAAGGATCAGATCACGCTGAACCGCTGGAGCCTGGAAGCCGGCGGCCATTGCCGAACCGGCCTGGAAGACAACATCCGCTGGGACGGCACCGGTAAACTGGCGCCGTCGAACGCGGCCTTGGTCAAGCGCGTCGCCGATATGTGCGCGGAGTACGGACGGCGCCCGGCGACGGTGGCGGAAGCAAGAAAGATGTTGTCGCTGGCGGCGGCGTAACGCCGGCGGTCAACACACCACCTTGCCGCACTTCTCGACCGCAGCAATCACCTTGGCGAGCGCGGCCTTGCCGGGATAACCGACAATGGCGACGCCGCCAATGACCAGGCCCGGCGTCGCCTGAATGCCGAGCGCGTCGCCGACGCGCAGGTGTTCCTTCATGATCTTGGCGAAAGCCTCCTCGCTGGCCTTGGCGCGCACTTCAACGACATCGAGACCGACGGCCTGCGCCGCCGCGAACGCGCGGCTGTCCTCGATGGTGCCGCGGCCTGCATAGACCGTGCGATGGAATTTATAAGCGTCCTGCGGCGACGCAATTTTGTTGACGCCATATTCGACACGCGCCGCGAGAATCGATGGAATGCCGAGCACCGGGAACGGCACCAGCACCAGCCGTAGGTTCGCCTTGGCGCGCACCAGTTCGTCGATATCGGCCGACGCCTTGCGGCAATACGGGCAATTGAGATCGTAAAATTCATAGAGCGTCACCTTGCCCTTGGGATTGGCGGCGACAACGATGTTCTGCAGCTTCTCGATCTGGCCGGCGAGTTCCGCCGGCACGCTGTGATTGGCGATGACCGTGCCGTCGTCGGCCTTGATCGGAAACTCGCCAACATCCGCCAAGGACACCAAGGTGCCCGCGCACAGAAGGAACGTGGCAACGATCAGACGCAAGAAGCTCGGCATGATTGTGTTCGCTTGTGTGTGTGACAAGGAGGCGGCGCAACGCTCGTCATGCCCGCCGGCGGGACACATTGCGAATCACGAATGCGTCAGAAACGCGTGTTCACGCTACTGCGCCACCACGCCGTCTGTCGCGGCTTCGATGTTGAAGGCAGCGGCGAACAGCGCGCGCGTGTAATCGCTCTGCGGGTTCTTGAACAGTTCGGCGGCGGCGCCCTCTTCCACCATCTTGCCATTGCGCAGCACCAGGAGCCGCGACGCCAAGGCCGCGACCACGCGCAGATCGTGCGAGATGAACAGATAAGTCAGGTCGCGCTTCTTCTGTAGGTCGCGCAAAAGATCGACCATCTGCGCCTGGATCAGCATGTCGAGCGCCGAGGTCGGTTCGTCGAGCACGATAAAGGTCGGCTCCAGCACCAAAGCGCGGGCAAGCGCGATGCGCTGGCGCTGGCCGCCGGAAAATTCGTGCGGATAGCGGAAGCGCGTCGTCGTATCGAGGCCGACGTCGTTCAGCGCCGCCATGACGCGAGCCTCGCGCTCCTCGGGCGTCAGCTTCGGGTGATGCACCCAGAGGCCTTCCTCGATGATGTCGGACACCGACATGCGTGGCGACAGCGAACCATAAGGGTCCTGGAACACGATCTGCATCTGGCGGCGGTGCGGCCGCATCTCCTTGAACTTAAGGCCCTGGATGCTCTCGCCCATGAACACCACCGGCCCGTCCGACGAAATCAGCCTCAAGATGGCAAGGCCGAGCGTGGTCTTGCCGGAGCCGGATTCGCCGACAACACCGAGCGTCTCGCCCTTGCGGATGTCGATGGTGATGCCGTCGACCGCCTTGATGTGACCGACGACTTTTCGCAGCACGCCGCGCTTGATCGGAAACCAGACTTTCAGATTGTCCGTCGAGACGACCACCGGCGCGTCCGGCTTCGGCGGTGCCGGATCGGGTTTCGGCTCGGCGGCAAGCAAAGCCTTGGTGTAAGCATGCTCCGGCGCGGTGAAGACGCGCTCGACCGGCCCTTGCTCGACGATCTTGCCGCGTTGCATGACGCAGACCTTGTCGGCGATCTTGCGGACAATGCCGAGGTCATGGGTGATGAACAGCATCGACATGCCGAGCCGCTGCTGGATTTCCTTCAGGAGCTTGAGGATCTGCGCCTGCACGGTGACGTCGAGCGCCGTGGTCGGCTCGTCGGCGATCAGGAGATCGGGCTCGTTGGCGAGCGCCATGGCGATCATGACGCGCTGGCGCTGGCCGCCGGACAATTGGTGCGGATAGCTTTGCAGGCGGCCTTCAGGATCGCGAATGCCGACCTGGCCAAGCAGTTCGACGGTGCGGGCGCGCGCCGCCTTGCCGGTGATGCCCTTGTGCAGCAGCAAAATCTCGCCAATCTGCTTCTCGATCGTGTGCAGCGGATTGAGCGAGGTCATCGGCTCCTGGAAGATGATGGTGATGTCGTTGCCGCGCACCTTGCGGATCTCGTTCTCCGGCATGGTCAGCAGTTCTTCGCCCTTGAATGTGATCGAGCCGGACGGGTGATGCGCCGCCGGATAAGGCAGCAGCTTCATCACCGACAACGCCGTGACCGATTTACCCGAACCCGATTCGCCGACCAAAGCCACGGTCTCGCCCTTAGCGATGTCGAACGAGACGCGGTCGACCGCCAATATCTCGCGCGAACCGACGCCGAAGGCGACCGAGAGATCCTTGACGCTGAGAAGGGGGTTGCTCATCGACAAATCGCTCACCTGAACGTCTTCCTCGGGTCGAACGCGTCGCGCACCGCTTCGCCGATGAATATCAACAGCGACAGCATGATGGCGATGGAGAAGAAACCGGTCAGGCCGAGCCACGGCGCCTGCACATTGGCCTTGCCCTGCGACAGCAATTCGCCGAGCGACGGCGAACCGGGCGGCAGGCCGAAGCCGAGGAAATCCAAAGCCGTCAGCGTCATCACCGACGACGACAGGATGAACGGCAGGAAGGTCATGGTCGCCACCATGGCATTCGGCAGCAAATGGCGGAAGATGATGGTGCCGTTCGAGACGCCGAGCGCTCGCGCCGCCTGGATATATTCGAAGTTACGGCCACGCAGGAACTCGGCGCGCACCAGTCCGACCAATGACACCCAGGAGAACAGCAGCAATATGCCGAGCAGCACGAAGAAACCCGGCACCAGAACGGACGAAATGATCAGCAGCAGATACAGCGACGGGATCGAGGTCCAGATCTCGATGACGCGCTGAAAGATCAAATCGACCCAGCCGCCGAAATAGCCCTGCACGGCGCCGGCGGCGATGCCGATCACCGACGATATAATCGTCAGCGCCAGCCCGAACAGCACCGAAATGCGGAAGCCGTAGATCAGGCGGGCCACCACGTCGCGGCCGCCATCGTCGGTGCCGAGCAGATTGGTCTCGACCTCGCCGCATTTGGCGAAATTGTTCTTGGCGGCGAAGTCGCAGTCTTTCTGGTTCAGGAGCCAGGTCGGCTTGGACGGAAACGGCGACGGCGGCTTGCTGACCTGCGTGCCGTAGGAAAAACGGATCGGCGGCCAGATCACCGTACCGTTTTCCTTTTCGATCAGGCCCATCAGGTAATCGTCGCGGTAATCGGCGGCAGTGCCGAACAGCAGCGGGTCTTTCTCCTTGGCGAAGGCGGTGTCGGGATAGGTCACCACCGCCGGGAAGAAGGACTGGCCGTTGACGTGAATATAAATCGGCTTGTCGTTGGCGACGAACTCGGCAAATAGCGACACGAAGAACATCGCCAGGAACACCCACAGCGCCCAGTAGCCGCGCCGGTTGGCCTTGAAGCTTTCCCAGCGCCTTTTGTTCAGCGGCGACACTTTGATCCAGCGCCGCGTGGGGGGCACGGCCGTGGCATCGGGCGTCGGGATGGGCGTTTGCGCGTCCACGAATCAAACCTCCCGCGACTCGAAGTCGATGCGCGGATCGATCCAGGTATAGGCCAGATCGGAGATCAGGTTCACCACCACGCCGACCAGCGAGAAGATGTAGAGCGTGGCGAACACCACCGGATAATCGCGGTTCAACACGCTCTCGAAGCCGAGCAGGCCGAGGCCGTCGAGCGAGAAGATCGTTTCGATCAGCAGCGAGCCGGTGAAGAAGGCGTGCACGAAGGCCGACGGGAAACCGGCAATGACGATCAGCATGGCGTTGCGGAATACATGGCCGTACAGCACCTGGTTGCTGGTGCAGCCCTTGGCGCGCGCGGTCAGCACATATTGCTTGCGGATTTCCTCAAGAAACGAATTCTTGGTCAAAAGCGTCATGGTGGCGAAGGCCGACAGCGCCATGGCGATGATCGGCAATGTCAGATGCCAGAAATAATCGATGACCTTGCCGTACCACGGCAGCGAATTGAAATTCTCGGACACCAGCCCGCGCAGCGGAAACCAGTCGAAGAACGAGCCGCCGGCGAACAGGATGATCAGCAGAATGGCGAACAGGAATCCGGGGATGGCATAGCCGACGATGATGACGCTCGAGGTCCAGACGTCGAAACGCGAGCCGTCATCGACCGCCTTCTTGATGCCGAGCGGAATCGAAATGAGATAGGTCAAGAGCATCATCCAGATGCCGAGCGACATCGACACCGGCATCTTCTCTTTGATGAGTTGCAGCACGCTGACGTCGCGGAAATAGCTGTTGCCGAAATCGAAGCGGGCGTAATTCCACAGCATCAGGCCGAAGCGCTCATAGGCCGGCTTGTCGAAGCCGAACTGCTTTTCCAGTTTCTTGATGAATTCCGGGTCCATGCCCTGCGCGCCGCGGTATTTCGAACTCACGGCATCGGCGCCGGAGCCGCCTTGCGCCATGCCGCGGCTGCCGAAATCGCCGCCGGACGAGCCCGAGATGCGCGAGGTCGCGCCGGTATCGGAACCGGACAGCTTGGCGATCACCTGCTCGACAGGCCCACCGGGCGCGAACTGCACCACGACGAAGGCCACCAGCATGATGCCCAGCATGGTGGGGACAATGAACAGCAGGCGGCGAATGATGTAGGCGGTCATGCGTCTCTCACTACGTCATTCTCGAGCGCGGGCAAAGCCCACATTAGCCGCCCAGTTTCGCAGCTTTGTCCTTGTCGGCCCACCAGGTGTCCGGAATGCCGCGATAATAGCGCGGCTGCCGTTCCGGTCGCGCGAACGCGTCCCAATAAGCGATGCGGTGCGAGGCCAGATACCATTGCGGCACCCAGAAGCGGCCGGCGCGAATGACGCGGTCGAGCGCCTTGCAGGCGGTAGTCAGTTCAGCACGGGTTTTGGCGGCGATGATCAAATCGACCAGCGCATCGACCGCCGGCTCCGAAATGCCGGCAAGATTGCGCGAGCCCCTGGTCGTTGCCGCCTGCGAACTGAAATAGTTGCGCAGCGAGTCGCCCGGCGTCGAGGAGAAACTCATGCGCTCGACGGTGATGTCGAAGTCGAAATCGTCGAGCCGCTTGCGGTATTGCACCGGATCGACCACGCGCAGGGTCGCCTGCAACCCAAGCGCCTCCAGCGTCTTGATGTAAGCGAGGTGATGCGGATTGAAGCTCGGCTCTTCCGACAGAAACTCGATAACGAAAGGCTGGCCGTTCGGCAGCACGCGCTTGCCGTCCTTCAGCGCAATGCCGGCATCGTTGAGAAATTGCGAGCCAAGCCGCAGCGCGCGGCGGTCCTGGCCCGATGCATCGGTGACCGGCGGCACATAGGGCTCGGCGAAAACCTCGTCCGGCAGTTTGCCGCGGAACGGCTCAAGCAGCGCCAGCTCGGCGGCATCCGGCTTGCCCGCCGCCATCATCGGCGAATTCTGGAACACCGAATGCGTGCGCTTGTAGGCGCTGTACATGATGTTCTTGTTGATCCATTCGAAATCGAAGGCGTTGATCAGGGCTTCGCGCACGCGGCGGTCCTTGAATTTCTCGCGCCGCATGTTCATGAACCAACCTTGCGCGCCCGACGGCGTATCGTCGGGAATGATGTCGCGCTTGACGCGGCCGTCCTTGAAGGCGGGGAAGTCGTAGCGCGTCGCCCAGGTACGCGCTGTGTATTCCTCGCGGAACAGATAATTCCGTGCGGTGAAGCCGACGAACGCGACTTCGCGGTCGCGGTAATATTCGTAGCGGATGGTGTCAAAATTATTGAGGCCCTTGGCCACCGGCAGATTGGCGCCCCACCAGTCCTTGACGCGGTCGAACTCGATGAAATGCCCGACCTCAACGCGGCCGACCTTGTAGGCGCCGCTGCCGAGCGGCGGCGTCAGCGTCGTCTGGTCGAACTCGTTTTTGGCATAGAACGCCTTGGAGAAAATCGGCAGGCCGGCGACGAACAAAGGCACGTCGCGGCCGCGCCGGGCGGCGAACTTCACTACGAGCGTGCGATCGTCGACCGCTTCCGCACTGGTGAAATCGCGCAGCAATTGCGTGATGATCGGATGGCCTTTTTCCTTCAACGTCGTCAGCGACCACACCACGTCATGCGCGGTCAATGGCGTGCCGTCATGGAATTTCGCTTCCTCGCGCAGCGCGAAGCGATAGGTCTGGCCATCATCGGTGATGCGGACGCTTTTTGCCGCCAGACCGTACATGGCGTCCGGCTCGTCGCCGGAGCGCGCCATCAGGCTGGCGAAATTATAGTCCATGCCGAGCGCGCCATTGCCCTTGAGAATGTAGGCATTGAGCGAATCGAAGGTCAGGAACGAACCATTATAGGTGCGGCTTGAGACCGCCTCGGAAAACACGCCGCCCTTGGGCGCGTTCGGATTGACATAGGCGAAGTGCGGGAAATCAGCCGGATATTGCAGATCGCCGAAAGCCGACATGCCGTGGCGGTCGGTATCCAGCGCGATCTCCTGCGCCAGCGCCGGCACATTGAATTTCGCGGCGGCGAGCGCGCCGGCCGAAAGAATGAGCGCGTTGCGGCGTGTGATCATCCGCGCTGTGGCGCCTTGGCCGCCTTGTCCGCGTCCCACCACCAGATCGTCGGGAACGCCGACGCGCCGTATTTCGGCATCGTGTCCGGATGGCTGAAGCGATCCCAACGCGCGGTACGCTGGAACGGGTAACTCCATTGCGGCACCACATAGTGATTCCACAGCAGCACACGGTCGAGCGCCCGCGTGGCCGCCACCAAATCCTCGCGCGACGTCGCGAAGATGACACGCTCGATCAGTTTGTCGACCGCCGGATTCTTGATGCCGACGAGATTGCGCGAACCGGCCTGGTCGGCCGCCTGCGAGCCCCAGAAGCCGCGCTGCTCATTGCCGGGCGACAGCGACTGCCCCCATGAGGCGACGACGATGTCGTAATCCCATTGGCGCAGCCGGTTGATGTATTGCGAGGTGTCGACCGTGCGCACCGTCACCGAAATACCGAGCCGCTCCAGCGACGGTTTGTAGAACAAAACGACGCGTTCGAAAGTCGGCTGGCCAATGAGAAACTCGACCGTGAACTGTTCGCCGGTCTTGGCATTGACCATCTTGGTGTTCTTGATCTCGTAGCCGGCTTCCGCGAACAGTTTCAGCGCCTCGCGCAGATTGTTGCGTAGCGCCTGCTGATCGCCGCCCGCCGGATTGGTGTACGGCGTGGTGAACAGCTGGGGCGGCACCTGATCCTTCACCGTTTGCAGAATCTCAAGTTCCTTGCTTTGCGGCAGGCCGCCGGACGCCAGTTCGGTGCCGTAGAAATAGCTGTCGATGCGCTTGTACTGGCCGAAGAACAATTGCTTGTTCATCTCGTCGAAATCGAAGGCGAAGTTGAAGGCGCGCCGCACGCGCGGGTCCTTGAACTTGTCGCGCCGGATGTTGAACGCGAAAGACTGCATGATGCCGAGATTGCGGACCGGGAATTCCTCGCGCACCACCTTCTTCTCGCGCAGCGCCGGGAAGTCGTAGGCCGTCGCCCAGTCCTTGGCGCTGTTCTCCGAGCGCCAATCGACCTGGTCGCCCTTGAAGGCTTCCAGCGCCACCGTGGTGTCCCGGAAATATTCGTAGCGGAAGGTCTGGAAATTGTTGGTGCCGACGCGGACGTTGAGGTCCTTGCCCCAGTAATCCTCGACCTTTTCGTAAACGATGGTGCGGCCGGGGGCGAATTCCTTGACGCGATAAGGGCCGGAGCCGAGCGGCGGCTCAAGCGTGGTCGCGGTGATGTCGCGTCTGTTGCCGTTCTTGTCGGTGCCTTCCCACCAGTGCTTCGGCAGTACCGGCAACTGGCCGACGATCTGCGGCAGTTCGCGGTTGCCCGGCCCGTCGAAGGTGAAGGTGATCTCGCGCTCAGCCGTTTTTTCCGCCTTGGTGACGTGGCGGTAATAGGCGCCGTAGGACGGACTGTTCTCCTTGAAGGCGTTGAGCGAGAAAATCACGTCCTCCGGCGTCACCGGTTTGCCGTCGTGCCAGCGCGCATTGGCGCGCAGGCGATAGGTGACCGTCGCGAAGTCTTCGGGAAAGCTGACCGCCTCGGCGAGCAGGCCGTATTCGGCCGAGACCTCGTCATAGGCTGACGTCGTCAGGTTCTCGATCAGCAACTCGGTGCCATCGGCGATGCTGCCCTTAACGCCGGACACCACGGTATTGAAATTATCAAACGTGCCGAGCGCGATCTCGCGCACCTGGCCGCCTTGCGGCGCCTTGGCGTTGACGTAGTCGAAATTCTTGAAGCCTTCCGGATATTTCAGGTCGCCGAACAGCGACAGGCCGTGCTTCCAGGTCTTGTTCTGCGCCGCGGCGGGCGCAGCCGCAAAGATGGCACCTTGCGCGCCGAGCGCCGGCGCCGCGATGGCTGCGGCTGAACCACGAAGAAGGGAGCGTCTGGTCAGTTTCATGAAATACACATTCCTGCGAAATACGCCGCCCCGCAATCATAGCCAAGGGAATCGCGGCTGATTATGTCGGTTTTCCGGTCCCCGGCCAGCGGCGCGGCGCCGCAGGTTCCAAAACAAAACGGCCGGGCTTTTGGCCCGGCCGTCTGTTCGACTGATCGATCAAAATGCTTATTGCTTCGTCGCGGGCGCCGTCGGAGCGGCAGGAGCCGGCGGCGCAGCGCCTGCGGGACCGCCAGCCGGAGCCGCCGGCGCAGCCGCGACCTGCGGCTTTTCCACCGGCTTGTCAGACTGCATGCGCAGATATTCGATCAAATCGGCGCGTTGGCCGTCCCGCGACAGACCGGCGAAGGTCATGCTGGTGCCGGGGATATAGCCGCGCGGATTGGCGAGGAACTTGTTCAGCTCCTGGAACGTCCAAGTGCCGCCCTTGGCCTTCATCGCCGCCGAGAAATTGAAGCCGTTGCGGCCGGTGCCGCGCTCGTGATTGACGATATCATAGAGGTTCGGACCGACGCGGTTCGGGCCGCCCTTTTCGAAGGTGTGGCAAGCGGCGCACTGCTTGGCCGCCGCTGCGCCCTTTTCCGCCGAGGCGCTAGCCAGAAGCACTTCGATCGGCTGCGAAGCCTCCGCCGGAGCGGCGCCACCTGCGGGCGCGGCTTCCTTGACCGCGATGTCGTAGCCGGGCTTGGCCGGCTTCTCCGGCGCGAACAGCGCACCCGCCGCGATGTTGAGCGACAGCGTGATCAGTACGCAGCCCAGGAGGGCGCCGAGGATTTTGTTAAGCTCGAAGGAATTCATCGAATTTGGGCTCCCGGGACGGGCGCGAAAACGTCACAATGTGGGTTGCCACCACGGTTTGGGCAGCGGCGGACAGATACCGGTTTGCCCGCGCTCTGGCAACCCGTATAAGCGCCACTATAACCAGCAATATCGCCGCCAGGCCGTTCGACATTCGTCATGTCCCGTACAATTATTCTGATACCGGCCCGCATGGCCTCCACCCGCCTGCCCGGCAAGCCGCTGGCCGACATTCTTGGGCTGCCGATGATCGTGCACGTCCTGCGCCGCGCCCAGGAGGCCGGCATCGGCGAAGCCGTCGTGGCGACCGATTCGGAAGCCGTCCAGGCAGCGGTGGAAAAGGCCGGCGGCCGGGCCGTGATGACCGGCTCAAGCCATCAGTCCGGCTCCGACCGGATCTTCGAGGCGCTCCAGGCGCTCGACCCCGAGCACCGCATCGACACGGTGGTCAATGTGCAGGGCGACCTGCCGACCATCGCTCCGGGCGATATCCGCGCCTCGCTCGGTCCGCTGTCCGATCCCGCCGTCGATATCGCGACTTTGGCCGCGGTCATCCATGACCCCGACGAGCTGACCAATCCGAACGTGGTCAAGGTGTCGGGCGCGATGCTTGCGCCCGGTTTCATGCGCGGCACCACTTTCACCCGCGCCGACGCCACGGGACCGGGGCCGCACTATCACCACATCGGCCTTTACGCCTACCGCCGCGCGGCGCTGGAACGCTTCGTCGCGCTGCCGCCCTCGGCCAACGAACAGCGCGAGCGGCTCGAGCAGTTGCGCGCGCTCGACAATGGCATGCGCATCGACGTCGCCATCGTCGACAGCGTGCCGCTCGGCGTCGATACGCCGGAGGATCTCGCCAAGGCCACCGCCCTGCTCGGCGGTTGACTCGTGTCGCCGGACCCGCGTACCCCCTCTGTCATTCCGGGGCCGCGCTTGCAGCGCGTCCCGGAATGAGGGGGACCGACATGGCCAAGAAAAAGATCATTTTCCAGGGCGAACGCGGCGCGAATTCCGATCTCGCCTGCCGTGAAGCCTATCCGGACTACGAGCCTGTGCCCTGCCCGACCTTCGAGGATTGCTTTTCCGCGCTCACGTCGGGCGAAGTCGATCTCGGCATGATTCCGATCGAGAACTCGGTCGCCGGCCGCGTCGCCGACATTCATCACCTGATGCCGACGGCGAAGCTGCACATCATCGCCGAATGGTTCCTGCCGATCCGCAACCAGTTGATGGCGCCGAAGGGCGCGACGCTGCAAAGCATCAAGACGGTGCAGAGCCACGTCATGGCGCTCGGCCAGTGCCGCAATTCGATGCGCGCCTTGAATCTCAAGCCGATCGTGGCCGCCGACACCGCCGGCTCGGCGCGCGAAATTGCCGAAGCCAACGATCCGACGCGCGCGGCGATTGCCTCACGGCTGGCCGCCGAGATCTATGGCCTCAATATCCTGAAAGAAAATGTCGAGGACGAGTCGAACTCGACCACCCGTTTCGTCGTGCTGTCGCGCGAAAAGAAATGGGCCGAGCCCGGCAACGGCAAGGTCATCACCACCTTCGTCTTCCGCGTCCGCAACATTCCGGCGGCGTTGTACAAGGCGATGGGCGGCTTCGCCACCAACGGCGTCAACATGACCAAGCTGGAAAGCTACATGGTCGGCGGTAATTTCTTCGCCACGCAGTTCTACGCCGATGTCGAAGGGCATCCCGACGACACCGGCCTGGTGCATGCTCTGGAGGAGCTCGCCTTCTTCTCCAAGGAACTGACCGTCCTTGGGGTCTATCCGGCGCACGCCTATCGCGACTCGTTCAGCGAAGCGCAGGATTAAGCGTTATTTCTTTGCGCATGATCTTGCCCGAAAACCGGTTCCCACTTTTCGGGATCATGCGCTACTTCGTCATCTTGTCTTCGACCTTAAAATATTTGCGCGCGTGCGCGACCAGTTGGCCGTCGCTCGGGTGATCGACCGTTTCGACGGCTGCGATCAATTTCTTCAACTTCGGATCGTGCTTGTCGATGTGAGCGACAAGCTCGGTCTTGGCCGCGCCCGGCCCGGCGATCAGAACCGCGCCGGCATCGGCGAAAGACTGCGCCACCGCATGCAGGAAATCATGGTCGCCGGTGGCATGGCCGCTGCCGACCGAACCGGCCTTGTGATGAATGTGCTTGGTCGGATGATCGGGGTGCAGGACAAGCTTGTCGACCTCGGTCGGGTTGAAATGAAACACCCGCGCCTCGCGGTGATCGATCCAGACAACGGCATGATAGTGGCTCATAGAACTGATCCTTTTGCGGCAATCTTTTCAGTCCGCACCATGCCCCGGCCATGCCGGACGGTCTTTGATCTAGCGCATAGCCGGCGAGGGGCTTGATCCGGCGCCCGGAAAGCGGCTTTCTGGGGGAAACAGAAAGCGCCGCCGGGGGATTCAGAATGACCGTCACCACCAAAGTCGCCGCCAAAGTCGCACTTGTCACCGGCGCCGCCCGCGGCATCGGTCTGGCCGCCGCCAAGCGCTTCCTCGCCGAGGGCTGGCGGGTCGCCCTGCTCGACATCAATGCCGAGACCTTGCATGCGGCGCACGCAGGCCTTGCCAATCCCAAGGACACCATCGCCATCGAATGCGACGTGTCGCAGCCCGATGCGGTGTCGCTGGCGCTGGAGACCGTCAGCCAGCACTTTGGGCGGCTCGACGCGCTGGTCAACAATGCCGGCATCGCCATTTTCAAGCCGATCCTCGACGTCACCTATGAGGACTGGTCGCGGGTGCTGGCGGTCAATCTCACCGGGCCGTTCCTGATGACGCAGGCGGCGGCGCCGTTGATGCGGGACGGCGGCGGCGGCGCGATCGTCAACATCACGTCGATCTCAGGCCTGCGCGCCTCGACCTTGCGCACCGCCTACGGCACCAGCAAAGCGGGCCTGGCGCACCTGACCAAACAGCAAGCCGCCGAGCTTGCGGCACTTGGCATCCGCGTCAACGCCGTCGCGCCGGGCCCGGTCGACACCGCGATGGCCAAGGCGGTGCACACGCCGGAAATCCGCGCTGACTATCACGACCATATGCCGCTCAACCGCTACGGGCTGGAAAGCGAACTGGCCGAAGTCATTTTCTTCCTGTGCAGCGACAAAGCGAGCTACGTCACCGGCCAGGTGCTGTGCGTCGATGGCGGTTTCGACTCGACCGGCATCGGCCTGCCGACCTTGCGCAAGGAAATGCGGAATAGTTAGCGCTTCGCGCGTTCGTACCACGCAACGAAATCAGGCGACAATTTGCGCAGCCGTTCGATATCGACGCGGCCGGAACGCGTGATGTAGCTCATGGCGAAATCGGCGGTCGGAAGTTTCATGTGCTCGGCAAAACGCTGATACCATTCGGCGCTGCTATCGGCTCCCGCGACCAGTTTTTGCAGGATCGGACGCCGCGCCACCTCATAGTCCGTCAGCGCGTCGCGCAGGTCGTTGTGCGCCGCCAGCGCTTTATCCAGCGCGATGGCGTCTTCGATCGCCAGCCGCGTGCCGGAGCCGATGGAAAAATGCGCGGTATGCAAGGCGTCGCCGAGGAGCACGTATTTGCCGTGCGACCAGCGTTCGTTGTGAACGATGGGAAACTGCCGCCACACCGAATTGTTTGAGATCAGCGGCTCGCCGTCCAGCGCCTCGGCGAAGATGCGCTCGCACAAAGCGCGGCTGTCGGCGTCGCTCATCGCCGCAAAGCCGGCGCGCGCGAACGTCGCCGCGTCGGTTTCGACGATGAAAGTGCTCTTGTCCGGCTCGTAGCGATAATGATGCGCGTTGAACGCGCCCCACTCGGTTTCGACAAATGATTGCGTCAAGGTCTCGAAGCGCTTTGCCGTACCGAACCAGGCAAAGCGATTGCTGAGGTAACTCAGGCTGGCGCCTAATTCGTCGGCCAATGTCTTGCGCACCAGCGAATTGACGCCGTCGGCGCCGACCACCAGATCGAAGTCCGCAAGCTCATCCAATGATTTGACCGCAACGCCATAAATGGCGGTGGCCCGCACCGAGGCGGCGCGCGCCTGCAACAATTGCAGCAGCCTGAGCCGGCCGATGGCGGCAAAGCCGATGCCGTCGATCGTGATGCGCTCACCGCCTTTGACCAGCGTGATGTCGCGCCACGATTCCATATACGGCACGATCGCCGCATAGGTCTCCTCGTCGTCCTCGCGCAGGAATTCCAGTGCCCGGTCGGAGAACACCACACCGAAACCGAACGTGGCATCGGCCGGATTCTGCTCGAACACAGTGACGTCGGCGTCCGGATCGCGGCGCTTGATCAGGTAACTGAGATAGAGGCCGGCGGGACCCGCGCCGAGGATGGCAATGCGCATAGGCAGGTTTGTACCCCACCAGCCGGTGCTCGTGCTAGCATGGTCAGCGACCCATCGAACCCGCGAGACCTGTCATGAAACTCACCGCCCTCCTCCTGACCCTGCACATCCTCGGCGCCGTGATCTGGGTCGGCGGCATGTTCGCAGCCTATGTCTGCCTGCGCCCGGCGGCGGGCAGCCTCGATGGCCCGCAACGGCTCGCTTTGTGGCGCGGCTTCTTCGCCAAATTTTTTCCCTGGGTCTGGGTCTCGGTGCTGCTGCTACTCGTCAGCGGCTACTGGATGATGTTCGCCACCTTCGGCGGCTTCAAGGGCGCGCCGCTCTACATCAATCTGATGCAGACGCTCGGGCTGGTGATGGTCGCGCTGTTTCTCTGGCTGTTCCACGGCCCATGGCTGAAATTCAAGCGCGCGGTCGACGCGAAGGATTTCTCAACTGCCGGCGTTCAGCTCAACCGCATCCGCCAGATCATCATGATCAATATGCCGCTCGGCCTGCTGGTGGTCGCCATCGGCGGCAGCGGACGGTTTTGGGGGTGAACGAAACCCCGGAAGCGAAGTTCTATGACCGTTCGTCCCCGCGAAAGCGGGGACCCAGTGCTTTGGCCAAGAACTGGATTCCCGCTTCCGCGGGAACGAACGGAGTATGACTAACGGGTAGCGGGCCTAAATCGTCTGGTTATATTCGCCGACGTCCGGATAGGTCTTCAGCACGCTGTCGATCGACTTGAACATTTCGCGCATGCGTAGCTCCGACACCGGGCTTTCAACGACAACGACCAGTTCCGGCTTGTTCGACGAGGCGCGCACCAGGCCCCAGGTGCCGTCCTCGACGGTGACGCGCACGCCGTTGACCGTCACCAGGTCCCGAATCGGCTGGCCGTTGAAGCGCATGCCGTTCTTCTGCATGCCCTCGAAATGCTTCACCACCGAATCGACGATGCCGTATTTTTTCTCGTCGGCGCAGTGCGGCGCCATGGTCGGCGAACCCCAGGTCTTGGGCAGCGCCTTGCGCAGGTCGGCCATCGTCTTGCCGGGGCTGCGGTCGAGCATGTCGCAGACCGCCAGCGCGAAAATCATGCCGTCGTCATAGCCGCGGCCGAACGGCTTGTCGAAGAAGAAATGGCCGGACTTTTCGAAACCGGCCACCGCGCCGAGTTCGTTGACGCGGCGCTTGATGTAGGAATGGCCGGTCTTCCAGTAGTCGACCTTGACGCCGTTGGCCTTCAGCACCGGATCGGTGAGAAAAAGCCCGGTCGACTTCACGTCGACGACAAAAGTCGCGTTCTTGTGCAGGCTCGACATGTCGCGCGCCAGCATGACGCCGACCTTGTCGGCGAAGATTTCCTCGCCCTCGTTATCGACCACGCCGCAACGGTCGCCGTCGCCGTCGAAGCCGAGCGCCACGTCCGCATTATTCACCAGCACCGCGTCGCGCATCGCGTGCAGCATCTTCATGTCTTCGGTATTCGGATTGTAGCGCGGGAAGGTGTGATCGAGTTCGCAGTCGAGCGGCACCACTTCGCAGCCGATCGCTTCCAGGACGCGCGGCGCGAAAGCGCCGGCGGTGCCGTTGCCGCAGGCGGCGACCACTTTCAGCTTGCGCTTGATCTTCGGCCGGTTGGTAACGTCGGCGATATAGCGGTCCGGGAAATTTTCGACGAACACATAGGAGCCGCCTGCGCCGAGATTGAACTTCGCGCCGAGCACGATTTCCTTAAGCCGCGTCATTTCCTGCGGACCGAAGGTCAGCGGGCGGTTGGCGCCCATCTTCACGCCGGTCCAGCCATTGTCGTTATGCGAGGCGGTGACCATGGCGACGCAGGGCACGTCGAGGTCGAACTGGGCGAAATAGGCCATCGGCGTGATGCACAGGCCGATATCGTGCACCTTGCAGCCGGCCGCCATCAGGCCGGACACCAGAGCCATTTTCACCGAAGCCGAATAGCTGCGGAAGTCGTGGCCGGTGACGATCTCCGGCTTGACGCCCATTTCCTTGATCAAGGTGCCGAGGCCCATGCCCAGCGCCTGGATGCCCATCAGGTTGATTTCTTTTTCCAGGAGCCAGCGCGCGTCGTATTCGCGGAAGCCGGTCGGCTTCACCAGCGGCGAGGACTCATAGGCATAGGTATTCGGGGTCAGCGCGGACTTCGGAATGGGAAACATGAACGTCCTCAAAAACGGAGCGGGCGGGGCAATCAATAGCCTAACGCATGAAGGGGGCAAAGCGGTCCAAAATAGGGCGTCTGATTTTGGCTACTGCTCCAGCACCATGCGGCCATTGGCCACTTCGTAGCGTTTCAGCCGCGACAGAAACGACATGCCTAGCAGATTACGCCACAAGGCCTCGTCCGGCAGCACCAGCGCCTTGACGTCATAAACCGTGATGCCGCCGAGTTCGACGCGGTCGAGCGTGGCGGGCGCGGCCTTGATCTTGCCGTTGGCGGTCGAGACGGTCGCGGTGTAGTCGGCGGGCGACGGGCGGATGCCGATGCGCCCGGCGTCGGATTCGCGCAGGATCACCAAAGTCGCGCCGGTATCGACGATGAAATCGACCGGGCCGCCATCGACGCGGGCCGTCACTTCGTAGTGGGCGTCGCGGCCGCTCGACAAGGTCATGGTCCGCCCGGAAGCGACCGGCGGACGGCGCGCATCCGGCTGCACAGCCTTGCTCGGCATCGCCGTCACGGCGCTGTCGAGGAAGCGGGTCAGCGTGCCGCCGCCGACCAGGAGAATCGCCGCAAGGATCATCAGGAGACGGATCATGCCGTCATGAATTCCATGGCGGCGGCAAAAACCGCCTTAACGTTTGGGCCGTCTCGCCGGTCATGGTGACCGGAAGGTTAAGACGTCACGTCCCAAGAAGCTTTAAGTACCCTTTGGTTTGGCGCGGCGGGGCTCTATGTCCCACGCGGCTTGGCGCGCCGCGTGGGTGGCGCCGAGGTCGGGTCCTCCGGCCAGGGATGACGCGGATAGCGGCCGCGCAAGTCGGAACGAACATCCGCATAGCTGCCGCGCCAGAAGCCCGGCAGGTCGCGGGTGATCTGCACCGCCTTGTGTCCAGGCGACAACAATTCGATGACCAGAGGCACGCGGCCGCCGGCAATCGTCGGGTGCGTGGTCAGGCCGAACAATTCCTGCACGCGGATCGACACCGTCGGCCCCTGCTCGGCCTCGTAGTCGATCGGCACCGATGTACCGGTCGGCGCGGTGAAATGCGTCGGCGCCTCGGCGTCGAGGCGGCGGCGCAAATTCCATGGCACCATATTGCTGACGGCGTCGAACAATTCGCCGGCGCTGAGTTGACTACGTGCGGTCTTGTCGGCGAGCAAAGACTCCAGCCAGTCTGCCGTGGTGCGAGCCAGTCCCTCGTCGGACACATCCGGCCACTCGCCGCCTTCCGCCTTGCGTAATGACTGCACGCGTGTGCGGAATTGCAGAGCCGCCTTGCTCCAGTCGAGACGTTCGAGTCCGAGGCCGACAAGGCCGTCGCTGAGAATGCGCGCGGTCGCGGCATCGGGCGTCACCTGCTTGACCTGCTCGGCCAGCACCACCGAACCAAGTCGCCTCGAACGCCGCGCCCGCAACGAGGCAGATCCCGTGTCGAAGGTCACCGCGTCGCGGTCCTCGATTTTATCGGCAAAGCGCTCCTCGATCTCGGTAAGCGTGATCGCCGCCGCCAGGACGATGCGCGACGAGGCCGCGGCGCCGGTCAGTTCGGCCACCGCGAGAAACGGTTCACGCGCCAGCGCCGATGCCGGATCGACAGTGCCCCCGCGCCCATTCGCCAGCACAAAGCCGCCCGTTCCACCGCCACGGTTTTTGGCAATGCGGTCGGGGTAGGCCAGCGAAAGGATGGCGCCAACCGACAACTCACCGTCATTCCGGGGCGCCGCGAAGCGCTGAGCCCGGAATCCAGGGGCTCTGGATTCCGGGTTCGCGCCTTCGGCGCGCCCCGGAATGACAGCTTCCCATCGCTTCACCATCGCCCGCGCATCCTCGGCGCGGCGCGAACGGTCGCGGCGGAATTGATCGAGACGGTGACGCAGATCGACATCATCGCCACCGAGGCCACGTTCAGTCAGAATGGCGGCAATCGCCGCGGCTTCCGCGCCCGCGCCCTCGGCTCCGGCATCGACCACCATGCGCGCCAGCCGCGGCGGCAGCGGCAACGCGCGCAGCTTGCGGCCTTCGTCGGTGATGCGTCCTTGCGCGTCGATGGCGCCGAGATCAACAAGCAACGTCTTCGCTTCATTCATCGCCGCTTGCGGCGGCGGATCGATGAAGGCGAGCTTGCTCGCGTCGGAAGCGCCCCATTGCGCCAGATCGAGCATGAAGCTCGACAGATCGGCGGACAAGATTTCGGGCCGCGTGTAAGCATCGAACGATCCGGTCTGCGGCTCGTCCCACAGGCGGTAACAAACGCCCGGTTCGGTGCGGCCGGCGCGGCCGCGCCGCTGGTCGGCGGCGGCGCGCGACACGCGCACCGTCTCCAGCCTTGTTAAGCCCACATCGGGTTCGTAGCGCGGCACCCGCGACAAACCACTGTCGATGACGACACGCACGCCTTCGATGGTCAGCGAGGTTTCGGCAATCGATGTCGCCAGCACCACCTTGCGGCGGCCGGGCGGCGCCGGCGAAATGGCGCGGTCCTGATCGCGGGCATCGAGCGCGCCGAACAGAGCAACAATGTCCACGTTCGGATCGCGCACCTGTTCCTTGAGCAATGTCTCGGTGCGGCGGATTTCCGCCGCGCCCGGCAGGAACACCAGCAGCGAACCGGGATCGGCGCGCAGCGCGCGCTGCACCGCGTCCGCAACGGGCCGCTCGATGCGGTCGCGCGGGTCACGGCTGAGATAGCGCGTCTCGACCGGAAAGGCGCGGCCTTCGCTGCTCACCACCGGCGCATTGCCGAGCAGCGCCGCGACGCGCGCGCCGTCCAGCGTCGCGGACATCACCAGCACCTTCAGATCGTCGCGCAGGCCTTCCTGCACCTCACGGGCCAGAGCCAATCCAAGATCGGCATCAAGCGAGCGCTCGTGAAATTCGTCGAACAGCACCGCGGCGACGCCGTCGAGCGACGGATCGTCCAGCACCAGCCGCGTGAACACGCCTTCGGTGATGACCTCGATGCGCGTGCGCTTCGATATCTTCGAACCGAAACGGACGCGCAGGCCGACGGTGTCGCCAACCTGTTCGCCGAGCGTCGCCGCCATGCGGCTGGCTGCGGCGCGGGCCGCCAGCCGGCGCGGCTCCAGCAGCAATATCTTTTTGTCCTTCGCCCAGGGCTCGTCGAGAAACACCAAAGGCACGCGCGTGGTCTTGCCGGCGCCGGGCGGCGCGACGAGCACAGCCGCCTCGCGCCCGCGCAACACCTCAATGAGACGCGGCAGCGCGTCGTCGATCGGCAGCGGGGTGGAGAATTGGCGCATCAATTGTTGGCGGAGTGCCCCCGGCCCACACCCTCGTAGGCAAAGCCGTGGCGGGCAAGTTCGGCGGGCTGGTAAATATTGCGCAAATCGACCAGCAGCGGATTGACCATCTTCGCCTTGAGCCTGGCAAAATCGAGCGCGCGGAACTGCTCCCATTCGGTGACGATCACCAAAGCCGACGCGCCCTTGGCGCAGGCATAGGCATCGTCGCAAAAAGTGACGTCACTGATGACGGTTTTCGCCTGCTCCATGCCGACCGGGTCGAAAACGCGCACGCTCGCGCCCATGTCCTGCAACGCCGTGATCAGCGGGATCGACGGCGCATCGCGCATGTCGTCGGTGTTCGGCTTGAACGTCAGGCCCAGCACGGCGATGGTCTTGCCGCGCATGTCGCCGCCGAGCGCGGCCGCCACCTTGCGCGCCATCGCCCGCTTGCGCGTATCGTTGACCGCCGCCACCGCTTCGACGATGCGCAACGGAGCGGCATAATCCTGTCCGGTCTTGATTAGCGCCAAGGTGTCCTTGGGAAAGCACGACCCGCCATAGCCCGGGCCGGCGTGCAAAAATTTCGAGCCGATGCGGTTGTCAAGGCCGATGCCGCGCGCGATCTCCTGTACGTCGGCGCCGACTTTCTCGGCGAGGTCAGCGATCTCGTTGATGAAGGTGATCTTGGTCGCGAGGAACGCATTCGCCGCGTATTTGATCAGCTCGGCGGTACGCCGGTCGGTGAACATGATCGGCGAGCGGTTGAGATAAAGCGGGCGGTAAAGCTCGCTCATCACCTCGCGGCCGCGCGCGTGGTCGCCGCCGACAACAATGCGATCAGGGCGCTTGAAGTCCTGAATGGCGGCGCCTTCGCGCAGGAATTCCGGATTCGACATCACCGCGCAATCGGCATCGGTCCGCGTTTCGCGGATGATGCGCTCGACCTCGTCACCGGTGCCGACCGGCACTGTGGACTTGGTAACGACCACGGTGAATTTGGACAGCGCCGCGGCGATCTCCTTCGCGGCGGCATAGACGTAGCTGAGATCGGCATGTCCATCGCCGCGCCGCGACGGCGTACCGACGGCGATGAACACGGCGTCCGCTTCCTTCACCGCGCTGGCCAGATCGGTGGTGAAGGTCAGCCGTCCGGCTTTGGCATTGGCGGCAACCAGTTCGGTCAGCCCCGGCTCATAGATCGGCACCTCGCCGCCCTTGAGCGCGGCGATCTTGGCGCTGTCCTTGTCGACGCAAACGACGTCGTGGCCGAAATCGGCAAAGCAGGCCCCGGAAACCAGGCCGACATATCCCGAGCCGATCATCGCGACGCGCATTTCACAAATCCGTTATTCGAAGGCATCGCCGCCGTCATGGTTAACAGCCGGTGGCCAAACCGCCGCTGTTTCCATAGCAGAGCCGCTGGAACGTTGCGAGCCGGCCGGAACGGTCCCGGTTTATGCGATCGCGTAAAGGGTAATGAAACCGACCTGTGTCATGAGGGCATCATGAACGGGGTCGATAAAATGCCAGTGGGTGGAATTGACGGCAGAGTCGATTGGGTCGACTACGCCAAGGGCTTCTGCATTGTTTTCGTCGTGATGATGCATTCGACGCTCGGCGTCGAGGCCGCCGCCGGCCGCGAAGGCTGGATGCACGCGGTCGTCGCATTCGCCCAGCCGTTCCGCATGCCCGACTTCTTCCTGATCTCCGGCCTGTTCCTGGCGCAGGTCATCGACCGCGACTGGCGCACTTATCTCGACCGCAAGGTCGTGCACTTCTTCTATTTCTATCTCCTGTGGATGACGATCCAGTTCGTGTTCAAGGCGCCCGGCATCGCCGCCGAACACGGCGCGGTCGAAATCGTGCGGCTCTATGCGCTGTCGTTCGTTGAGCCGTTCGGCACGCTGTGGTTCATCTATCTGCTGCCGCTGTTCTTCGTCTTCACGAAACTGACGCGCCGCGTGCCGTGGCCGGTCATCTGGGTCGCCGCCGCCGCGCTGGAAATCGCGCATATCGAAACTGGCTGGATGGTGCCGGACGAAATCGCTTCACGCTTCGTCTATTTCTACACCGGCTACATCGCCGCGCGATACATCTTCACGCTCACCGCCGACGCGCAGACGAAGCCTTTGATCGCCTTCGGCTGCCTCGGCGTCTGGGCGGTGTTCAACGGCGTCATGGTGCACGAAGGCCTCGCGGCGCTGCCGTTCTACTCGCTCGGCATGGGCCTCATCGGCGCCGCCGCGGTCGTCACCTTCTCGGCGTTGCTGGCGCGCCACGACGTCTTCGCACCGCTGCGCTATTGCGGCCGCAACTCCATCGTCGTCTATCTCGCTTTCTTCCTGCCGATGGCGGCGAGCCGCGCCGTGCTGCTCAAGACAGGCATCATCACCGATGTCGGCACGATCTCGCTGCTGGTCACTATTTGCGGCGTCGTCGGCTCGCTCGCGATGTTCTGGGCGGCGCGCGCGGTCGGCATCAATTTCCTGTTCGAGCGGCCGGACATGTTCAAGCTGGTCCCTGACAAAGCCAAGGCCGCGCCGCGGCCTGTGTTGCAGCCGGCGGAATAAAGCAGTCCACAGGCGCATTTCGGCGGATTGATTAAGCCGCGCCGACGGCCCACATTCGGGCCATGCCTACATCCAGATTGCCGACAAAAGCCAAAGCCAGTTCCGCCGCCAAATCCACGCCGCCTGCGGCCAATCCTGCCGCCCGTGCCCTGAAAAAGGGCGACCATGTCTTCCTGGTCGACGGTTCGGGCTACATTTTCCGCGCCTATCACGCACTGCCGCCGCTGACCCGCAAATCCGACGGCCTGCAGGTCAACGCCGTGCTCGGCTTCTGCAACATGCTGTGGAAGCTCCTCGCCGAGATGCCGAAGGACAACAAGCCGACCCATCTGGCGGTGATCTTCGACAAATCGGAAAAAACCTTCCGCACCGACATGTATCCCGAATACAAGGCGCACCGGCCCGATTTGCCGGAAGACCTGCGGCCGCAATTCCCGCTGATCCGCGATGCCGTGCGGGCCTTTGAAATCCCCTGCCTCGAACAGGCCGGCTATGAGGCCGACGATCTGATCGCGACCTATGCGCGGCTGGCCTGCGAGGCCGGCGCCACGACCTCCATCGTGTCGTCCGACAAGGACCTGATGCAGCTCGTCAATGACTGCGTCACCATGTACGACACGATGAAGGACAAGCGCATCGGCCCTACGGAAGTGTTCGAGAAGTTCGGCGTCGGTCCCGACAAGGTGATCGAGGTGCAGGCGCTGATCGGCGATTCATCCGACAATGTGCCGGGCGTGCCCGGTATCGGCGTCAAGACCGCGGCGCAGTTGATCGGCGAATATGGCGATCTGGAAACGCTGCTCGCCCGCGCCTCCGAGATCAAGCAGGACAAGCGCCGCCAGACTTTGATCGACAATGCCGAGATTGCGCGCATCTCGAAGAAGCTCGTCACGCTCGACCAGAACGTGCCGCTCGAGGTTTCGGTCGATCAGCTCGCGGTGCATGAGCCGGACTACAAGAACCTGATCGCGTTCTTGAAGGCGATGGAGTTCTCCACCATCACCCGGCGTGTTGCCGAAAAGAGCGGGATTGATGCCAGCAAGATCGTGGCGGATGGCAAGGCAACGACGGGTTCGGCGGCTTCTTCACCTCCCCCGCCTGCGGGGGAGGTCGCTGCGCCATCAGCGCGTTCACGCGCGTCTTCGACGCGCTATGGCGCGGCGGGAGGGGGAAGCTCCGATCTATTCGCGCCCCCTCCCCAACCCTCCCCCGCAAGCGGGGGAGGGAGTGCGAGCGCCGAGCTCGGCGCCCTCACCCCCATTTCCCTCGCCGCCGCGCGCGCAGAGAAGGCCCGCACCGCCAAGATCGACCGCTCGCAATACGAAACCGTCCGCACGCTGAAGCGTCTCAACGAATGGATCGCGCGCGCTTACGACCTCGGCGTTGTCGCCGTCGACACCGAGACGACGAGCCTTGATCCGATGACCGCGCATTTGTGCGGATTTTCGCTCGCCGTTGCGCCCAACGAGGCCTGCTATGTGCCGATCGGCGACCGCGACAACGGGCCCGCCGGCGGCAGCGACCTGTTCGCGCCGGAATCCAAACTCTGCCCCGACCAGATCCCGGAAGCCGACGCGCTCGGCGCACTGAAGAAAATGCTTGAGGACAAGAGCATCCTCAAGGTCGCGCAGAACATGAAGTTCGACTGGCTGATCTTTGCCCAGCGCAACATCTTCATCGATGGCTACGACGACACCATGCTCATTTCCTATGTACTGGACGCCGGCAAAGGCGGCCACGGCATGGACGACCTCGCCAAACGCTGGCTCAATCACGACACCATCGAATTCGGCCACGTCGCCGGCACCGGCAAGGCGCAGGTGACGTTCGACTGCGTCGCCATCGACAAGGCCTCCGAATACGCCGCCGAGGATGCCGACGTCACGCTACGGCTGTGGTCGGCGCTGAAGGCGCGGCTCGCGGCGGAGCAGGTCACCACCGTTTACGAAACGCTGGAACGCAAGATGCCCGAAGTGCTGGCGCGCATGGAGCGGCGCGGCATTTCCATCGACCGGCAGACATTGTCGCGGCTGTCAGGCGAATTCGCCCAGAAGCAGGCCGGCCTTGAGGAAGAAATCAAGGAACTGGCCGGCGAGCCGCTTAATCCGGGCTCGCCCAAGCAACTCGGCGATATCCTGTTCGGCAAGATGGCGTTGCCCGGCGGCACCAAGACCAAGACCGGCCAGTGGTCCACCGGCGCGCGCGAACTGGAAGAACTGGCCGAACAGGGCCACGCTTTGCCGCGCAAGATTCTCGACTGGCGTCAGGTATCGAAATTGCGCTCGACCTATACCGAGGCGCTGCCGAACCACGTCAACAAGACGACGCAGCGCGTCCACACATCCTATGCGCTCGCCGCCACCTCGACCGGCCGGCTGTCGTCGTCAGAGCCGAACCTCCAGAACATCCCGATCCGCACCGAGGAAGGCCGCAAAATCAGGAAGGCCTTCGTCGCCGCCCCCGGCATGAAGCTGGTCTCGGCCGATTATTCGCAAATCGAGCTGCGCCTGCTCGCCGAAGTCGCCGACGTGCCGACCTTGCGCCAGGCCTTCAAGGACGGCATCGACATTCACGCCATGACCGCGTCGGAAATGTTCGGCGTCCCGGTCAAGGACATGCCGAGCGACATCCGCCGCAAGGCCAAGGCGATCAATTTCGGCATCATCTACGGCATCTCGGCCTTCGGCCTCGCCAACCAGCTCGGCATCGAGCGCTCCGAGGCCGGCGATTACATCAAGAAATATTTCGAGCGCTTTCCCGGCATCCGCGACTACATGGACGAGACCCGCGAGTTCTGCCGCGCGCACGGCTATGTGCTGACTCTGTTCGGCCGCAAGTGCCATTACCCGGACATCAAGGCGTCGAACGGCTCGATCCGCGCCTTCAACGAACGCGCCGCCATCAATGCACGCCTGCAAGGCTCCGCCGCCGACATCATCCGCCGCGCCATGATCCGCATGGAGCCGGAATTGAAGGCCGCAAGACTCTCGGCTCAGATGCTGTTGCAGGTGCACGACGAACTGATCTTCGAAGTGCCCGAAAAAGAAGTCAAAGACACCATCGTCATCGTCAAGAACGTGATGGAAAGCGCGCCGCACCCGGCGGTGGCGCTGCATGTGCCGTTGCAGGTCGACGCCCGCGCCGCCGACAACTGGGACGAAGCGCACTGATGCCCACCATTGCCACGCTTCTCGCCTTTGCCGCCATCGCCACCGGCCTGGTGATCACGCCGGGCCCGAACACGCTCTACATGCTGTCGCGCGCCATCACGCAAGGACCGGTCGCCGGACTGATTTCACTGGCCGGCGTCGTCACCGGCTTTTTCTTCTACATGTTCGCCGCCGCCTTCGGCCTCACCGCGATCGTCTTCGCCGTGCCTTATGCCTATGACGCGCTGCGCTTCGCCGGTGTTATCTACCTGCTGTGGCTGGCCTTCGACGCCATCCGGCCCGGCGGCAAGTCGCCGTTCCAGATCCGGAGCCTGCCGGTCGCCAGCCCGCGAAGGCTTTACGGCATGGGCCTGCTGACCAACCTGCTCAATCCGAAGATCGCAATTTTCTATCTGGCGCTGCTGCCGAGCTTTATCGATCCCGAACGCAGCGTGCTGACGCAGTCGCTGGTGCTCGGCGTCATGCACATCCTCATCAGCATTTCCATCAACACGGTGCTGGCCTGCGCCGCCGGTTCGGTGGCCGGTTTCCTGGCGACGCGGCCGCGCTGGCTCCTGGCGCAGCGATGGATCATGGCGTCGATGATCGGGACGCTCGCCGTGCGCATGGCGATGGAAAGCCGGCGCTAGCGCGGCCCGCTGTCCAGCATCGGCTTCATCACCGCATACAAATTATTCTTCGCCTCGAAGCCGATGCCCGGAATGTCCGGCATCGGCACCCGGCTGTCGGTCACCTTGCAATCGTCGGCGAAGCCGCCAAACGGCGCGAACACCTGCGGATACGACTCGTTGCCTCCAAGGCCGAGGCCGACGGCGATGTTCAACGCGAACTGATGGCCGCCATGCGGCACGCAACGCCGCCGCGACCAGCCGTGCATGGCCAGCATATCAAGCGTGCGCAGATACTCGACCAGGCCATAGGACAAAGCCGGATCGAATTGCAGCCAGTCGCGGTCGGCGCGCAAGCCGCCGTGGCGAATGAGATTGCGCGCGTCCTGCATCGAGAACAGGTTCTCGCCGGTGGCGAGCGGCGGCGCGTAGCGCGTCGCCAAAGCGGCGTGCAGCAAATAATCGAGCGGATCGAGCGGCTCCTCGTACCAGCGCAAATTATAGGGCGCGATGGCGTCGCCGCAGGCCAAAGCCTCGTCGAGGTCGTAACGGCCATTGACATCGACGCAGAGGTTTTCGCCCTTGCCGCCGACGACTTTCAAAGCCGCCTCAATGCGCTTGATGTCGTCGGCCAGCGGCACGCCGCCGATCTTCATCTTCACGGTCGAATAACCGAGATCGAGATAATGCTTCATCTCATCCTGCAAGGCCGAGAGGTCCTTGTCCGGATAGTAATAGCCGCCCGCGGCATAGACCCAGGCCGTCTTGTCGGCGACGCCATTGTTGTAGCGGTCGGCGAGCAAGCGCCACAGCGGCACGCCTTCGGCCTTGGCCACCGCGTCCCACAAAGCCATGTCGAGCACGCCGACCGCGACCGACCGCTCGCCATGGCCGCCCGGCTTCTCGTTCTTCATCATCGCCGCCCAGGCCTTGCCCGGATCGATCAGGCCACGCGCATCCTGAAGGCTCGCCGCATCCGCGTCGCGCAGCCGGGGAATAAAGCGCTCGCGCAACAGGCCTTGCGGCGCATAACGGCCGTTCGAATTAAAGCCAAAGCCGACGACCGGTTTGCCGTCTTTCACCACATCGGTAAAGATCGCCACCACGCTCGCCGTCATGGTCGAGAAGTCGATATAGGCGTTGGCGATCTTCGACGAGATCGGCACGACGATGTCGTGTATCGCGGTAATTCTCATGCCGGCAACACGGCAACAGCTTCGATCTCGAACAAGGCGCCGGGCCGCGCCAGCGCCGGAATGGCGACCGTCGTCGAGGCCGGCTGCGCGCCGGCATCAAGGAACGTGTCGCGCACCTCGCGGAACAGGCCGATGTGGGAAATGTCGGTCAGATAATTGTTGATCTTGACCACGTCGTTGAAGGTCGCGCCGACCGATGCCAAAGCCAGCCCGAGGTTCTCGAAGGCCTGCGTGCATTGCGCGCGGAAATCGCCCGGCGCGCCGACGAGGTTGTTGTCGAGATCGAGACCGAGTTGGCCGGCAAGATAGATGGTACGCCCGGGCCCTGTGGTTTCCACCACATAGGTATAACCTGGGGGCTTCGCCAAGGTTGTCGGATTGAGACGGCGCACTTTCGTCATCGCTTGTTTCCCCCTTGATGGCTCGCGCGGGCAAGGTGCGCTGGACGGCAATCTATCGTGCGCGCCATCGCCTTTACAGCCCCCTACGGCATGTCCTCAGCCAGCATTGACTCCGCGCCTTGGCTGCCCGACTTTGCCCGCCACAAGGGGCCGGGGAGCTTGATTGACAATGTGCAGGAAGTTGTTCGCAGGATCGGCGGCCGTGGCCGCCGTTTTCTTGCCCCATGCGGCGCAGGCCGCCGAAGGCCTCGACGGCACATCGATGTCTTTATTGTGGGCGCTGCCTTTCGCCGGCATTCTGTTGTCCATCGCCACCGGCCCGCTGCTGTTCCCGCATCTCTGGGAGCATCACGTCGGCAAATTCGCCGCGTTCTGGTCGGCCTGCGTGATTATTCCGCTGATCATCGCCGCCGGCTTTACGCCGGCAAGCCATGCCGTGCTGCACACGCTCATTCTCGAATACATCCCCTTCATCCTGCTGCTGCTGGCGCTGTTCGTCGCCGCCGGCGGCATTTATCTGGAGGGCAATTTGCGCGGCACGCCGGCGGCCAACGCCCTGCTGCTTCTGGCCGGCACGTTTCTGGCCAGCATCGTCGGCACCACCGGCGCCTCGATGATCCTGATCCGCCCGCTCATCCGCGCCAATGACGACCGGGTGTACCGCTCGCACACCATCATCTTTTTCATCTTCCTGGTGTCGAATATCGGCGGCTCGTTGACCCCGCTCGGCGATCCGCCGCTCTTCGTCGGCTTCCTCAAGGGCGTCGATTTCTTCTGGACGACGACGCATCTGTTCAACGAAATGATCTTCGTCGCCGGTATCGTCCTCTTCATCTTCGTCGTGCTCGACATCTACCTGCACTGGAAGGAAGAGCACAAAGATCACCCGATGGATCCGACGCCGGATTCAGCCCTCAGCCTGCACGGCTCCGTCAATTTCGCGCTGATCGGCGTCATCATCGCCGCCATCCTGATGAGCGCCTATTGGAAGCCGGGCATCACCTTCAACCTGCTCGGCATCCAGGTCGAAATACAGAACGTCATCCGCGACGCGATTTTCGTCGCCGTCGTCTTCGCCTCGCTCAAGCTGACCAAGCCTTACTGCCGCGAGGGCAACGAATTCGGCTGGGGCCCGATCCGCGAAGTCGCGATTTTGTTCGTCTGCATCTTCATCTGCCTGGTCCCGGTGATCGCCATTTTGAGTGCCGGTCCGAATGGCGCACTGGCGCCGCTGCTCGCCCTCGTCAGCAATCCCGACGGCTCGCCGAACAACCTGGCTTACTTCTGGCTGACCGGCGGGCTGTCGTCGTTCCTCGACAATGCGCCGACCTATCTGGTGTTCTTCGAACTGGCCGGCGGCGATCCGAAAGCCCTGATGGGGCCGCTGGCGCTGACATTGGCCGCCATTTCAACCGGCGCGGTGTTCATGGGCGCCAACACCTATATCGGCAACGCGCCGAACTTCATGGTCTACGCCATCGCCCGCCACATGGGCGTGCCGATGCCGTCGTTCTTCCATTACATGATGTGGTCGGGCGCAATCTTGATCCCGACTTTCCTGCTCTGCGGCTGGTTGTTTTTCTGAGGTCACCGAGCCGCCTCATTTGCTAACGTTCCGTTTACCCGGCTGCGGTTACGTGCCCACTGAAACGGCAGGAACGGCGGCAACCTTTCCGCCTGCCCTGGCGTTGGTGTAACGGCCGCGCAAATTCCTGCGCGGTCCGGAGTCAGGCGGGCGTGCGATGGCTGTTTTCGGCCAAAAATCGAGGTTTTGCGTCGCCGCGGCGGTATTCAGCCTCGGTCTCATGGCAAGCTTTTCGACCGAGCCGGCGCAGGCGGGCTTTTTCGACCGGCTGTTCGGCGATATCCGCCGCGCCGTCGAAGCGCCGCGCCCGTCCAACGCCCTGCCCTTCGTCGACCCCTTCACCGATCTTGCCAACCGCTTCAATTCGTCGGGCAGCCGAGGTAACGAGCAATTGCGCGCCGACAATTCCGGTCCATCGCGGGCCTTCTGCGTGCGCACCTGCGATGGCCACTTCTTCCCGGTGCAGGCCAATGCCGGCATGAGCGCGGCCGAGAGCTGCCGCTCGTTCTGCCCGGCCTCCGAGACCAAACTGTTCGGCGGCAGCAATATCGACACCGCCTCCGCGCCGGATGGCGGCCGCTATGCCGACCTGCCGAATGCTTTCGTCTATCGCAAAGCGATGGTGGCCGGCTGCACCTGCAACGGCAAGAATGCCTTCGGCCTGGCGCGCCTCGACGCCGCCAACGACCCGACCTTGCGCCAGGGCGACATCGTCGCGACCCGCAACGGACTGGTGGCTTACACCGGCAATAGCAACAGCGCCGCCAGCTTTACGCCGGTCGAGAATTATTCGCGCCTGTCGAAATCGACGCGCGAGAAACTGGCCGAGACCAAGATCATGCCGCCGACGCCGGGGACGGCCAGCACGTCCGATATTACGTCGGCGATTACGCCGATCGCCGACAATCCGCGTAACCCCAATCGCGGCGCGATTCAGTACGTCCGCTAGTTAAGCCGAAATCGCCGCAGCCACTTCCTCGCCCAGCGACAGCGAACTGGTCAGGCCCGGCGATTCAATCCCGAACATCTGCACCAAACCCGGCACGCCGTGCTGCGCCGGCGCATCGATGAGGAAATCCGCCGCCGGCTCGCCCGGCCCGGTGATTTTCGGCCTTATGCCGGAATAGTCCGGCGCAAGAGATGCATCCGGCAGCGCCGGGAAATAAGTGCGGATCGCGGCATAGAACACATCGGCGCGCTTCGGATCGACCGGGTAATATTCGCGGTCGATCCATTCGACGTCCGGCCCGAACCGCATGCGGCCGCCGAGATCGAGGGTCACATGCACGCCAAGCCCGCCATGCACCGGCGCCGGATAGATCAGCCGTGAGAAAACGGGTCTGCCGGTAAAGGTGAAATAATTGCCTTTGGCCAGCACCTGCTTCGGCACGCGGTCCTGCGGATAGTCTTCGATGGTGCGCGCCACGCGTTGCGCGCTTAAGCCGGCGCAGTTCACGACCGCGTCGAACTCGAACGCGCCACCCTCGGCGCCACCGAAGGTCACCACCCACATCCCGTCCTTGCGCTTGGCGCCGAGCATCGGCGTGTTGAAGGCGACAACGCCGCCGGCATCCTCGATATCGCCGCGCAACGCCAGCATATAGGCATGCGCATCGACGATGCCGGTCTCCGTTGAATTCAGCGCCGCGGTGCAGAACAATTGCGGCTCGAGCGCGCGCGCCGCGTCTGCCGTCATCAATTCCAGGCCTTCGACGTCGTTGATCTTGCCCTGCGCCGCGATCTTTTCGATCTTTTCGGTCTCGACCGCGTCGGTGGCGACGATCAGCTTGCCGCATTTGCGGTGCGGCACGCCGTGCGAGGCGCAGAACGCATAAAGCAGACGCCGCCCGGCGACGCAGTGCCGCGCGCGCAGCGACCCGGTCGGGTAATACATGCCGGCATGAATGACTTCGCTGTTGCGCGAGGAAATGCCGGTGCCGATGGCGTTCTCGGCCTCCGCGACAATGACGTCATGGCCGCGCAGCGCGATGGCGCGGGCGGCCGCCAGGCCAACGACGCCGGCGCCGATAACGAGGACTTGCATGCGGCTTTCTGTCTCGATTGCGGGAGGGCTCAAGCTTCGGAACCAGCCCCATTAGAGGGTAATCTGATTTTGCACAAGAAACGGTCTTAACGCAGATCGGCGATCGGCCTTGACCCGGCCTCCCGATTGGGAAGATTGGGCGCTTGAATCCATCCAAGAATGGCGGACGGTTAATATGCGCAAAATTGCCCTGATATTGGCGGCCGCGACCATCGGCGCCCTATTGACCGGCCCGGCCATGGCCGCCGAGCGTTGCCGGAACACCGGCAGTTTTGACGCCTGGCTGGCGCAGTTCAAGAAGGACGCGCTGGCGCACGGTATTTCGCCCAAAGTGCTGGCCGCCGCTTCGCCGGAGCTGACCTTCGACGAATCCGTGATCAAGCGCGATTCCGGCCAGGGTGTGTTTCAGCGCACCTTCCTCGATTTCGCCAAACGGCTTTTAGCCGGCGCGCGCATCCCGAACGGCATCAAGAAAATGCAGGAACATCAGGCGCTGTTTGCCCGCATCGAGAGGACCTATGGCGTGCCGCCGCAAGTCATCACCGCGGTCTGGGGCCTGGAAAGCGATTACGGCGCGCTGTTCGGCAAGTTCAAGATCCTGCCGTCGCTGACCACGCTCGCCTATGACTGCCGCCGCGGCGATAAATTCCGCGAAGAATTGATCGACGCCTTGCGCGTCATCCAGCGCGGCGACAAGCGCGTCGACGAAATGACCGGCAACTGGGCCGGCGAATTCGGCGGCATGCAGTTCACGCCGTCCAACTACATCAAATACGGCGTCGACTTCGACGGCGACGGCCGCCGCGATCTGGTCAACAGCACCGCCGACACGCTGGCCTCCGCCGCCAATTATCTGCATTCGATCGGTTGGCGCCGCGGCGAGCCGTGGCTCCAGGAAGTCACCGTGCCGGCCAACATGCCGTGGCAGGAAGCCGACATCGACACCCAGCATCCGGTGTCGAAATGGACGGCGTGGGGCGTCAAGGCCGCGCATGGCAAACTGCCGTCCGGCGCGATGCCGGCGGCGCTGATATTGCCGATGGGCCGGCATGGCCCGGCCTTCCTCGCCTATCCGAACTTCAAGGTCTTCGTCGACTGGAATGCGTCTTACGTCTACGCCACTACCGTCGCTTATTTTGCGACGCGGCTCGGCGGCGCGCCGCCGGTCGACGAATCGGGCGCGACCAAGGTGCAGTCGCTGACCACCGAGCAAATGATGGAATTGCAGCGCCTGTTGCAGAAGCAGGGCCACGATGTCGGCGACGTCGACGGCCGTCTCGGCAACGGCACGCGCAAGGCGGTGGCCAAGGCGCAGCTCAAATACAGAATGCCGGCCGACTCGTGGCCGACCGTCGAGTTGATCGCGAAGTTGCAGGGGCGTTGATCTGAAGCGTTGCGTCCTTTTCGCAGCGCGACATTTATGACTGCACGTTCATCCGCGTTCACAAACGCATGATTGATCCCCGTCATAAGCCGGGTTTCGCCGACACCTCCGTTGAATGAATAAGGAACCTTATTCGGGCAACGGAGTCGTCGGTTATCATGACAAGACATTTCGGCCGGATGGCCGCGATCGCGCTTTTGCTGACAACGGCAATTCCGCTTTACGCCCACGCCCAGACGCCGGCGCTCGACGCCGCCAAAAGGAAAGCCGCCCCTGCTGCACGACCTGCAGCGCCGCCAACGGCCGCGCGCCCGGCGGCTCCGCCCACCGCAAGGCCTGCACCGGTTGCCAGACAAGCGCCCCCCGCCGCGAGACCACAGTTCACGCGGCCTGCACCGGTGGCGAGACAAGCTCCTCCCGCTGCCCGCCCGCCGGCGGCTGCACGCATTGCGCCGCAGCGCCGCGAAGCGCCGGCCGCGCGGATTGCGCTGCCACAAGCCCCGGCTGCGCGCGCCGTGCAACGTCAGGAGCGCATTCAGCAACGCATCCAACAGCGCCCGGAACGCGCCGGGCGGCCGCAGGTGCCGAACCGCGCCGCAACGCCGCAAGCGGCGCCGAATGCGACGCAACGCGCCGCTGCACCGAATGCACCCGCCGCCGCACAGCGCGCTGTTACGCCGGCACAGGCGCGCATTCAGCAGCGTCAGGAACGCCGGTTGCAACAGCGCGAAGACCGGGCCTTGCGCAATGTGCCGCCGGCGCAGCGCGCCGCCCGCCGCGAACAGATCCAACAGCAGCGCCAGCAACGCGCCGCGCAGCGTCAGGGTGTTCAGCCGAGCGCGCAACGCGGCATCGCCCAGCCGAACGCCGCGGCCGCGCCGAATGCACGCGGGATTGCCAGAGTTGACCGTGGCCTGCGCCGCAACGGCCAGGCCCGCATCACGCCGCAAGCGGCGCGTCAGGGCCGCTTCGCCAATGCGCAGGCGCGAGCCGGCAACCGCCAAACCGCGCGCGCTGCGTTTCCGCAGGCCCGCATCGCCCGTTACGCGCCGCGCCGCGCCTGGCAGCGCGGCATCCGCGGCGCCTTCGTGCCTTGGTTCGGGCCGGTGTTCTGGCCTTATGCCTACTCCGACATTTTCAGCTACACGTTCTTCCCCGGCGGCTATGAAGACACCTATTGGGACTACGCCTACGACGATTTCTTCGACGGCGTGTTCTATGGCGAAGTCGGTCCGCCGGTTGAGTATGTAACCGAGACCACCGGCTCCGCGCCGGCGCGCGTGGCCACTCCGTCACAGCCGACCTACAAGGCTGTGCGCGATCTCTGCGCCACGCCCGGCAACGGGATCACCGCCTGGCCGATCGCCGAGATCGACAGCAAGGTCGGCCTCAATGCCGAGCAGAAGCAGTTGCTCAATGACGTCAAGGAAGCCGGCAGCAAAGCGGCCGCCGTGTTCAAGGCGACCTGCCCGTCGGAGAATGCCTTCCCGCTGACGCCGCCGGGCCGCCTCGCCGCGATGACCGGACGGCTCGACGCCACGCTTCAGGCGGTGCAGGTCGTCAAGCCGGCGCTGGAGACGTTCTATGCGTCGCTCAACGACGAGCAGAAAGAACGCTTCAACCAGATCGGCCCGTCGAAAGCAGCAACAAGCACGGAAGCGCAATCGGCTTCCGCCGACGAAGCGAAGAAGTGCGGCGAAGCCAAGCCCGGCCTGACCAATCTGCCGATCGAGCAGATCGAGGACGTGCTGTCGCCGAACGACGCCCAGCAGGCCGAACTCGACAAACTCGGCGAAGCCACCGTCAAGGCGGTCGGCATTCTGCAAAACGCCTGCCCGACAGAGACGCCGTTGACGCCGCCCGGCCGCTTGCAGGCGATCGAGACGCGGTTGCAGGCGATGATCGAGGCGGCCAATGCGGTCAAGCCGGCGCTCGGCAGCTTCTATGCGTCGCTCTCGGCCGAACAGAAGGCGCGCTTCAACCGCCTCGGCCGCGAACTGGCGCAGACCGACGCCGCTGCGGCGAAACAGTAAATTCGCAGCACAGCAATAACGACAAGGGCGGCCGCATCGGCCGCCCTTTTTCTATTCGTGTTGGCGCTGTATCGTGCGGCGCCACTGAAACAGGAAGCGTGTCCATGAATTCTCCCGCCGCCGCGCCCGCCAATCTCCGCGCCTCGCTCGGCGACATGGACGCCGACTCGGTCGCCTTCATGGCGATGCAGCCAGCGCCGCCGGCGGTGCCGCCGACGCCGGAAATGGCACGCGAGACGATGCGGCGGCTGCGGCCGGTCAATCAGCCGGACCTGCCGCATGTCGCCATGGTCCGCGAATATCAGGTACCGGGTTCCGGCGGGCCGATCCCGGTGCGCTATTATCGCGCCGTCGGCACGCGTCCCGACGAGGCTTTGCCGGTGCAGGTCTATTTTCACGGCGGCGGCTGGGTGGTCGGCGATCTCGACAGCCACGACTGGGTCTGCCGCGCCGTCGCCAATGCCGCCAAATGCGCCGTGGTCAGCGTCGATTATCGTCTGGCGCCGGAGCATCGCTTTCCCGCCGCCTATGACGATGCGCTCGCCGCCGTCTTGTGGACCGCGGCCAACGCGCGGCTGTTGAACATCGATCCGGTCGCCATCTCGGTCGGCGGCGACAGCGCCGGCGGCAATCTCGCCGCCGCGGTGGCGATCGCGCTGCACGACAGTGGCGCGGTCAAATTGCGCGCGCAGATCCTGACCTATCCGATCGTCGATCTCACCTGGCATTACGACGAGCGCTTCGCCAAGGGCGTCGCGCTGACCAATGACGGCATGCGCGCCTTCATCGACCATTACGTGCCGCCGCTAAGCGAGCGCCGCGACCCGCGCTGTTCGCCGCTTCATGCCGCGAGCCTGAAAGGCCTGCCGCCGGCGCTGGTGATCCTCGCCGGCTTCGATCCGCTGTATGACGAAGGCGAAGCCTATGCGACGCGGCTGAAATCCGAAGGCGTCGCCGTCACCGTCCTGCGCTATCCGGGGCAGATGCACGGCTTCGTGTCGCGGCCGAAACTGCTGCCGAAATCCCACGACGCCATTGCCGGCATCGCCGCCTTCATGAAGGCGCATTGAAACGGCGGCCCTTTACTTGCCGCCGAAGATGGCCTGGACAAAATCGCGATACAGCAGGATCTGCTTCGGCAGCACGCTGTTGTCGTTGAGCATGCGTCCCATGATCAGGCCGCCCTCCACCAGGGTCGCCGCCATGTCGGCGAGCGCGTCGAAGTCGACATTCTGTTTCGGCGGATAGATGGCGGCGATCGCCTCGAAACGTTCGCGGAAGCGCTGGCGCCACGCCAGGATGCCGTCGGCATTGAGTGCGCGGATGTCACGATTGAACAGTTGATCCTGATAGGCGAACGACGCCGCCAGGCAGCCCGGATGCGCCTCCGGCAGATCGGCGAACATTTCCGCGAACAGCTTGAGCCCGACCAGGAAACAGTGCAGCGGGTCGTTGTGCAACTCGTCGCCGCGCCGGAACAGTTCGTCGAGAACGACGCGGTCCTGCGCCAGATAACGCAGCATCATGCCCTTGGCGAGTTCGCCCTTGTCCCTGAAGGGCACCTCGAAAAATAGCATGCCCCTCGGCCCCGTGCGAGTCTGCTGCCCTGACGGCATGATTCTAGGAGACTGACGATGGGGCAGCTCGGATTTTTCGATGCGGATAATCGGCTGGCGGCACTATCGGCGAAAGGCGATCCG
>CAMBQQ010000002.1 GCA_945870035.1 Rhizobium sp. Q54 | reverse complement strand
GGAAAAGGCAGCTTGTGCCACCCTCAACAGGACGCCGGGTGCATACGGCGGAGCCGCACCGGCGTCAGATCATCTGCCAATTGCCCGCCGATCCGCGCGGGCTAACGATCACGCAGCAAAAACGCTATTGTTCGAGGTGCCCTTAAGCGGCTTTTTGGCGCCGAAATACATCGATTCGGCGGCGACGCGGATGCCGACGCCGACCAGGCCTTTCGATTCCGCCATGTTCAGAATGTAGGCATTGAGCTCCGGATCGGCGAGCGTCTTGTTGGCGTGCTTGGTGTCGCGGAACAGGAACGGGATGCTGAACAGGCCGAAGCGCGGATCGGCGCCGGTATAGAAGTCGGCCGGGATCGCGTAAGCCTCGATGGTGCCGAGCTGGACGCCTTCAAGGATGGCCGCCGGGCTGCCGAGCTGGCCGCCGGGGAAAGTCTTGACCTCGACACGCCCGTTAGTTGCTTTCTGCAGAACCTCGTTCAGCTTCTCGCCGTACTTGTGCTGCATGTCGCCGCGGGTCACGAGACCCCACTTGATGGTGTACTCGGCGGCGCGTGCCGTCGTCGCCGCGGCGACGAACGCCGCCGCCAGCAATAGGCTTGTCAACGCGTAGCGCGTGTTAGTTTTCATCGTGTCCTCCCCAGGACGGCGGCCTCGTTTTGTTTTTTCGCCGCCGCGCGAATTGATGTTCGGTGTCGACCATCGCAGACTAGCGTAGCACACATCGCTGTCAATTATCGTATGATCAAGTTGCGTGCTGTGCCGCATGCAGCATGACCATGAGCGGAATGCAATAGGAGCATTGTATGAAAATCGGGATTGTCGGACTTGGCCGCATGGGCGTGGCGATGTCGCAGCGGTTGCGTCAGAACGGTTTTGACGTCGTCGCATGGGACCGCAATGCAGCATCGGCGCAAGCTTTGGGGGCCGCTGGATTGACGATCGCCGCGAGCGCGCGCGCGGTCGCCGCGGACGCAGATATCATCATCTCGATCATCACCGCCGACATGGGTGTGCGAAAAATTTTCAGCGGACCTGACGGATTTCTCAGCGGTGACGTCAATGGCAAGTTGTTCATCGAGATGAGCACATTGCAACCGAAGACTGCTCATGAACTCGCGCCGCTCGTCGAAGCCAAGGGCGCGCGGCTGATCGAGTCGCCGGTGCTCGGCACCATTCCGCAGGTGCGTGACGGAAAATTGTTCGCATTGGTTGGGGGCAGGCCTGAGGATGTCGAGCGTGCGCGTCCGGTTCTCGAACTGCTGACGCGCCGCATCATGCATATGGGCCCGGCCGGCTCCGGTTACGCGATGAAATTGGCGGTCAATCTCGGCTTGGGGGCCTACATCCAGGCGATATCGGAATCGCTGGCGCTCGGTATGCAGCAGGGCCTCGGCCTCGATATCATGCTCGAAGTGTTGCAAGAAGCGCCATATGCCAGCGGCTGGATGAAGAGCAAGATCGGAGTCATTAAAGGCGAGCCGCCGGAAATGACGCTCGATATCCGCACTTTGCGCAAGGATATCATGTCGGCGGTCGCGACCGGTGCATCGACCGGCGTGCCTATGCCGTTGTCGTCAGGCACGTTAGCGGCGTTGTCGGCCGCTGTCGCGCAAGGTAAGGGCTCCGGTGATCTAGGCGAACTGCCGAAATTCTTGCGCGAACATATGGTGCAAAACCTTGACTGACGAGGTTAGATCGAGACCTGATATTGGCGGACAATTCTCAGCCACTCTGTTGATAGAAAGGGCAGCTTTGCTCTTTTGAGATGCTTGACTGTGACGGTCAATCGCTTGCCGCAATGAGGGCACGATAACTTCTAGACATGGGCACCTTACCGGATTAGGCCGCCTCTTAATTCACAGTCCGTGCCCGGGTTCCCGTCGCGTTCCAGTGACAGTCCTCGGTCCCAATATGTCTCATCGACCATTCGTCGGCGTTTGCGTTGCCTGTTTGATGCCGCCGAGACCGGGCGCCTTATCAGTATTCCCACTCGACGCCGGCGCCGATCGCGCCGCCGCCATTGGCGCCGGCTTCGCCCTTGAGGCGGATGTTGCGCGTGACGTCGAAGTCGACAGTGACGCCACTATCGCTGGCTTCGGTGCCGGCCTTGACGCCGACGCTGAGCCTGCGGCTGAGGGAGCGCGAAATGCCGACGGTCGGATTGCCGTTGGTGCCGGTCGAGACATCGAAGCTGTCGACGCCGAGCGACTTGCGGACACGCTCGAACACGTCGGTGCCGCCGCTGCCGGAGAATTGCGCCGCGACCTGCGCGAGCTGCAACGCCTGGATGGCGGATAGCCCGCCGCTCGCCTTCGAGAACAGAATGCGCGAGATCACTTCGTCCTGCGGCAGGTCAGGCTCCGACGAGAACGTAAAGCTCGGTTCGCGCGCCGAGCCGCTGACGGCGATCATCGCGGTGACGTCGCTGACGCGCGTCGTCGCCATGAAGTCGAGCGTCGGCACAAAGTCGCCGGTGAACAGCACACGCCCTTGCGTGAAATCGAGCCGTGTGCCGGCAATCGAGATGCGGCCGCGGCGCAGGTCGAACGCGCCCTCGGTGACCGGGTCGGACAATCTGCCACGCAGCCGCAGATCGCCGCCGAGCTCGGCGTCGATGCCGCGGCCGCGCACGAAGACGCGGTTCGGTGCGCTGATCGTCAGATCGAGCGTGGCGTTGAAAGCCGGCTGGCGCCTGGCGCTGGCCCTGACGCGCGCTTCCGCGGCGAGGCGCGCAGCGGCTTGCGGTGGCGGCGCGATATGGACAGTGCCGGGGATCGGGCTCAAGGTTGGCGCCAGCCGTTCGGGAATGGTGACGTCAAGTGACACGACGTCGATTTTGCCGGAGATCGACGGGCTGCGCGCCAGCGGTCCCGATAGCGACAGATTGAGATTGGCGACCATGCTGTAAATATCGTTGTCGATCAGCTTGCCGCGGTTGCTGGTGATCCGGATCGTGCCGGGGAAGCCGGCGTCTGGATCGATGGCGACGCTGCCCTGAGCCGTGATGGTGCCGCCGTTCGGCGTCTGCGCCGACAAGCGTTCAATGGTGATGTCGCTGCCGCGCGCGGCGATGCGGCCATTGATGTTGGTGTATTTGATGCCGAGAATGATGTCGCGATAGGCGCCGCCGGCAATGGTCGCGGCGCCATTGACCTGCGGCTGCTTCAGGCTGCCGGTTGCCTTGAAATCGATATCGGCGGAGCCGGCGACGCTGCGTCCGGCCGAGGCGAGAAAACGGTCGGCGAGGCCGATATTGATCTTGCCCCTGGCGCTGACATCGAGACCGTCGCCTTGCAGCGGGATCGCGCCACTGATGCGGATACTGCCGGCCGACTTGGCGCCGATGGTGCCGTTAATGGTTGAGCGGCCGTCGGCCAGTTGGCCGGAGGCCGTGATATCGAGCGCGGGCAGGCCGGCATTCTTGGTCTGCGGCGCCACCAGATCGTCGATACTGAGCTTCCAGGTGCCGGTGGGCCGCTCCGCTGTGCCGCTGATCCTGGCGTCGGCTTCCAATGTGCCGGACAGCCCGAGTTTCGGTACGAAGACATCCGCAATGGACAGCGGCACCGCTTTGGCGCTGACGGCGATGTCGTAAGTCGAGCCGGCGCGGCCAGAAATGCTGAGGCGGCCGCGGTCGAGCACCAGCACCAGGTCGTTGATGTCGATGCCGCCGTCCCGCAATGTCAATGTCGTCGGCTTGGTCAGCGCGATGCTGCGCTTGTCGCGTTGCGCGGTCAGCTTCGAGAGCTCAAGTCGGATGTTGTCAGTGGCGAGCAGGCGGCCGCGCGCATCCAGTGCAAAGCCAAGCGCCTGAGCGGTGAGGGTGATGTCGCTGGCCGACGCCGCGCCTTCGGCATCGAGGCGAATTTGCGAAATCCGTTCGCCGGCAATGGTGGCGCGGTCGATGGCGACCGTCCCGTCGATCACAGGCTTGCGATAAATGTCGGTGGCGCGCAACTGCGCGTCGAGCCGATCGATGCTCGCGGTGGCAATCTTGATTTCACGGGCTTGCGCGGTGAGCTGCGCATTCTGCCCGCTGTCGACGACGCTCAATGTCGCGTCGGCGCGCAACTGCCCCGCGAGCTTGGTCAGCACCAGCGGCGACAGATCGTCGAGATTGCCGGCGTCGATGGTCAGGCGGCCTTCGGCGAGCCGGTCGCCGGTCAAGGTCACGCCGCCTTTGGCGGTGACCGAGCCGACGCGCAGATCGACATCGTTCAGGAGCCAGGCTCCGTTGTTCTGTTTGGCAAGATGCAGCGCGCCTTGCGCCGGCTTGTTGTCAACGGTGCCGGTGAGCGTGGCGCGGGCATCGACGAGGCCGGTGAGATCGGTTGCGATGACATCGAGCACCAGACGTTGCACCGGGCGGCCGAGCGCGCGCGCATCGCTGACGGTGAGGGTGGCCTTGCCATTGGGCTTCTCCACCGTACCGGTGAGCATACCGACCAGATCGGCCCGTCCCGACAAGCGGTTGTCGGCGCGGCGCAGATTGGCGATGTTTGCCCGCACATCGATATTGCTCTGCGTCACCGTTGCCTGGCCGTCGAGACGCGCCGATGCATATTCGCCGGTCAGGCGCAAGTCGCCGAAGCCAAAGCCGCCCGCTGGCAATTTGCTGACCATGCCCTTGAGCGCAAGGCGGCCGCCGGCCAGTCCGTCGATCGCGGCAATGCCGGTGCCGAAGCGCGTCGCCTGGCCGTCGATTGCGGCATTGATCTCGCCGTTATTCGGCACGCCGGTCAAATCGGCGGTAAGCGCCAGCGTGCCGCGCAATTGCAGTGCCGACAGCGCGCCAAAGCGCGCCAGTTCCGGCACATCGGCCGTCAATTTGCCTTGCAGCACCTTGCCGCCGATGCGGCCGCTGAAGCGCGCCTGCGCTGTTGCGGTCTGCATCTGCGCATCGCGGACATCGGCGACCCCATCGCTCCAGGTGCCGGCTGCCGTCAGCGAGAAGCTATTGCCGAGCGCGCTGTTCAGCGCGGGATCGCGCGCCACCAGCCCGCTGACATTGGCACTGGCTGTGAACGGTACCGCGGTTGTTTTTTCGGTCACATCGCCGCTCGGCGCGGCGTTGAACCTGGCGGTGACTTTCGCGGCCTTGCCCTGTGGCATAACGATATCCTGCGCATCGAGCGACGCATCGATGGTCGGCCCGACGATCGGCCCTTTCACCGTCCCATCGAATACGAGTTTGCCAAGCTCGGTGCCGGCTGCCGCGGTCTTGTCGCCGGCATTGGGCAGATTGCGCGCGCTGATCTTCAGGTCGGCGATCTGGTCGGCCGACATCCCGCCATTGATGTCGAGCCGCGCCGTCTGCGAGGTCACGGTGAGCGGCGAAATCGTCACCGCGCCGCTGTCGGCGAAAGCGACATTGCCGCTCAATTGCGTGGTGCCGGCAAACACCGGCGCCGCGACCGAGGGCAGCAGGCCTTCGATCTGCGCCGCCATATTCAGCGTCAGCCGGCGAATATCGTTGGCGCGCCGCAACTGTGCACTGCCTCTGGCGCCGACGCCTTGACCCGCATCGAAGTTCAGCAACGCGTCGAAGGAATCCAGCGTACCGGCGCCGTCGAGATCGAGCTTCACCGGCGGCCGGCCCGGAATGTTGAGCGCATGCGCGGCGATGCCGCCGGCCGGTTCATCGACGCCAAGTTTGAGGGTCAGCCGCTGCGTGCTCGGCACCAGTTCGAGCCGCGCCGTCAGCGTGCCGGGGACGTCGAGCCGCCGCGCATCGAAGATCAGGTTGAGGCCTTCGGACGGCTTGCCGAGCCGCGCCGCGCCGACCGCGCCGATGCGCGCCGCGGTGCCGATCACCGGTTCGCCGAGCGCGAGTTCGTTCAGCTTGAATTCCTTGATCTCCACGCTGAGCGGCAGTTCGGGCAGTAGCGGTTCGTCCGACACAGCACCCGGCTGTTCGTTTTCGAGCCGCCGCCGCGTGATCCGCACGGTGCCGACTTCGAGCTTGTCGATCTGCAGCTTGCGGAACAGCAGCGCCGAGCGTGTCCAGTTGAAGCGGACGCGGTCGATGTGCAGCCAGACGCCGTCGCGGTCGGCAATGCTGATGTCGTTGATCGTTGAATCCGACAACAGCGCGCCTTGCACCGATCCGATCGAGACCCGCGACGCCGGCGTCGACAGCGCGCGCGACAGGAAACTCGAGAGGATGCCTTTGTCGTCGTCGGCGCTGCGCGCGAAGGTCGATGCCGCCAGCACGCCGGCGGCAATGAAAAGGGCGGCTAATCCGATGCGGCGTGCTGTGTGTTTTATCTGCATGTCAGAATGCCTGTCCGATGCCGATATAGAGCGCCCAGGCCTTGTCGTTGGCGCGCTTGTTCAGCGGCGTCGCGACATCGATGCGGATCGGTCCGACCGCGGTGTAGTAGCGCAGGCCGAGTCCGGCGGCGTAACGCAGTTCCTGCTTGAAATCGGGATAGGCCGACTCGAATGCGCCGCCCATGTCGAAGAACGGCACCAGGCCGATCGTATCGGTAATCTTCACGCGCGCTTCAAGCGACGCCTCGAACAGGCTGCGTCCGCCGATGACTTCGTTGGTCGGTCCGAGCGGTGAGAGGCTGCGATAGCGATAGCCGCGCACCGAGCCGCCGCCGCCGGCATAGAAACGATGCGTCGAGGGAATGTCGGCGAGCGATGCGCCGGTCACGGAGCCTAAAGCGACGCGGCCGGCCAAAACATAGCGTGCCTCTTCATCGAGGGCGTAATAGGTCGAGGCCTGCACTTTGCTCTCGACGATGCCCACCGAGGAGCCGAAGAATTCTGGGTAGGCCGTCACGGCGCCCGTGGCGCGAAAGCCCTTGGTCGGATCGAGCAGGCGATCGGTGGAATCATACGTGACAGAGCCGGTGACGCCGAACAGCTGGTAATCGACGGTGCCGAGCGAGTCGCTGGTCACGCCTTTCTCGCCGGTCACGCCGAACTGAACTGAGAATGCGTCGTTGAAACGGTGGCGGATCGCGGCCGAACCCGTCACCCGCTTGCTGTTGTAGCCGCCATAGATGTCGCCGCCAGTGGCGTCTTTCTCGACCATGCCGTCGAGCAGCAGGTCGTTGCGCGATCCGCCGAGCGCCGGCTTGATGAAGGTTGCCTTGAAGCGGCCGCCGAGATCGGCCAGCTCGAAGTCTTTCAGATTGTCGAGCGCCGGACTGTTGGTGCGTGGCGGCACGAACAGGTCGCCCTGCAGGCGCAGGCTCTCGGCGCCGCCGAACAGATTGCGATGCTGCCAATAGGCCTGCAGCGCCGGGCCATCAAGCGTCGAATAGCGCGCCGACAGGCCGACCACGCGCTTCTTGCGGTCGGTGATCTCGGCATCGATCGGCAACTGTCCGTTGGCGTTGAGACGTTCGGCCTCGCGCATGCGGACCGAACTGATCGCCGGCAGTGTGAGGACCGACTTGCGCGACGTCGCCACTGCCTGTGGTGAATAGGCGTCACCCGGCTCGATATAAATGAAGGAGCGCACGACGCGCGGGTCGACGTCGGATTTGCCCGAGACGCTGACCGGGCCGAACGGCGCCTCCGGTCCGGTATCGACACGAATGTCGACGTCGACAACTTCCAGGCGATGGAACACGACTGGCTTGACCGTCGTGACCTTGGCCAGCGGAAAAGACTGCGCACGGAAATGATCGACCAGTGCGCTCTCGGCGGCGCGGGTGTCGGCGGCGCGGGCGTCGCCGCCGCTGCGCAGCTTGATGGTCTTGGGTGGCAGGTCTTCGGCGGAGAAGGGGCGGCCGGTGCGGGCAATGGTGATGTTGACGGTACGCAGTTTGAACAGCGGTCCCGGTTCGGCGAGGACCTTGATCGGCACCGATTCCCGCGCGCGGAAACTTTCGGCGGCGCGCGCTGCGTTGGGCGGGACGGGTTGTCCGAGCTTGATCGGAACTCCCGCCACCTCGACGGTGACCTTGGCATTATAATAGCCGGCGCCCCACAGCGCATCGATCATGGGCGCCAGGTCGCCTTCAGCGCGCCGGACCAAAGTGTCGCCGTCTGGCGGCGGCTCCTGGCGGGTGCGATAGAGCGTCGAGGCCTGCTGAAGCGCATCCTTCAGATCGGAACTGTCGCCGGTGTGGAATTCTATCAGATAGGGCAATGCCTGCGCGGAGGCGGCCGGCGGCTTGTCGTCGCCGAAAAGCCCAAATAAATCCAACGCCAATGCGCTTCCCGGTGCCCCCAGCGCGGCACAGAAACAGCATGAAACGGCGAGCCGTTTGACATTTTTCCACCAGATAATCGTCAACAGCTACCCCACGCACGCACGCCATCAACATTAACACAAACAAGGCTATAGCATGTCTAAAAGCAATTGATCCTTTGCCATCGGGACGGACGTGCCCGCGATCGGAACCTTTGACTAGCGAAGTTCCATCCAGCTTGCTTGCGCCCTTCCAGAAGCATCTGGTGGGTTTTAGTTGATGCCTGCTGAACGTCGAGATTAGTCAGCTTATTGCTGGAACTGGATGTTGAAAGCGGTCTCTGCGTCGAGTGACCTGCCACTGAACTTTCATCCAGTGGCGATTAGAGTCTCTGCAGACGTGCTCTGGGGCCGAACTCTGGATCGCCGGCGGATATAGTTTTCCGACTCTTTCACCATGGCGGGCTGGCTGCGCCATCGTGATTCAGCAACGTAATCGGCGGCTTGTTGCCGATCGCCCCATGGAGGCGTTCCTTGGCGCCGCGGAATGTGAACCGTGGTTCCAATGCCGGCGCGAAGCGCGTGAACGTATCAGCCGCCGATCTCGCTCGGCAGCAGACCGTCGTATTTTTTCATCGATAGCGAAGACGTGTCCATAGGACTCGCCAAGCGGCAACAGCGATCGCGCAGGCGCAGCAGCATCTTTCTGAAGAACGGCTTGTCGGCGAGATTGTCCGCCGCCAGATTGCGCGGCTTGAACAGCCCGACCCAGATGCGGCCATCCCGCCCGCGCATCAAATTGCCCGGATAACCCGGCAGGTTGTCGAGCAGCACCGTCGCCTGCGGCGAGCCGCTCTGCACGTCGAGGCCGTTGGCCCGGCCGTCAATCTTCCCGAGTCGGTAGCGGCCGGTTTCGTTCACAAACAAAGTGTAGCCGTCGGCGCCCAGGGCGATGCCGTTGGCGAAGGACAAGCCATGACCCACAATGCGCGTTCGTCCGCTCGCCGGGTCATAGGCCAGCACACGGCCGGTCGCCGATTGCTCAAGGACGTCGAGAACGCTGGCTTCATAGGTGCCGCCCCATTGTGCGGGCAAGAAGCGTGTTCCGGATCAGAAAAGTTTCTGGGCGAGTGAGGCGATCAGGGCGTTGCTTTCGGCAATAGTCCGGGCACCGCCGAAGACCGCGCGGTCGGGGCGCACGATGGCGACATTGATGCCGTGCTGGTCGAGCCAGTCGGCAAACAGCCGGCCGGTTTCGTGAAGTCCGTCCGCGCCGATGATAACGCGTTCGCCGCGCAGTCTTTTCCATGTCGCGATGGACGAAGCTGACAGGCCATCGAGACGAACGGGAGACGCCGCGACCAGGACGAACTCGGGCGGCAGCAGATCATCGAGACGAACGTCGCCCTTTTCGGTGGCGATGAATGGCTGCGGAAACAAGGTACCGGCCGCCGGCGCCCCCTCGGCGATCAGTCCGCCGGCGAGATCTGGAATGAAGCGCTGCCGTATCGTCTCGGCCTTGCCGGAAATCAACTCGTCGCGCAGCCGCGCGTCGCGTGCCTTGGCCTTCTCAGGATCAAGCTCGCCAATGATCAGGCCGAATTCTTTCGCCAGCGCAACGATGGCGCCGACATGCGGGGCGCGCTCTTCCCGGTAGGTCGAGAGGATCGATGGTTGCGCATCGCCGCGCAGCACGAGCGCCAGCTTCCAGGCCAGATTGACCGCATCGCGGATGCCCGCCGACAGCCCTTGTCCCAGGAACGGCGGCGTCTGGTGGCAGGCATCGCCCATCAGGAAGATGCGGCCCGATTGCCACTCCTGCGCCAAAAGCGCGTGGAAACGGTACACAGCCGTTCGCCAGATTTCGATCTTGGAAATGTCGGTGAAATCGGCCAGCACCTTCAGCGCATTGTCGTGCTCGCCAAAAGTGGCCGGGTCTTCGCCCGGCAGCAGCTTGATCTCCCAGCGCCGCAGTTCGCCGGGACCTGGCAGGAAGGTGCCCGGCCGCGACGGCCGGCAATACTGAAAACACTTCTCCGGGCGTTTGGCCGCGCCATGCTCCAGCGCATCGACCACCATCCATTGTTCGTCAAAGGCGAGATCGGTAAGGCCGATCCCGAGCGTCTTGCGCACGAAGCTGTTGGCGCCGTCGCAGCCGACCAGATACCGGGCGCGCAAGGTGCGTTCGCCGTTGCCTTGCTTGATCGTCAGCGACGCAAAATTATCGTCCTGCGCGATGCCAACGGCTTGCGCCGACAGGAAAACGTCGGCCTTGTCACAGGCAGCAAGCTTGTCGCGCAACGCCTTCTCGAAGGCCGGTTGCAGGAAGGTCGCGGTCGGCACCCAGCCGAGCGGGAAGGGCGGCGGCATCGGATCGAATTTCTTGATGATGCCGCCATCGACGCCGAGGTAATGCGTGCCCGGATGCGGCGCAGTGTGCGCGGCGATGGTGTCTTGCAGGCCGCAGGCCTGAAACACGCGTAGCACTTCGTGGTCGATGGTGATGGCGCGCGGCTTGTCGTAAACCTCGGCGGCCTGATCGACAACGGCGATGCGCAGCCCGTATTTCGTCAGCAGATTGGCGAAGGTCGCGCCGGCCGGACCATATCCGACAATGGCGACGTCATAGATAGTGGTCTCGGCCTGCGGCATTGCTTTTCAATTCGGTCGGGTTACAGAGCGCGCGCTGTGAGTACTTTGCGCACCAGTTCGGCGGCGTGCTCGAAATGCGACTTGATCAGCTTTGCCGCGGCTTCGCCGTCGCGTGCGACCGCGGCCTCCATCAGCGCGCGATGTTCGTGGTCGCGGTTTTCGCCCTTGATGCCGGCCTTGCGGCCGACATGGCGGTAACGCTCCGAGGCGTCGAACAATTGTTCGCAATACTGCTCCAGCCGGCGCGAGCCGGAGGCGGCAATCAAGCTCGAATGGAACACGCGATGCGCGCGCTCCCAGGCCGGGCTGCGCGTCTCGGCGCTATCGGACTCAAAGCGCGGCGTGCGCGACAGGCGGTGGAAGGACAGCACCACATTCTCTTCCCAGGCCGCGTCGCCATCCTTGACCGAGTTTCGGATCGCTATCTGGTTGACCCAGGTGCGCGCTTTCATCAGGTCGACGAGATCTTCCTCGCTTAGTCCGGCAACGGCAAAGCCGCGATGGTCGCTCTGCGACACCAGGCCTTCGCTCGACAGCCGGCTCAAGGCCTCGCGCATCGGGCTCAAACCGACGCCGAAGCGGTCGCACAGCGCGCGGATGTGCAGCTTCTCGCCGGGCGCAATCGCGACTGTGAGAATTTCCTGCCGCAGCCGGTCGTAGGCGGCGGAGGCCAGGGTCTCTTTCGGCTCGTCAGTGGGGGCAAGGTTGAGCGTCGGCACGGCGATTCCTCAGGACGTCTGCTTGGAGAGAAATTTTTCCAGCGTCATCGGCGCGGGCTTGATCTTCGGTTCATGCAACGCCGTGCCTTCGAACAAGGTGGCTTGCGTAAACCAGTCCTCGCGCGCCGGCAGTCCCCACGGGAATGAAACATTGTGGTCGGTCGGATCCCACGCCACCGGCTCGTTCTCGATGTCCATCACCTGATAGTGCGTGTTGAACAGCTCGACGCGGTGACCGTCGGGATCGCGGAAATAGACATACATCGCATGCCCCGGCCCATGCCGTCCGGGTCCGCGCTCGACCGAGCTGCCGTAGCCGAGTTCGCCGGCGACATCGCAGGCGCGCAGGAGATGGTGCACCTCGGCGGCGAGGAACGCGAAGTGGTGCAGGCGCGGTCCGGTGCCATTGAAGAATACGATATCGTGCGGGTTGCCCTTGCGTTGCAGAAAAACGCCACGCAGATCGAGGGTGCCTTTCGGCGCAATGTATTCGCTGAGGCGGAAGCCGGCCGCCATATAGAATTCGCAGGCCTTGCGGACTTCCGGCGTCAATATTTGATAGTGGTCAAGCCGCAGCGCGCAACCACCGCGCTGCTGCGAGAAGGCGGTGATCATGCGCGGCATCACCGGCATAGTGGCGCAGAATTCCAGCGGCGTGCCGACTGGATCGGTCACCTGCAAGGTGCGGCCCTGATAGGGCACCTCAGTGAAAGCCGCGGCGCAACCTTGCGCCTTGAAATAGTCTTTCGCCCGGTCGAGATCGTCTTCGGTCAGCATGCGCAGGCCGATGCGCTGGCAGGCCGGCTCAAGGCCTTTGCGCAACACCAGGCTGTGATGGCAGGCTTCCTCGACGCCGCGCAGATAGACCGCGTCCTTGTCTTGGGCGCTCGGCACCAGGCCGAGCACTTCGCAATAGAATCGCTTGCTGGCCGCCAGGTCTCTGACGGTCAGCACGACATGGCTTGAGCGCGTGATGCGGAAGGGCGGATCGAGATTGGCGATGGGCAACGACATGAATGGTTCTCCGAATTCTTATCCGCGCAGCATCGCCGGCAACCACAACGCCAGCGACGGGAACGCCGTCAGCAAGGCCAGCACCAGCAAATCGGCGACGACGAACGGGATGATGTTGCGATAAAGCCGGCGTAACGGAATATCCGGCCGCATCGCATGCAGGATCAGGATCACCAGGCCGATCGGCGGAATAACAAGGCCTAGTTCGACGATGATGACATTGATGATCGCCCACCACACCGGATCGTAGCCGAAATGCACGATGACCGGCAGTGCGAAAGGCAGCGTCACGATCATGGCCGCCAGTTCGTCGAACACCGCGCCGAGCACCAGATAGCCGCCGAGCATCAGGACTATAATGCCGACGGGCGGCAGATCGAGATGGCCGAGGAAGGCGATGAGTTGCTCGGGGACTTTCGCCAGGCTGATGAAATAGGTGAAGACCGAAGAGCCGATCAGCACGAAATAGATCATGCCGGCGGTCAGCGCCTTATCGCGCATGCCGGTGACGAAGTTATTGATGGTGATGGTGCGGCGCATCAGCGCGAAGCCGAATGACACGACTGCGGCGACCGAGGCGGCTTCGCTGACGGTAAATATGCCGCTGTACAGCCCGACGAAGATGACGCCGATCAGCAGGATAGCGGGCGCGGCGCGCCACAGTGCCATGAGTTTCTCCTGCCTCGACACCTGCTCGGAGACCGGAGCGATCGATGGATTCCACCGCACCACCAGCGCAATCGCCGCGATATTGGCGAGGATGGTGATGAGGGCCGGAATGACGGCGGCGATGAAGACGTCGAAAATGTAGGTACGCGCGACGACGCAGTACAGGATCATGCTGAGGGAGGGCGGGATCAGCGCTTTCAGCGCGCCGCCGGCAGCGATGGTGGCGCCGGAAAATGCCGGCGAATAATTCCGCTGCAGCATTTCCGGCAGCGCCACGCGGGTGAAAGTGGCGACGGTGGCCGGTGACGAGCCGCAAATAGCGCCGAAGGCGGCGCTGCCGCCGATGGTGGCGTAGGCCAGCCCGCCGCGGCGATGGCCGAGCAATGCGGCGGCCGCGGTGTAGAGGTCCTTGGAAAAGCCCGAGACGTTGACGAAAGCGCCCATCATCAGGAATAGCGGCACGGCGGCGATATCGGTGCTGCCGAGCACCTGCGACGGTTCGCTGGCGAGAAAGGTCAGCGCCGGTCCCCAGTCGGTTTGCAGGGCGAAAGCGACGATGCCGACGACGATCATGGCGAAAGCCAGCGGCAGATGCAGCGCCACCAGGACAAAGAGCGCGATGATCCCGCCGACGCCGATAAAGGTTGCGCTCACAGCGGGGTCTCCTGATTATGCGCGGCGGTCTTGCCGCTCAGCGTCTGCATCAGGACGAAGGCCTGGACCGCGACGCCGACCCACAAGATGGCGTCGACTGCGAACCAGAACGGCGCCTTCGGCACGTTCAGCATCCAGGTCACGTCGCCGGCTTTCATTGTCTTCTGGCTGAACAGGTAGAATTGCCAGGCCATGGCGATCATCACAATTGTCATGATGACGTCGGCGAAAGTATCGAACACCCGGGCGCCGGCCGGCGGCAGGAATTTGTCGAACACGCGCAAGGTGATGTTGTTCTTGTGCAGCAGCACGATCGGCAGGCAGCAGGCGCCGCATATGGCGGCCACCAGGTCGCCGATCTCGCGCACGAAATCGAGCGGGTAATTGGCGAGCGCCCGCAGCAGCCCGTCGAACAACGTGCATACCGCGAGCGCCAGAAGGATCGTCAGGCCGGCGACGGCGAGAGAATTTGCCGTGCCGGTGACGATTTTTTCCAATCGGTTCACTTTTTCGCCCGGATCTCGGTGAGCAAGGCGCGGGCCTTGGCCAGAAGCTGGGCGTTTTCCGGACTCTTGGCGGCCCAGTCGGCCGTCACCTTTTCGGAGACCTGCTTGATGACTTTGACGTCGGCCTCGGCTGGCGTCACGACCGTGCGTTTCTTGTCGGCCTTGAATTTCTGGATCAACTCATCGTTAAACGCACTGAGATTCTTGACGTAAGTATCGTTGATCCACTTGGGTGAATACTTGGCGATCTGGTCCTGCGCCGCTTTCGGCATCGACTCAAACTTCTTGCGGTTCATCAATACCGCGAAGGAGTTGGCGCCGAGCTGGATCAGGTAGTCGTGGCTGGTGACGCGGTCGATGCCGAAGTCGACGACCGCGGCGGGTACCGTCGTCAAGGCGTCGATCGTGCCGCGGCCCATCGCTTCCACGACTTCGTTCGGCGGCATCAGCACCGGTACGACGCCAAGTTCTTTCACGGTCTGCCCGATGACCGCGCCGCTGATGCGTACCTTCATGCCTTTGAGGTCGTTGACCGATTTGATCGGCTTTCGCGAGAACACATGCGCGTTGGCGTTCATGAACGAACCGACGACGTAATAGTCGGCATAGCCGCGCATGCTGTTGGACTTCAGCAGCGCCTGATAAAGCTCGACGCCTTCCTTCATATTGCCGATGAGGCCCGGCAGCTCGAACAATTGATCGTCGGGGAAGCGGCCCGGCACCAGCGCCGGATTGACGAAGGCGATGTCGGCAACGCCGTCGAGCACCATTTGCGGCTGGGCCGGCAGCGCCTTGCCGAGCGCGCCGTTCGGAAAGGCCTCGATCTTCACCGCGCCGGCCGGGTCGGCATTGACCGCGTCGGCCCAGAGCTTGATCGCCTTGGCATAGTTCACTTCCGTGTCGGACGCGAAGAAGGCGAGCTTGAGCGTGACCGGCTGGGCGCTGACTGTGGCCGGCGCCAAGGCCGCGAGCGAAAGCAGCGCGGCGGCGAATAACTTCTTCATCGGAAAACCTCCCTTAACAGCCCTTTGGGCGTGCCGTCTCACGGTCACTTCGGCCGGCGGCATTGCCTGAACCGTGAAACAGAAATAATCGATTATCAAGACGAATTTTGTATATAATCGACTATTGTACCGCATGCCGGAACGGTATCGCGCGAAAAGAAGGGAAATACCGATGAATCTCGGCATCGAAGGCCGCACCGCCATCGTCTGTGGCTCCAGCCAGGGGCTCGGCCTGGCCTGCGCCGAGGCGCTGGCGCGGGAAGGCGTTAACGTCATCCTCAACGGGCGCGATGCCGCGAAGCTGGAAAAGGTCGTGACGGCGTTGCGCGCCGCAACCGATACCAATGTCACGGCGATTGCCGCCGACATTGCGACCGCCGAGGGTCGCGAGCGTCTCATCGCCGCCGCGCCCGTTTGCGACATTCTCATCAACAACAATGGCGGCCCAAAGCCGGGCAACTTCGCCGATATCGATCACGACACCTGGATGCAGGTCATTGAGGCCAACATGGTGGCGCCGATCATGCTGACGCGCGCGGTGTTGACCGGCATGAAGGAGCGCAAGTTCGGCCGCATCATCAACATCACCTCGGCGATGGTGACGACGCCGCGTCCGCACATGGCGCCGTCGGCCGGCGCACGCGCGGGGTTGACCGGCGCGATGAAGGCGCTGGCGCTCGATGTCGCGCGTCACAACATCACCGTCAACAATCTGCTGCCGGAACGCTTCGACACCGATCGCCAGGTGCAGATGGCGAAGGCGGCGATGGCGCGCGACAGCATCTCCTATGAAGAAGCGCGCGCGCGTCAGGTCGAAAGCATCGCCGCGCGCCGGCTCGGCGATCCGAAGGAGTTCGGCGCCACCTGCGCGTTTCTATGCAGCGCCTTTGCAGGCTTCATGTCGGGGCAGAACATCCATCTGGACGGCGGATCCTATCCGGCGCTGCTCTGACGCATGTACGTTGGAGCGGCGAGCCGTCAGATCCACAAAATCTTCTTGCGGTAGCTCAAGTCGTCCAGCAGCGGCTGGGCCGGGCCCTGGTGGAACACAGCGCCGCGTTCGAGGGCGAAGACCCGGTCGGCCAACGCCAGCACCAGATCGAGATTGTGCTCGACGATGACGATCGGAATTTCCTTGCGCAGCGCGTCGAACACCTTGAACAGTTCGAGAATGACCGTGGGCGACAGGCCTTCGAACGGTTCGTCGAGAAGCAAAAGTTTGACGTTGCCGGACAGCGCGCGGGCGACCGCGACCATCTGCTGCTCGCCGCCGGACAGATAGTCGGCGGCGATGTGGATGCGCTCCTTCAGGCGCGGGAAATACTCGAAGATTCTTTCCTCGTTCCAGACCACGCCGTCGCTGCCATCGGTCTTGCGGGCGAGGCGGCCGAGCGCGAGATTGTCGGCCACCGTCATGCCGGCGAACAGGCCGCGGCCTTGCGGCACATAGCCGATGCCCATGCGGGCAATATCCGGCGCCGGCAGGCCGGCGATATTCCTGCCCTCGAATTCGATGATGCCGGAGGCGGGGGTAACCAGACCGCACAAGGTCTTCAGCAATGTCGATTTGCCGGCGCCGTTGCGGCCGAGCAGCGCGACGATTTCGCCGGCGTGGACGTCGAGAGTCGCATCGTTGAGAATGTGGCTCTTGCCGTAAAAGGAATTCACCTTCTCGAAGCGCAGAACGAGACGCTGCTCGGCGTTATGCGCGGCGCGCCCGGTGACCGGTGGAATGCCGGTGCCGGTATAGATTTCCTGAACGCGGGCGTTGTTGCGGACTTCATCGGGCGTGCCGGTCATCAGCACTTCGCCCTGATTCATGACCGTGACACGGTGCGAGAATCCGAGAACGCGGTCGATATCGTGTTCGACGATCAGGACCGGGATGTTGGTAGCGATATTGGTGATGAGCCGCGACACGCGCTCGCGCTCGGCCGCGGCCAGGCCCGCAAGCGGTTCATCGAGCAGCAGAACTTCCGGCTTCGAGCCGAGCGCGATGCCGAGGTCGACCAGCCTTTGTCCACCATAACTAAGGTCTCCACCCGGCACAGTTTCGATACCTTCCAGTCCGAGGAACTTGATCAGTTCGGCGGCTTCGGCATGCGTGTCCGGGTAACTATCGATGTCGCGCCAGATGTTGAAGCGGCCGGGGTGGCGCGCCTGCAACGACAGGCGGATGTTCTCGTAGATCGGCAGCGTCTTGAACAGGCTGGTAATCTGGAACGAACGTGCCAGTCCGCCCTGGCAAACGTCCTGTACCGGCAGGCCCTGAATATCGCGGCCGTGCAGCCGCACCGTGCCCGTGCTCGGCGGAAACAGGTTCGAGATAATATTGAACAAGGTCGTCTTGCCGGCGCCGTTCGGGCCGATCAGCGCGTGAATCTGGCCGGCGCCGAGTTGCAGGCTGGCGCCGGTGACGGCGCGGATGCCGCCGAAATGCTTGGAGACGCCGGTGACGTCGAGAACCGTCCCGGTCGCAGGCTTGGGCCGCAGGAAGCCGGGCAGCGGCAGGCCTTCATAGATCTTGCGGTTGCTCATCGCCGCGCCTTCGTCCGGCGCGGTGATCCAGCGCTTGCGCAAGGACTGCCAGACGCCGATCAGCCCGCTCGGCGAGAACAATACGAAGCCGACAAAGATCAGGCCGAACCAGAGCAGCCAGTTCTGCGTCCAGATCGAGAACAGTTCGCGGAACAGAATAAAAAACAACGAGCCGAGCGCCGGACCCAGCAGGCTGTGCATGCCGCCGATGACGACGACGGCCAGAAGCTCGCCGGAAAGAATGACGGAGGTTGCTTCGGCGGAAACGAGGTAGTTCTGAAAGCCGAGCAGGGCACCGGCAAGCCCGGTGATGACGGCGGATATGACAAAGGCGATCAGCTTGTAGCGCTCGATTGGGTAGCCTTGAAAGGTCGCCCGCAGCTGGTTTTCGCGGATGGCGACCAGGACATGGCCGAACGGCGAACGCACCAGCCGCAGCATTACATAAAGCACGCCGAAGGCGATCACGGCGACAAAGGCGTAGTAGAGACGCGAATCGTCGAAACTCACCGGCCCGATGCCACCGCGCTGCAGCCCGCCGAGGCCGTCTTCGCCGCCGGTCACTTCGGTCCAGCGAAACGAAATGGTATAGGTCAGCGCCGCGAGCGCCAGAGTCAGCAGCGAAAAGTAAACGCCGCGCCGCCGCAGGATCAACGCCCCGGCAATGGCCGATATGACTGCGATCAGAACCATCGACAGAAGCAGCGGTACGAATATATCGCCGGGAAACCAGTTCTTCTGAATGAGGCCCGCGGCATAGGCGCCGATGCCGAACCAGGCGCTATGGCCGAACGAGGTCAGTCCGGTATAGCCGATCAAGAGATTGAGGCCGAGCGCCGCGATGGCCAGAATGACGGCGGCGGTCGCGGTATTGATCGACAGGCCCATGACATGCATGGCGAAGGGCAGCGCGATCAGCGCGGCCGCGCCGATCCACAGCGGGCGATATTTCGTCGATGCAAGCGCGCCGGTCATTCGAATTTCTCAATGCGTTCGCCGAGCAGCCCGCGCGGGCGAATAATGAGGACAAGAAACATCAGGATGTAGATCGAGGCTTCGCCGGCCGCCGGCAGGAAATGGATGGTCACGCCGCGCACCACGCCGACCAGCAGTGCGGCGATGACGACGCCCCAGAAGCTGCCGAGTCCGCCAATGACCACGACGACGAAGGCGACGATGAGAACATCCGCTCCCATCGCCGGGTGAACCACCGTGATCGGCGCAAACAGCGCGCCGCCCAGCGCGGCCATGCCGACGCCGAGCATGACGATGGTCGTCATATAAGGTTGCAGGCGAATGCCGAGCACCGCGACCATGTCGGGCCGCTGAATGCCGGCGCGCACGACGCGGCCGAATGAAGTCTTGTGCAGCAGCAGCCAGAGGCCGAGCAGCACCAGCACGACAACCGCCAGCAGGATCAATCGGTATTGTGAAAACAGAAAGTCGCCGATGATGATCGAGCCTTTGAGGGCTTGCGGCATGATCGCCGATATCGGCGGCGCGCCCCAGATGATACGGATCATCTGTTCGACGATCATCGCCAGGCCGAAGGTGACCAGAAGGCCGAGGATTGGGTCGGCGGCGTAGAATCGGCGCAGCAAATAGCGCTCGAACAGGATGCCGAGCAGGGCGACCAGAAAAGGCGAGATAACCACCGCAGGGCCGAAGCCGATATAGCCGGTCAGTTGCACCGAAATATAGGCGCCCAGCGCATAGAAGGCGCCATGCGCCAGATTGACGACGCCGCCGACGCTGAAGATCAGCGACAGGCCGAGCGCGATCAGCAGGTAGTAGCCGCCGAGCACCAGGCCATTCACGACTTGTTCAAGCAGGAACACGATCTGCATAAGTTATCCGGTAGCCGCAAACTGAAGCTTCGATGCAAAAGCGGCGCCGGCTTGCATGTGCCGGCGCCGCCACGCCAATCAAGATAGTCGCGCGACGCGGCGCGCTACACCTTCATCGTGCAGGGATTCTGCTCTTTGTTCGGATAGATCGACTCAAGCGGCGCGCTGGCCACCGGAACCGTATCGCCGAGCACCAGCATGTCCCACTGATCCTTCATGTCGGCCTTGGCCTTCACCGTGAACGGATAGGCCTCCTGCACGAGCTGATGGTCCCAGGTGCGGAAGTAACCCTTGCGCGTCTTCATGATATCGAACTGGGTCTGCTTTTCGAAATGCGCGATCAGCGCTTCGGTTTCGGTCGACTTGGTGTCGGTGATCGCCTGGGCCAGCAGCTTGAGCGTGACGTACTCGATCCAGGCGTGATTTTCCGGCGGCTTGCCGTATTTCTTGGTGAAGTTGGCGACGAAGGCCTTGGAGGCCGGATTGTCCAGCGTGTGATACCAGACGGTCGGCCAGAAACCGCTCAGATTGCCGGCGCCGGCTGCCCAGGCATCGCCGGTGTTAAGATTGAAGCCGACCAGCGGGTAGGGGAATCCGAACTCGGCATACTGCTTGACCAGATTGGTCACCTGGTTGCCCGCGAGATTGCAGCAGACCACATCCGGCTTCGCCTGTCGGATCTTCAGCAGATAGGGGCTGAAATCGGTCACGTCGGTGGCAATCAGTTCGTCGCCGATCAAGTTAGCGTCATTGGCGGCGAAGAAGGACTTGGCTGCTTTCAGCAGGTCATGGCCGAAAATGTAGTCCGCGGTTAGCGTGACGAACTTCTTGCCCTTGACCAGACCCTTCTGATTGAGCGCGGTGCCGACCGCGTTCACCATCACGGTGTTGGGAATGTCGCAGTGGAAAGAGTAGCGATTGCAGTTTTTGCCGCGCAAGGCGTCGGAGCGGGCGCCGGTCGAGAAGAACACTTTCTTGTTGCGCTCGGCGACCTGCATGATGGTCAGCGCCGATGCCGACGAAATTTCGCCGAGCAGAACGACCGCGCCGTCCTGTTCGATCATGCGCTGCGCCTTGTTGGCGGCAGTGGCGGGGTTGACCGAATCTTCCGATATCAGGTCGATCTTGCGGCCCATGATGCCGCCGGCCGCATTGATCTCTTCGGCCGCCAGCTTGACGCCGAGCTGGGCGTAGCTGCCGATCGCGCCGAGAAAGCCGGTGAGCGGCACCAGATGGCCGATCTTGATGGTGCTTGCCTGGGCGCGGACGATTGCCGGGAATCCCAGGGCCGACGCGCCTGCGAGTGCGGCGCTCGCCTTCAGTACATGCCGACGATTGTAGCTGCTCATAGTCGATGTCCTCCCAGATTGACGCGTTTGCCCCTTTCGGCCTCACTCGCCGCGCATGCGACAATGTGAGATACGTTTTTTTATTGTTGGATGATATTTACGGGGAGGTGGGCCGCTGTCAACGCCTAAGTGGACCGACGGTCGTTCTCAGGATGGCTTTGCGCCAAACTCTTCGGACAAGCGGGTGGCGAACGCCTGCACGATTTTCGCGCGGTCCTTCAGGGTCTGGTTCGACAAGCGCCAGATCGGGCCGGATATTCCAAGGGCGCCGATGAACTGGCCGGTAAAGTCCGTGACCGGCACGGCAAGGCAGCGGACCTCCGGATTGAATTCGCCGTCGTCGAGGGCGACCCCGCTGTGCCGGATATCTTCGATCTGACGCAGCAACATCGGAATATCGGTGATCGATTTATCGGTGGACGGCTTCATGTCGAGGCGGGCGAGAAAGCGTTCGAGCTGGTCGGGACGCAACGCCGCCAGAATGACCTTGCCGAGCGCGGTGCAATGCGCCGGACGAACCATGCCGACACGGTCGGTCATCTGGAAAGCGCCCGGGCCACTGGTGCGGGCGATTACCACGACGGTGTCGCCCATGCGGACGGCGAAGTGGCTGGTCTCGCCGGTTTCGCGCGACATGTCTTCCAGCAACGGCGTGGCGACTTTCACCATTTCGATTTCGTCGAGGGCGCTGGCCGCGAGCGCGAACAGCGGCCGGCCGATGCGGTAGCGCTTGGTGTCCTTTTCCTGGCGGATATAGCCGAGCGACACCATCGTCTTGGCCAGGTGGAAGGTTGTCGAATTGTGCAGGCCGACCAGCTTGCTCAGATCGGCGAGGCCGATGCCGTCACGGTGCCTGGCGATTTCCTCGAGAATGCCGAAGGCGCGGCCGAGCGACTGGACGCCGGAGCGCTGCTTGTCTTCGGCGTCGTCGTCGATATCGGAGCCGGCGTCTTGCACCAGCCGGGCTACTGCCTGTTTGCCCGGCTTTGCCGACTTGGCGAGCTTGGGTGGCAATGCTTTGGAAGATTTGGCTGCAATCTTGGTTTTGGTTCGCGCGCTCACGTCAGCTGCCTCCGAACGGCGGGGGCCGATCCGTATCGGCACAAGGTTATGGGTCGCCGTGAGGGCTTTCATACATCGTCCTGTGGCAATTCGCAGCAGTCTAATAATTGAACAAAACCATGCGTTCCTCGGTCATGTCGCGAATCGAATAGCGCGGGCCTTCGCGGCCGATGCCTGAGTCCTTAACCCCGCCATAGGCCAACTGGTCGGTGCGCCAGGTCGAGCTGCCGTTGATGATGACGCCGCCGGTGCGAATATTGCGCACGGCGCGGATCGCGGTCTCGGTCGATTTGGTGAAGATGCCGGTTTGCAGGCCGAAGCGGCTTTCGCTGACGAAGCGGAACACCTCGTCGATATCGTCATAGGGCAGCAGGCTGATCACCGGTCCGAACACCTCGTCGCAGACGACTTTCATGGCCGGCTTGGCGTCGGCGATCACGGTTGGCTCGAGCTGGGCGCCGTGGCGCTTGCCGCCGGTGACGACGCGGGCGCCGTTAGCGGCGGCTTCCTCGATCCAGGATTCGACGCGCCTGGCCGCGCCTTCGTCGATCAGGGTGCCGACATCGGTCGTGGGGTCGAGCGGGTCGCCGAGCTTGAGTTTCCCGACCTCGGCCGCGACCAGCTCGACGAATTTGGCGTATTGGCTGCGGTGTACATAGACGGTCTGCACCGAGATGCAGCTCTGCCCCGCCAGCCGCATGGCGTTGCGGCCGCAGATCGGCGCGGCCTCGGCAATGTCGGCGTCTTCGTGGACGATGGTGATGCCGTTGCCGCCGAGTTCGAGCGCGACGCGGCGCAGGCCGGAATTGGCCTTGATCTGCGCGCCAGCGGCCGGCGAGCCGGTGAAGGTGATGAAGTCGACACGCGGGTCGCGCACCAGCGCCGGGCCGACGAGATCGCCGTACAGCACATTGAGCACGCCTGGCGGCGTGCCGGCATCGACGAAAATCTGCGCCAGCGCGTGGACAACGCCCGGCGATTGCGGCGGTGCTTTCAGCACCAGCGCATTGCCGGCGGCGATCGACGGCGCGATCTTGTGGCAGGCGAGATTGACCGGCGCGTTGAACGGCGTGATGCCGGCGACGACGCCGACCGGAAAGCGCAGCATGAAACAGATCTTGCCGGCGCCCATGGCGCTTGCATCGAGCGGAATGTGCTCGCCTTCGATGCGCACGGCTTCTTCCGCCGACAGCGACAGAGTGTCCTGCGAGCGCAGGATCTCGGCTTTGGCGTCTTTCACCGCTTTGCCGGTTTCGCGCGTCATGATTTCGGCGATGGCGTCGGCGCGCTCGATCAGCAGTTTGGCGGCGCGGCGCAATATCGCGGCGCGCTCGAAAGCCGGCATCGCGGCGATTTTCGGTTTCGCCGCCACCGCGGCCTTGAGGGCGTCGTCAAGATCGGCAAGCGAGGAGCGGGGCGCGTGAGAGGCGACCGTTTTGCGGTAGGGGTCGCGAACTTCGTAGGTTTCGGACGCGCGGCGCCATTCGCCGCCGATCAGCATCGGGATTTCGGCCGGGCCGGTTTCGCTGGTCGCCAAGACGGCGGATGTCGGATTCATCGGCGCACTCCCGGACGTTTTTGACGTGGCCGCGATCCTATCCCCGCCATCCGAGAATGACAAATCGCAATTCACAATGCTGGAGGCATTGACTCGCGCGCCCTGACGATTATGAGTGACCGGGAAAAAATCGGCCGCACCAGAAGGTCTTTCAGCATGAGCAAAGAATTGCCCGCTTCCGTCGATGTCGTGGTGGTCGGCGCCGGCAATGCCGCGTTTTGCGCAGCAATGGCCGCGGCCGAACACGGCGTCTCGGTGCTGATGCTGGAGCGCTCGCCGGAAGACGAAGCCGGCGGCAACAGTCGTTTCACCGCCGGCGCTTTCCGCTGCGTCTATGACGGGGTCGAGGATCTGCGCGCATTGATGCCCGATCTCACCGACGAAGAAGTGTCGAAGTCGGATTTCGGTACGTACACCGAGGAAAAGTTTTTCGACGACATGGGCCGCGTCACCGAATACCGCACCGATCCGGATCTGTGCGAATTGCTGGTGACGCGCAGCAAGGAAACCATGCGCTGGATGCGCGACAAGGGCATGCGCTTCATGCCGATCTGGGGGCGGCAGGCTTACAAGATCAACGGCATGTTCAAATTCTGGGGCGGCCTGACAGTTGAAGCCTGGGGCGGCGGGCCGGGGCTGGTCGATTCCTGGACCAAGATCGCCGCCAAGAACAAGGTCGCGATTGCTTATGGCGCCCGCGCCATCTCGTTGATCGCCGATGACGATGGAGTCAAGGGCGTCAAGGTCAAGTCGAACGGCAAGACCGTTGAGGTCATGGCCAAATGCGTGGTGCTGGCGGCCGGCGGCTTTCAGTCCAATGCCGAGATGCGCACGCGCTATCTTGGGCCGCTCTGGGAACTGGCGAAAATTCGCGGCACCCGTTTCAACACCGGCGACGGCATCAAGATGGCGCTCGACATCGGCGCCATGCCGACCGGCAACTGGTCGGGCGGCCATGCCGTCGGCTGGGACCGCAATGCGCCGGAATTCGGCGATCTCTCGGTCGGCGATAACTTCCAGAAGCATTCCTATCCCTGGGGCATCATGATCAACGCCAATGGCGAGCGTTTCGTCGACGAGGGCGCCGACTTTCGCAATTACACTTACGCGAAGTACGGACGCGTGATCCTGCACCAGCCGGGGCAGTTCGCCTGGCAGGTGTTCGACAAGAAGATCATCCCGATGCTGCGCGACGAATACCGCATCAAGCGCGTCACCAAGGTCCGCGCCGACACGCTGGAGGAACTGGTCAAGAAACTCGACGACGTCAATGCAGAGAAGGCGCTGGAGACCATCAAGGCCTACAACAAAGCGGTCATGACAGACGTGCCGTTCGATCCGAACGTCAAGGATGGCCGCGGCACCAGGGGGCTCGCCATTCCGAAGTCGAACTGGGCCAACACGGTGGATGAGGGGCCGTTCGAGGCTTACGCCGTAACGTGCGGGCTCACATTCACGTTCGGCGGCCTTAAGATCGACACCAGCGCCCGCGTCATGGACACCGATGGCGCGCCGATCCCCGGCCTGTTCGCGGCTGGCGAACTGGTCGGCGGCATCTTCTATTTCAACTATCCCGGCGGCACCGGCCTGATGAACGGTTCCGTGTTCGGCAAAATCGCCGGCACCACGGCCGGTCAGCGCGCCGCGCAATCGCCGTGATGGATGCGGCCTGCGACGTCATAGTCGTCGGCGGCGGCGGCAGCGGGTTGGCGGCGGCGATCGAGGCGCGCGCGTGCGGGCGCGACGTTGTGCTGCTGGAGAAGAATCCGCAACTCGGCGGCTCGACCGCCTGGTCGGTCGGATCGGTGACGGCCAGTGGCACGCCGCATCAGGCGCGCGCCGGTATCAAGGACAGCGCGCAATCCCATTGGCGCGACATGGCCGGCTTCAACGGCGATCTCGATGCGCGCGACAATCCGGAATTGCGGCGGGTGCTGGCCGATGAGATGCCGGACACCTTTCGCTGGCTGCTCAAACATGGCATCCGCTTCTTCGGGCCGATGCCGGAGCCGCCCCATACGCTGCCGCGCATGCACAATGTGCTGCCCAATTCACGGTCGTTTATCACCCATCTGGAGAATGCGGCGCGGCGCGCCGGCGTTCGCATCGTGTGCGGCGTGCGCGCGACAAAGCTGGTCGTCGAGCAGGGCCGTGTGGTCGCTGTTGATTGCACGACCGCCGATGGCCCGCGCCGCTATCGCGCCAAAAGCGGCGTTGTGCTGGCGACCGGCGACTTCACCAGCGATCCCGAATTGAAAGCGCAGTTTATGGGACCGCAGGAAGCCAAAATCGACGGCGTCAACGTCACGGCGACCGGCGACGGCCAGAAGCTGGCTTTGCCGCTTGGCGCGCGGATCATCAATGGCGATCTGGCGCTCGGACCCGAATTGCGCTTTGTGCCGCCGCAAAAGCGCAACATGCTTCTCAATCTGCCGCCCTGGCCGGCACTCGCCAACCTGATGGCCTGGTCGCTCGACCACATGCCGAGCGCGCTGCTGCGGCCTTTCGTGATGAGTTTCGTCACCACGGCTTTGGCGCCGTCGCCCGATCTGTTTGCCGAGGGCGCCATTCTGATCAACAAAAACGGCGCGCGCTTCACCGACGAGCGCGGCAAGCCAGCTTACGCGCTGCCCGACCAGCCGAACAAGGCCGCCTATATTTTGCTCGACAGCCGGATGACGGCGCTGTTTTCCAGGTGGCCACATTTCATCTCGACCGCGCCGGGCGTGGCCTATGCCTATGTGGACGACTACCGGCGCAACCGTCCCGATGTTTACAGACGCGGCGCGACGCTCGATGAGCTGGCTGGCAAGCTGTCGATTCCTGCCGCGGCGCTAACGGCGACAGTCAATGCGCACAACGCGCAATCGAACAGGCCGCTGGTCCAAGGGCCCTATGTCGCGCTCGGCCCAGTGCGCGCCGTCTTCGTGCATGGCGAAGGCGGCCTTGCCGTCGATCATGAACACCGGGTGTTGGGCGAAGGCGACATCCCGATACCGGGACTTTACGCAGCCGGTTCGACCGGGCAGGGCGGCCTGCTGCTCAAGGGTCATGGCCATCATCTCGGCTGGGCCTTCGCGTCGGGACGGCGCGCCGGGCGCAACGCCGCGACCTTTTGAACTGACTACTTGGGCACTTCATCCGTTACAGGAGACGTCACGACCAGAAACACGAGATCGACCAGGCCGGTGTTGGAAATCGCATGATCGATACCGGGCGGCAGGAAAATGTAGTCGTGTTTGCGCACCAGATGGTCTTTGCCGTCGATGTGCATCAGACCTTCCCCTTCGAGGACGTGATAGACTTGCTCTTGAACTTTATGCTTGTGAACCTTCACATAGGCCATCGGCTGGTACATCGAGATGCGGTAGTCGATGTGCTGCGAGCCGGCGGTTTCCGGCATCACCAGTGGTTTCGACAACGCGCCACCGAAATGATCCGGGAACTGGCGCCACGGCACTTCGGCGATGTTGCGGATGAACCATTGGCGTGTCGTCGTCATGGTGCGCTCCTGTCGTTTCCGGCGTTTTTTCCCAAGAAGCAGGCATACCACAATATCAATTGACGTCCAGCATTATGAGAAATACGGTCGCGCGCTGCCCTCAGCCGCCTCAGAAGAAAAAGCCCGGTAGGAGACTGAACTGATGTCGACTGGAAATAAACTCAATGGCGCACAGGTCATTGTCGACTATCTGATTCAGGAGAAGGTGCCGCAGGTGTTCGGCCTGTGCGGCCACGGCAACATCCAGTTTATCGACGCGCTGTACGAGCGCTCCTCCGAGATCACGACCATCTCGACGCATCACGAAAGCGTCGCCGGCTTCATGGCGGATTGTTATTACCGCGTGTCCGGCAAGGCGACCGCGACCTTCACCTCATGCGGACCGGGTTCCGCCAATCTGCCGATTTCGCTGGCGACCGCCTATCTCGATTCGGTGCCGTTTCTGGCGGTGACCGGCAATGTGCCGACCGGCCAGTTCAACCGCGGCGCCTTTCAGGAAATGTACCGGCAGAACCAGGCGGACTTTCCGTCGACCGTGCGCAGCCTTTGCAAGCGCGTGTTCCAGCCGACGCGCGGCGACATGGTGCCGCTCGCCGTGCGGCAGGCATGGAAGACGATGGTGACCGGACGCCCCGGTCCGGTGGTGCTGGACGTGCCCTACGATGTGTTCATGGAAGCGGCCGCCGAGGAAGCGCCGCAAGCCAAGGAATGGAACGCCAATATCTCCAGCCGTTGCGGCGCCGACCCCGATGGCGTCATCAAGGCTGTCGACATGCTCCTAAATGCCGAGCGGCCGGTGATTTTCGTGGGGCAGGCGATCCGCCATGGCGGCGCGGGCGGCGAATTGCTCCAGCTTGCCGAGCGCCTGCAAATTCCGGTGGCGGCATCGATGAGCGGCCTCGGCGCCATCGACACGCTGCATCCTTTGTCGCTCGGCATGGTCGCGCGCGGCGGCCACTATCAGGCCAATCATGCGACGCGACAGGCCGACGTGCTGCTGTCGCTCGGCGCGCGTTTCGACGACCGCACCTCGAGTTCGTGGATTCCGGGTTACTCTTTCACCATCCCGCCGACGCAGCTCATTCATGTCGATATCGATCCGGACGAGATCGGTCGCAACTATCCGGTGGCGCTCGGCCTGATGGCCGACATCCGTACTTTCCTGCGTCAGGTGCTGGCCGAACTCGATCGCCGCAAGGACCTGACCAAAAAAGCCGAGGCGCGCAAGAAGTGGCTGGCGCAGATCGATGGCTACCGCAAGGAATGGGACGCGCTCATCGCGCCGGGCTTCACCGACGACACGCAGCCGATCAATCCGCAGCGCGCCGCGTTCGAAATCCAGCGCGGCCTGCCCGACGATGCGATTCTGGTCAGCGACATCGGCGTGCATCATAACTGGCTGCTCGGCTATACCAAGCCGCGCCGCCCCGACTCGTTGATCGGCTGTATGGCGTTCGGCTCGATGGGGTTCGGCGTTGCCGGCGTCATGGGAGCGAAGTTCGCCGCGCCCGACCGGCCCTGCGTGTCGGTGTGCGGCGACGGCGCTTTCTTCATGCACGCCAATGTGCTCGGCACGGCGGTCGAATATAATCTGCCGGTGGTCTGGGTGGTGTGGAACAACTACGCCTATGCCTCGATCCGCGGCTTGCAGCGCGGCTATCTCGACAAGCGCGAACTGGCGACCGACTTCCACAATCCTTTGACCGGCGAACGTTACAATCCTGACTTCGCGGCGATGGCGCGGTCGTGCGGCGTCGAAGGTGTGCGCGTCGATCGCGCCGCCGATCTGGCTGAGGCGGTGCGGCGCGGCATCGCCGCGAACAAGCCTTACCTGATCGACGTCGATATTGCCGCCGACACCAATCCGGCCGGCGCCGGGGTTTGGGAGTTGCCGGGTCTCGGCGTCAGCAAGCCGTCCATCGGCAAGCAGTTCCTGCCGGGCTGAACGGCGCAACAGACACCAATGTGAAGGGAATAGATATGTCGCTCGCGGGCAAGAAGGTCGTCGTCGTCGGTGGATCGTCCGGTATCGGTTTGGCGACCGCGGCCATGGCCAAGGCGCAGGGCGCCGAAGTCATCATCGCGTCGCGCAGCGCCGAGAAACTGAAAGCCGCCGCGGGCAAGATCGGGGTCAAGGCCATCGCCGCCGATGTCACCGACGATGACAGCGTCGTCAACCTGTTCCGCGAATGCGGCGCGGTCGATCATGTCGTCGTTACCGCAGCGCAGCTCAAGTCGGGCCCGTTCAAGACGGTGGCGATGGACGATGTGCGCGCGACCATGGAGGGTAAGTTCTGGGGCGCCTGGCGGGTGGCGCGCGCGGCCAATTTCAACGCCGGCGGCTCGCTGACTTTGGTTTCCGGATTTCTCAGCGTTCGTCCGCGGCCGAACTCGGCTATCGTCGGCGCCGCAAATGGCGCCATCGAGTCGCTCGCGCGCAGTCTCGCGCTCGAACTGGCGCCGGTGCGGGTGAACTGCGTCTCGCCTGGCATCATCGACACGCCGATCCGAGCCGGCATGGCGGAAGCCGCGCGCGTTGACATGCTCAACAAGATCGCCGCCGGGCTGCCGGTCGGCCGCGTCGGTGTCGCCGACGACATCGCCGGGCAGATCCTTGCGTTTGTGAACAACGGCTTTGCTACCGGATCGATCGTCTATATTGATGGCGGTGCGCTCATCGCCTGATGCTTCGTGCGCCTCCTGGCTGTCGAGACTCGACTCGGTTATTGGCCGGGCTGGAAATGGGCGCGAAGCTCTCAGATCAAAATGTGCATCCGGACGGGCGAGGGCAACGCTCAGGTCTTCGGGCGAAAGGCTTTGCAGCGCACGGGGTCGGTTGCCATGCCCGGTTGACCGATCAAGTCCAAGCAATAGGGTATCGCCGGAAAAATGGCGTCGAGGCAAACGCGGATTGACGCAGGCCGTCCGGGCAGATTGACGATGAGCGTCCTTCCCCGAATGCCGGCTGTTTGTCGAGACAAAATGGCGGTCGCAACCTGCTTGAGGCTCACCGCGCGCATTAACTCGCCGAACCCAGGTAACAATTTCGAGCAAGCGGCCATTGTCGCTTCAGGCGTGAGGTCACGCGGGGCCGGCCCGGTGCCGCCCGTGGTGAAGATGAGACCGCAGTTTTCTCGATCGGCAAGGTCGATCAATCCGTCGCGCACACTTTCGATTCCGTCGGGGACAACGCGCAGAATGGCGCGCCACGGGCTCGTGAGAACCTCCCGTAAATACTGCTCGATAGCTGGCCCGTTCTCGTCACTATAAATGCCGGCGCTCGCGCGGTCTGACGCGTTCAACACGCCAATAACCGCCATTGCGTGGTCGTTCATGCGCTGATTGCTCTAAATCGCTATTAGTCTAAGCGGTCAGTGCACAAAGTGTTGCGGCATTCGGGCAGAAATCGCGGTACGCCGTCGCAGCCGTTCCCGTCGCAAGCGAGCGCCGGCATCGCGACTTGCTTTTGCACAGAGAGCATGTCGCCTGAAGATCGCGTGCCGTGTACACATCCATGGTTTTGAGAATTTTCGGATCGATTCCCAACGCGGCGAGCATCCGCTTCAAGAGTGCTGCGGCATCGACTCCTGCGTTTGACAAAGCGCGAAGCTGTGACGGCTCCAGGTGGACATCGCTTGCTAGGGCAGACATCTCGACCTGGCTGAATGTATCAAACTCTTGGCGCGACACGCTGGCGCGGCGATAGTTTGCCACCCGGTTGCGGAATATCATGATGGCTTGCCAAACCATCTCATTCCGCAGCCGCTGTGCCTCGCGGAGGACCACTGCTTCACTGATATGCATGAGCATCTCCATTCTGAATCGCATTTTGGTTTTATAGTCTATACAAGTGCAGGTCCACGCGCCTTGACATTGGTCAAGACAGGCAGACGCCAGAACTGAGAATTTAAGGGTCGGGAAGACCCAATGATTTACCCGGCGAAGAGTCGCTCGATCCGGGCGAGGATGTCTATGTTCTAATGCTCGTACGGATGTCGAGGCGTTGATAGCCAGGCTTGCCGTATTAAAATCCATTTAAGAATGGCGCAGGAAATTCCATGCTTTCGAGTGCGGCGGTTGCTCGGCTGTGCTCATCCGCCCGTCGAGCACGGCATAAAGGATCGAGGCAACCGCGACATGTCGCAATTATGGGGAGAAAGCCGGAAGCCGGTCACTCCCATTGGGAAATGCATCCGACGACCTGGAACTCAATGGTCGCGCCGGTGTCGCGGCTGCGGTCACAAGGGCCAGAATAGCGGTATCGGCATCTCGGCAGGAAGGCATACGTTCCGCGGCGAACTGGAAAACGACGGCCGCAATGAAGCGTCCAGGCTACCGTAGAGCGGAACGGTCATCCGGCATGATCCTCGTGCAGGCGTTCGCCCGCAGGAATGCCTGCGCTGCTCGTGTTGAGTTGCATAACAAGCATCTGGTCCATGCAGATGATGTGTTCACGGACCCGACCGGGGAACTCATCGCGAAGAAGTCGCTGTGCTGCTCGCCAGTTGAATTCGCTAAGTCCCGCTGCGCGGTCGCAAAGTCCGAGAAGCATTTCATGCTCTTGCCTGTGACAAGAGCAGAGTGAGCTGGCGGCGTGCTTCATAATGGCGTCTTCTCGGGCGAAGTGCGTCGCCATTAATTTTTTCAACCGGGCGATCAAGAATGGGAACTGAATAGGCGTGCAATTAACGGATTTGAACCAGCATTCGGATATTTCGATATGATCTGAATCGATTGCATCGTGACCAAGTCGCACGGTCCGCAGCTTGCGACTAATCGGTCGAATTACTGCACCGGCCATAATGGTACTTTCCGCGCGTAAGAAGGCTTCACGCATAAGTGTGATCACCGCCGCCTTCTGGCAGACGACAGGGGAGCCATCTAGAATGTAAGCATCTTCGGGCTCGTTCGTCCTTGACCGAAGTCAAGGCGCCCTAACTGGTGCGCCTCTATGTGTTAGAATAGTGAGGCAGTTTGCATGCTGACGAATGCGCAGACGAAATTGACAGCGGAGGATTTGCGCATAGTGACGCGAATCGCTGTATTCCGTAGTTTGAAGGCGGATACGGTAGAACATATCCTCGCGCCCGCGACCGTATTGACGGTCAGGCCGCATGAATGGCTTTTTCGACAAGGCGAGCTAGCTACGGATTTTTTCATTGTTATCAGCGGTTGGGTGAAGCTGTTTCGTATCTCGGCCTCCGGCGAGGAAACGGTTATCCACATTCTGGCCAAAGGCGACAGTTTTGCAGAGGCCGTCGCGTTTACGGATGGGCGCTATCCTGCGAACGCCGAGGCGGTGAGTGCTGTTCGAGTGGTGCGCCTGCCTGCTGGCCATCTTGTTCGTTGCGTTCGGGAAGACCCGGATATAGCGCTGGCGATGATCGCGTCGACCTTGCAGCATCTGCACAATCTCGTTCAGCAAATTGAACAGCTCAAAGCACAAAGCGGCGTACAGCGGGTTGCGACTTTTCTAATGTCGCTATGCCCGGCGGAGTACGGTAGCTGCGCCATCGCGCTGCCATATGACAAAGCCCTGATTGCGGCTCGGCTCGGACTTAAACCGGAGTCGCTCTCGCGCTCTTTCAGCAAATTGCGAGCCGTCGGAGTTTCAGTTGACGCTTCTAGTGTGAAGGTGAGCGATGTCGGCGCGCTCCGAAAATTTGCGTCTGACGATCGCGGCGCTGTACGAGGCAGTTTGCGGTCGATGCGCTGAGAGTTGCGCCGCGCACGGCCAGAATTTGTCTTTTCGCAAACGATAATAGAGTGCGTCGATGTGCAAGGCGCCGTAAATAGAAAATTCGGCCGCGCGGATTTATTATCAATCGATAAGCGAATTGGGCTTTGCAAATGCCTTCAGCGCTATCGGGTCCTCGATTATGATATATTTTCCCAGGCGTTTTACGCCGTGTTGCTCCAGAAATGTAAAGTTGCGCGACAGGTGCTCTGGCGTCATTCCTAAGCTTGACGCGAGCGACTGTTTGCTGATTGCCGGTTTAAACCGCTTCTGGTCCTCTTGCTGCAAGGAAGTGTGGAATATCCAATTTGCCAGGCGCTCGGAACCGGTTCGCAACTGTTTGTTCTTGAGGGCGCGCACAAGTCCACGAAATCGGAGCGCCAATTCATTGACGATCGCTCGCGCGAAGGCGACATCCCGTTCAAAAATATCACGAACGACCTGTGCGGGTATCATCAGGACCTGCGCGGCGGTGAGAGTGCGGGCGGACGTCAGGTAGACGTCGTCCCGAATAACCGCGGCAAGAATAAACGTGGTCCCGGGTTGCATAATCTCGATGGTGATTTCCTGCTCGCCGTGGATGCAGAACATCTCGATCGTGCCGTGGACGACGATGTGCAGAAAATCTGGCAAATCCCCTTCATTGATCAAAGAAAAATCCTTTGGAAAGGATTCGAATTTCGCAGCATTCATTAGCTCTGCGAAATTATCTGCTCGCATGTCGCAAAATAACCGCAGCCCACGAACCTGATCTATTTCGGCTTGGCGCACGATCGTCCTCCTTGCGGCAGTTTAAGTAATCATAGCCTAGAATTTAGGCGCTGAGGCTATCTTCTTGATTGATATCAAGCACGATCTTGATCGATATCAATTCATGGCGAGGTCTGAGTCGATATAAGACAGTTGCGCTAGGCGCGCGAACTTTATTTGTACTGATTATTGACGTCTGTTGATCGAGGTCAAAGCTTCCGGGCGGCCGACCAAGTCTTGTCATGCGACCATTCTTTTGGGCTGACAGGACGGGCGCCATGCAATCAGAATCTATTTCTAGTATTGAAGGCCAAGGCCGTGCGCTTTGGATGTCCACTATTGCCTTCACCGTCTGCTTCGCGGTGTGGACGCTGTTCGCCATCATCGGCATTCAGATCAAGAAGGATTTGGGGCTGAATGAAACGCAGTTTGGCCTGTTAGTCGGTACCCCCATTCTTACCGGTTCGCTGGTACGCATCTTCCTCGGCATTTGGACCGATCAATATGGCGGCCGCCGCGTCTACACTGTGGTCATGCTGGCGGCCGCGCTGGCCACCTTCCTGCTGACATATGCGCAAACTTACACAGAGTTTCTGATTGCCGCGCTCGGCGTCGGTATTGCCGGCGGCTCCTTCGCGGTCGGCATCGCTTACGTCTCGCGTTGGTATCCGCCGGAAAGGCAGGGTACCGCGCTCGGTATCTTCGGTGCCGGCAATGTCGGTGCGGCGGTGACCAAGTTCATCGCACCGTTTGTGATGGTGGCTTATGGCTGGCAGGTCACCGCGCAGGTCTGGGCCGTCGCCATCGCGCTGATGGGCATCGTCTTCTGGTTCACCACCAAGGAAGACCCGGTCGAGATGGCGCGCCGCGCCAAAGGCGCCCGCCCGGTCAGCGCGTGGCTCGAACTCGATGCGCTCAAGAACGTCCAGGTCTGGCGCTTCTCGCTCTATTACTTCTTCGCTTTCGGCGCCTTCGTCGCGTTGGCGCTGTGGTTGCCGCGCTATCTGATCGGCGTCTATGGGCTCAGCATCACGACCGCGGGCATGATCGGCGCCGCCTATTCGGTTCCGGCCAGCCTGTTCCGCGCCTATGGCGGTCACTTGTCGGACAAATACGGCGCCCGCCGCATCATGTACTGGATGTTTGGCGTCTCGGTGCTGGTCACCTTCATCTTGGCTTATCCGCCGACCACCTACACGGTCGAAGGCATCAAGGGCCCGATCACTTTCCATATGGCGACCGGCGTCGTCACCTTCACGGCGCTGATCTTCGTGCTTGGCTTCTTCATGAGCTTAGGAAAAGCCGCGGTCTACAAGCACATCCCGGTCTATTACCCGAAGAACGTTGGCGCGGTCGGCGGCCTGGTCGGCATGATCGGCGGCCTCGGCGGTTTCATCCTGCCGATCGTCTTCGGCGTGCTCAACGATCTCACCGGCATTTGGACCAGCTGCTTCATGCTGTTGTTCCTGATCGCCGCCGTTTCATTGGCCTGGATGCATTTCGCTATTCGCCGCATGGAGCGCGAGGCCTACGAGCCGGCCCTGAGCATGCTGCCGCAGTTCCCGGAAATGGGGCCGATTCACGAGGGCAAGCACATCGGCGCGCTCTCCGGTCATGTCCTGGACGAATGGAAACCGGAAGATCCGGCTTTCTGGGAGAGCAAGGGACGCGCCATTGCGCGCCGCAATTTGTGGATTTCGATACCGGCGCTGCTGCTCGCCTTCGCGGTCTGGATGGTGTGGTCGGTGGTCGTCGCCAAGCTGCCGGCGGTCGGCTTCACATTCTCGACCGATCAGCTGTTCTGGCTCGCGGCCATACCCGGCCTGTCCGGCGCGACCTTGCGCATCTTCTATTCCTTCATGCCGCCGATCTTCGGCGGCCGGCTGTGGACATCGATTTCGACCTGGTCGCTGATGATCCCGGCGGTCGGCATCGGGCTTGCGGTGCAGAGCCCGGATACGCCTTACATCTTCTTCCTGGCGCTGGCCTTGCTGTGCGGCTTCGGCGGCGGCAACTTCGCCTCGTCGATGGCGAACATCAGCTTTTTCTTCCGCAAGGCGGAGAAGGGCAACGCGTTGGCGCTCAACGCCGGCCTCGGCAATCTCGGCGTCAGCGTCGTGCAATTCGTTATCCCGCTGGTCATCGTTGCCGGCGTGTTTGGCTGGCTTGGCGGCGAGCCGCAGGTGGCGAAAGACGGTACCAAGCTCTGGCTGCAGAATGCCGGCTTCATCTGGGTGCCGTTCATCGCCATCTCGGCCACGGCGGCCTGGTTCGGCATGAACGACATCGCCGACATGCGCGCCTCGTTCGCCGATCAGGCGGTGATCTTCAAGCGCAAGCATAACTGGCTGATGTGCTGGCTCTATACCGGCACCTTCGGCTCGTTCATCGGCTATTCGGCGGGCTTCCCGCTGCTCGCCAAGACCATGTTCCCGCAGGTCGACTCGCTGAAGTTCATCTTCCTCGGGCCGCTGGTCGGCGCGCTGTCGCGCTCGGCGACCGGCTGGTTGTCGGATCGCTACGGCGGCGGCCGCGTCACTTTCTGGGTTTTCACGCTGATGATCGCGGCGGTCGGCGGCGTGCTGTACTTCCTTGGCATCAAGGATCAGCCGAACGCGTTCTGGGGATTCTTCGCGATGTTCATGCTGTTGTTCTTCGCTACCGGCGTCGGCAACGCATCGACCTTCCAGATGATCCCGGCAATCATGCGCGCGGAACTCATCCGGCTTGAGCCGGGCATGAGCATCGACGTTCGCCAGAAGCAGGCCGAAATGGAATCGGCGGCGATCATCGGATTTACCTCCGCGGTCGCGGCTTATGGCGCCTTCTTCATCCCGAAGAGCTACGGCACCTCGATCTCGCTGACCGGCGGACCGGAGATGGCGTTGTGGGGCTTCATGGGTTTCTACGTCACCTGTGTCGCCATCACCTGGTGGTTCTACACCCGCCGCGGCGGCCTGCTGCGCGACATCGAGCGTGGCGGTTCGCTGCCGCCCGCCACCCTGCAACCGGCTGAATAAGGGAAAATCACATGAGTCACTTTCTCGACCGATTGACTTTCTTCAGCCGCGGCAGCGAACCGTTCTCGGACGGTCACGGCATCACCACCAATGAAGACCGGCGCTGGGAAGACGGCTACCGCAAGCGCTGGCAGCACGACAAGATCGTGCGCTCTACGCACGGTGTGAACTGCACAGGCTCTTGCTCGTGGAAGATCTACGTCAAGGGCGGCATCGTTACCTGGGAAACCCAGCAGACCGATTATCCGCGCACGCGGCCGGATCTGCCGAATCATGAGCCGCGCGGCTGCGCGCGCGGCGCGAGCTATAGCTGGTATCTCTATTCCGGCAACCGCGTGAAGTATCCGTTGGTGCGTTCGCGGCTGCTCAAGCTGTGGCGCGAAGCGCGCGTCCTGATGACGCCGGTTGCCGCCTGGAAATCGATCGTCGAAAACCCGGCAAAACGCTCGGCCTATGTCGAGAAGCGAGGCCTTGGCGGTTTTGTCCGTTCGACCTGGGACGAGGTCAACGAGTTGATCGCCGCGGCCAATGCTTACACTGTCAAGACGCATGGCCCGGACCGCGTGTTCGGCTTCTCGCCGATCCCGGCAATGTCGATGGTGAGTTATGCCGCCGGCTCGCGCTACCTGTCGCTGCTCGGCGGTGTCTGCATGTCGTTCTACGACTGGTATTGCGATTTGCCGCCGGCGTCGCCGCAGACCTGGGGCGAGCAGACCGACGTGCCGGAATCGGCCGACTGGTACAATTCCGGCTTCTTGCTGCTGTGGGGCTCAAACGTACCGCAAACGCGCACGCCCGACGCACACTTCTATACCGAGGCCCGTTATCGCGGCGCCAAGAGTGTCGTCATCTGCCCGGACTATTCGGAAGCGTCGAAATTCGCCGATCTGTGGATGTCGCCGAAGCAGGGCACCGATGCCGCGCTCGGTATGGCCATGGGCCACGTCATCCTTCGCGAATTCCATATCGACCGGCAGGCCAAGTACTTCCAGGACTATGCCCGGCAATATACCGACATGCCGATGCTGGTACGGCTGGTGAAGCAGGGCGAGCATTATGTGCCTGAGCGCTTCCTGCGCGCCTCCGACTTCGTCAAAGGCTGTGATGAATCCAATAATCCGGAATGGAAGACGGTCGCGTTCGACGAGACTACCGGTGCCGTCGTCGTGCCAAAGGGCTCGGTCGGCTTCCGCTGGGGCGAAAAGGGCAAGTGGAATCTCCAGGAGCAGGCTTCCGACGGAAAAGAGACGAAACTTCGCCTGTCGCTCAATGACGTGAAGGACGGTATTGCCGCCGTTGGCTTCCCGTATTTCGGCAATCGCGAGCACGATCACTTCCAGGGCACCGATCATCCGAGCGTGCTGGTGCGCAACGTGCCGACCAAGACGTTGCAACTGGTTGAAGGCGAAACGATCGTTGCCTCGGTCTACGACCTGTTCGTCGCCAATTACGGCGTCGATTGCGGCCTCGGCGGCGAGCATCTCGCCAAGGGTTACGACGACATGCAGCCCTATACGCCGGCCTGGGCGGAAAAGATCACCGGTGTGCCGCGTGACCAGATTATCACCACGGCACGCGAATTCGCGCTCAATGCCGAGAAGACCAAGGGCCGGTCCATGGTGATTGTCGGCGCCGGTCTGAACCACTGGTACCACATGGACATGAACTACCGCGGCATCATCAACATGCTGGTGATGTGCGGTTGCGTCGGACAGTCCGGCGGCGGCTGGTCGCATTATGTCGGCCAGGAAAAGCTGCGTCCGCAATCGGGCTGGCTACCGCTCGCCTTCGGCCTCGACTGGGGCCGTCCGCCGCGGCAGATGAACTCGACCTCGGCGTTCTACGCGCACACCGATCAATGGCGCTACGAAACGCTCGACGTGTCGGAAGTGCTGTCGCCGACCGCGCCGGCAGGGCCCTGGGACGGAGCGTTGATCGACTACAACGTGCGCGCCGAGCGCATGGGTTGGCTGCCGTCAGCGCCGCAATTGCAGACCAATCCACTGCAGGTCTCGAAAGACGCCGCCGCCGCCGGCATGGAAGCCAAGGACTATGTCGCCGCCAACCTGAAGTCGGGCAAGCTCAATCTGTCCTGCGACGATCCGGACAACCCGGCCAACTGGCCGCGCAACATGTTCATCTGGCGCTCCAACCTGCTCGGCGCCTCGGGCAAGGGTCATGAGTACTTCCTCAAGCACCTGCTCGGCACTAAGCATGGCGTCATGGGCAAGGATCTCGGCGAAGACGGCAAGAAAAAGCCGATGGATGTTGTCTGGCACGAGAAAGCGCCGGAAGGAAAACTTGACCTGCTGGTCACGCTCGACTTCCGTATGTCGACCACTTGTATGTACTCCGACATCGTGTTGCCGACTGCGAGCTGGTACGAGAAGAACGATCTCAACACCTCGGACATGCACCCGTTCATCCATCCGCTCACCGCGGCGGTCGATCCGGTGTGGGAAGCGCGCAGCGACTGGGAGATCTACAAGGGCATTGCCAAGGCTTTCTCCACAGTCGCGCCGGAAGTGCTCGGTGTTGAAAAGGATGTGGTGCTGACCCCGATCATGCACGACACGCCCGGCGAAATCGCGCAGGCCTTCGACGTCAAGGACTGGAAGAAAGGCGAGATCGATCCGATCCCCGGCAAGACCATGCCGGCTGTGACGGTGGTCGAGCGTGACTATCCCGGTCTTTACAAGCGCTTCACCTCGCTCGGACCGCTGATGGCCAAGCTCGGCAATGGCGGCAAGGGCATGGCGTGGAATACCGAGCACGAGGTTGACTTCCTGAAGCAACTCAACGGTGTCGTGCTGGAGGAGGGGACGACCAAAGGCTTTGCCCGCATCGACAGCGACATCGACGCCTGCGAGGTCATTCTCAGCCTGGCGCCGGAAACCAACGGCGAGGTCGCGGTCAAGGCATGGGCATCGCTCGGCGGCTTCACCGGCCTAGATCACACCCATCTCGCCATTCCGAAAGAAGACGAGAAGATCCGCTTCCGCGACGTCGTCGCGCAACCGCGCAAGATTATCTCTTCACCGATCTGGTCCGGCCTTGAGTCGGAAAAGGTCTGCTACAACGCCGGCTATACCAACGTCCACGAGCTGATCCCGTGGCGCACGCTGACCGGCCGTCAGCAGCTTTATCAGGATCATCTGTGGATGCGCGCCTTCGGCGAAGGCTTCTGCGTCTATCGTCCGCCGATCGACACCAAATCGGTTAACCCGGTGATCGACCGCAAGCCGAACGGCAATGACGCGGTGGTGCTGAACTTCATCACGCCGCATCAAAAGTGGGGCATCCACTCGACCTATACCGACAACCTGCTGATGCTCACTCTGTCGCGTGGCGGTCCTTGCGTCTGGATCAGCGAGATCGATGCCAAGCAGGCCGGCATCGTCGACAATGACTGGATCGAGGCGTTCAATAGCAACGGCGCTTTGGTGGCGCGCGCAGTCGTCTCGCAACGGGTCAAGCAGGGCATGTGCATGATGTATCATGCGCAGGAGAAGATCGTGAACGTGCCGGGCTCCGAGCAGACCGGCCAGCGCGGTGGCATCCACAACTCGGTGACCCGCGCGATCCTCAAGCCGACCCACATGATCGGCGGTTACGCCCAGCAATCCTACGGCTTCAACTACTACGGTACCGTCGGATCGAACCGCGACGAATTCGTCATCGTGCGCAAGATGTCGAAAGTCGACTGGCTCGATACGCCCACTCCCGATCAACCCGAAGCTTTGCCCGTCGCGACCAACACTACGAACACTTTGGAGGCCGCAGAATGAAGATCCGCGCTCAAATCGCGATGGTGCTCAATCTCGATAAGTGCATCGGTTGCCACACCTGCTCGGTTACCTGCAAGAACGTCTGGACCAGCCGCGAGGGCATGGAATACGCTTGGTTCAACAACGTCGAAACCAAGCCCGGCATCGGCTATCCGAAGGATTGGGAAAACCAGAAGCGCTGGAACGGCGGCTGGGTACGCAAGAAAAACGGCAAGATCGAGCCGCGCATCGGTTCGAAGTGGCGCGTACTCGCCAATATCTTTGCAAATCCCGACCTGCCGGAAATCGACGACTATTACGAGCCCTTCACCTTCGACTACGAGCATCTGCAGAAGTCGCCGGAAATGACGGCGATGCCGACCGCGCGGCCGCGCTCGCTGATTTCCGGCGAACGCATGGAAAAGATCGAGTGGGGCCCGAACTGGGAGGAAATCCTCGGCGGCGAATTCGCCAAGCGCTCGAAAGACTACAATTTCGAGGGCGTGCAGAAGGAAATGTACGGCCAGTTCGAAAACACCTTCATGATGTATCTGCCGCGGCTGTGCGAGCACTGCCTCAACCCGACCTGCGTCGCCGCCTGTCCGTCGGGCGCCATCTACAAGCGTGAGGAAGACGGCATCGTCCTGATCGACCAGGACAAGTGCCGCGGCTGGCGCATGTGCGTGTCCGGCTGTCCGTACAAGAAGATTTACTACAACTGGTCGACCGGCAAATCCGAGAAGTGCATCTTCTGTTATCCGCGCATTGAAGCCGGCCAGCCGACGGTGTGCTCGGAAACCTGCGTTGGCCGTATCCGCTATCTCGGCGTCGTGCTCTACGACGCCGACCGCATCGAGGAAGCCGCCTCAACGCCGGACGAGCAGGACCTCTACGAAGCCCAGCTCGGCGTATTCCTTAACCCGCACGATCCGGCCATCATCGAACAGGCGCGGCGTGACGGCATTGCCGAGAATTGGCTGGAGGGCGCGCGCCGCTCGCCGGTCTACAAAATGGCGATGGAATGGAAGGTCGCGTTCCCGCTGCATCCGGAATACCGCACGCTGCCGATGGTCTGGTATGTGCCGCCGCTGTCGCCGATTCAGTCGGCGGCCGCCGCTGGCAAGATCGGCCACGACGGCGAGATGCCGGATGTGCGGTCTTTGCGCATTCCGCTCAAATATCTCGCCAACATGCTCACGGCGGGCAAAGAAGAGCCGGTCGCGCTCGGCCTGGAACGCATGCTTGCCATGCGCGCCTATATGCGGGCGAAGACCGTCGATGGGCTGATCGACGAGAAGATCGCGCAGCGTGTCGGCCTCACCGGCGCGGCGATCGAAGACATGTACAAATACATGGCGATTGCCAATTACGAGGATCGCTTCGTCATTCCGACGTCGCATCGCGAAACCACCGAAGACGCGCTCGAACTGCGCGGCTCCTGCGGCTTCTCGTTCGGCAATGGCTGCGCCACCGGCGCGACCGAGACCAACCTGTTCGGTTCGCCGAAACGCGCGAAGAACCCGATGGAGATCGTGTAATGGCCAGGACCTTCAAGGTTCTCTCGGCGCTGCTGAGTTATCCCTCCGTCGAACTGCAACAGGCCATCGGCGACCTGCGTACTGTCATTGAGACAGAGGCGCTGGTGCCGGCGGCGATTCGCCGCCAGCTCAACGTCCTGCTCACCGACATCGCCGAAGGCGACATCTACGATCTGCAGGAACGCTACGTCTTGCTGTTCGACCGCACGCGTTCGCTGTCGCTGCATCTGTTCGAGCATGTCCATGGCGAAAGCCGCGACCGCGGCCAGGCGATGGTCGATCTCTTGGGGATGTACGAGGACAAGGGCCTCGCCGCGGTCAAGAACGAGTTGCCGGACTATCTGCCACTGTTCCTGGAATTCCTCGCCACGCTGCCGCAGGCGGAAGCCTGTGATCTGCTAGGTCAGCCGGCGCATATTCTCGGCGCGCTCGCTGAGCGGCTGCGCAAGCGGCAATCGCCTTACGAGGCGGTGCTGCGGGCGCTGGTCGCGCTGTCGTCGGTCAAGCCGACAGGCGAAGAGGTCTCCGCATTGCTGGCGCTGCCCGATCCCGATCCGCTCGATCTCGCGGCTCTCGACGCCGCGTGGGAAGACGAGGCGGTTCAGTTCGGTCCGGGCGCTGCCGATAGCTGCAAAGACGGGCTGATGGCCCATGTCCGTGGCGCGTTACGACCCGCGCCCGGCCTGCCGGCGTCCCGTCCCACCCCGCCGCGTTCCTGAGGACATCATCATGCGCGATCTCATCACCTACATCGTGTTCGGCTGGTATCCCTACCTCTGCCTCACCGTCTTCCTGCTCGGAAGCTGGGTGCGTTTCGACCGCGAGCAGTACACCTGGCGCAGCGGATCGAGCCAGCTTCTGCGCCGCAGGCAACTCAGCTGGGGCTCGAACCTGTTCCATGTCGGCATATTGGTCATTTTCCTCGGCCACTTCGTCGGCCTGCTGACGCCGATTGTTGTATTCGATACGCTCGGCATTTCGCATACGTTCAAGCAATGGCTGGCGATCGTCGCCGGCGGCGTTGCCGGCGTCATGTGTTTCGTCGGCATCACGCTTCTGGTGCATCGCCGCCTGTTCGATGCGCGTATCCGCACCACCTCGTCGTTCGGCGACATCGCCATCCTGCTGTTGCTCTATGCCCAGCTGGTCCTCGGGCTCGGCACCATCTTCGTCTCGCTCAATCACCTCGACGGCCATGAGATGGTGAAGTTCATGACCTGGGCGCAGGGCATCCTCACCTTGCAGCCGGGCGTCTCGGCGCTGATCGCCGATGTCCACCCGATCTTCAAGGCGCATCTGTTCCTCGGCATGACGATCTTTCTGGTGTTCCCGTTCACGCGCCTTGTTCACGTCTGGAGCGCGCCGGTCTGGTATCTCGGCCGCCGTGGCTATCAGATCGTTCGCAGCCAGGGCCGCCGGGGTCCTCCCGCGGCATCCAGCCAGAGCCGTGGTCCGGCACGCACCGTTCCTGCGGAGTATCCCCGATGAGCTGCTCAGTCCATGCACAACTTCCCTCGGGGCGACCCGTCAATGTCACGGTCAACGGGGTCGCCATCGCGCGCGACGAGATCGTGCGCGAGATGCAGCATCATCCGGCCGGCAAGCCGATCGCAGCCTGGCAACAGGCCGCGCGGGCGCTCGTCATCCGCGAACTGCTGATGCAGGAAGCCCGCCGCCTTGACATCGCGCCGGAGCCGCTCACCGAGGACGGCCGCCGCGAGACCGACGAGGAAGCGATCATGCGCGGGCTGATCGACCGCGAGGTGGTGGTCCCGCAGGCAGACGATGAAACCTGCCGGCGTTATTATGAGCGGCACCATGCTCAGTTTCGTTCCCCCGATATCTACGAGGCGGCGCACATCCTGTTCGCGGCTCTGCCCGCCGACAAGGATGCCTATGCGGCGGCGCGGGCCGAAGCCGAAGGCGTTCTCGCGACGTTGGTCGAGCGGCCGGAATCCTTCGCGACTTTGGCCGGCGCTTATTCGGGCTGTTCGTCGGCCGCGCAGGGCGGCAATCTTGGGCAAATCACGACCGGGCAGACCACGCCGGAATTCGAGCGGGCGTTGGTCGCACTCGCGCCTGGCGAGTTGTGCGCCGCGCCGGTGGCGACGCGTTACGGCTTCCACATCATACGGCTCGACCGCAAGCATGATGGCAAGCTGCTGCCTTTCGAGGCTGTTGCCTCGCGTATCGCCGACTACCTGAACGAGAGCGTGCGGCGGCGCGCCGATGCACAATACATCGCGCGGCTGATCTCGGCTGCTAAGATCGAGGGCGTCGAGCTTGCCGGCGCCGACGCGCATCGGGTGCATTGAAGGATCGACATCATGCTGCTGGGCGACCTGTTGGCCGAACTGAGTGACGAGACCGCGGCGACCGAGACGATTCTGCGCGTCAACGACTTGTCCATGTTGGCGGCGATGCGCGAGCAGGCCAAAGCTGACGGTCTGGACCTGCCGGCCTATGTTGCCGGTACGGTACGGCGATACGCCTCGGAAGCTACCGACGAGGAATGGATCACCTTGATGGGCCTGCTCAACCGCGCGCCGGATCCCGGCGCGGTGTGTCTGAAGCGTGCTTTCGAGCACGCGCTCAACGGCTAGTACAACAGGGCAGGGAAGCGGAACGGAAATCATGAACGCTGTCCCTCGATTGAAGACCTATGCAGGTCCGGTCCTGCTGTCTTACGGCTTCCGGCCGTTCTTTCTGCTCGGCGCGGTTTACGCCGGGCTCGCGGTGCTGGCCTGGCTACCGGTCTTTCACGGCGAGCTGCAACTGCGCACTGCTTTCGGCCCGATCGACTGGCATGTGCATGAAATGCTGTACGGCTATCTGCCGGCGGTGGTAACCGGATTTCTGTTGACGGCCATTCCCAACTGGACCGGACGCCTGCCGATTCAGGGCTTGCCGCTTTTGACGCTGGTTCTGGTGTGGCTGGCAGGCCGCATTGCGGTCACCTTATCTGTCGAGATCGGCTGGCTCGCCGCCGCGCTTATCGACGTCGGATTTCTGGCCTTGCTGATCGCGGCGATCACGCGTGAGATTCTGGCCGGCAAGAACTGGGGGAACCTGAAAGTCGTCGGCCTGGTGAGCCTGCTGCTTGTCGGCAACATCGCTTTTCATCTCGAATCCCATTTCCACGGCAGCGCCGAGTACGGCGTCCGCATCGGCATCGCTGCCTTGGTGTTGCTGATCTCGGTTATCGGCGGCCGCATCGTGCCGAGCTTCACCCGCAACTGGCTGGTGCGCGAAAATCCGGGCCGGCTGCCGGTGCCCATGGGCGGTATCGACCTGAGCGTCATCGCGTTCAGCGCCGCCGTGCTGGCGCTATGGCTGATCCGGCCCGTGGGGCCTGACACCGCTGCGGCGCTATGCGCCGCCGGATTAGCGCAAATGTTGCGGCTGGCGCGCTGGGCCGGCGACCGCACCTTGCGCGACCGCCTGGTCCTTGTCCTGCATGTCGGTTACGCCTTCGTGCCGCTCGGGTTCCTGCTATCAAGCGCTGGCGCGCTCGATCTTGTCGCGCCAAGCGCCGGCATTCATGCCTGGACCGTGGGTGCCGCCGGCACGATGACACTGGCGGTGATGACGCGCGCCAGTCTCGGCCACACCGGAAATGCACTGGTGGCGTCGTCTTTCACGCAAGCGATATACGCGGCAGTCATAGTCGCCGCACTGGCGCGGATCGGCGCCGCACTGGTTCCAGATGCAAGTGGCCCTTTGCTCCAGCTCACCGTGTTGGCTTGGTGCGCCGCGTTTTTCGGCTTCGCGCTATCCTTCGGTCCTTTGCTGCTGGGCAAGCGGCGCACCGCCGTGGCCCGTTCAACATAACGCAAGGAGCTCGCAATGCCTGCACAGCCGTCTTTGAGCATCCTGGCCGTCGTCTATACCGACGGGCTTGCCGCCGACAAGCTTCTCGCTGCGTGGGGTTATGCGCTGCGCACCGCAGGATTGAGTGTTGCGGGACTTGTTCAGTTTAATTCCTTCGAACGCGATCCTGGTAAATGTGACATGGCGGTCGAGGAGTTGTTTTCCGGAACGGTATTGCAGGTGTCGGAAGATCGCGGCAAGGAAGCTCGCGGTTGCCGTCTGGATCGGAGCAAGCTGACCGAAGCTGCTGGTCTGTTGCTCGCCGCGCTCGAAGAGAAGCCCGATATCCTGGTGGTGAACAAGTTCGGAAAGGTCGAGGCAGAAGGCGAGGGTTTGCGGGATGCACTTGCCAAGGCTGTCGAACTGGAGGTGCCAATCGTCGTCGGCGTTCCGTTCCGCAATCTCGATCAATGGCGCGCCTTTGTCGGCGATATGGCGGAGGAATGCTCTGTCGATTCAGCGCAGCTTCAGCGTTGGCTTCTCGCGCGCGGTCTTCTGCCCGGGTATCAAAGGCAGGTAAGCGGCACGACGACAAATAGGCTGGCGAATCATTAGATCGAATTGGACCGATCATGAGCCTCGATCATCTGTTCGACCGCAACGTCGCTTGGGTTCAAGCCAAGACTCGCGATGATCCGAATTTCTTTTCACGCATGGCCGGACAGCAGTTGCCCCGATTAATGTGGATCGGGTGCTCGGATAGCCGCGTTACCGCCAATGACGTCCTCGGCCTCGATCCCGGCGAGGTCTTCGTTCAGCGCAATATCGCCAACGTCGTGCACACGAGCGATATGAATCTGCTCGCTGTGATGGAGTACGCGATAGATATTCTTAAGATCGAACACCTCATTGTGTGCGGCCACTATGGTTGCGGCGGTATTCAGCGCGCCCTGGGGGAGGATCGTTCTGCCTTGGTCGACCACTGGCTGCAGCCGATCGTCATGCTTTATCGAAAGCACCGCCCGTTGTTCGACGCGATCGCCGATGTCCAAGCACGCGTCAACCGCATGTGCGAACTCAACATTGAAATGCAGGTGCGCCGCGTTGCATCGATTCCAACCGTCGAGAACGCCTGGAATCGCGGCCACAAGCTTCAACTGCATGGCTGGATTTACGGTGTTGACGACGGTCTGTTGCGCGATCTCGGTCCGACCATCGCGTCGGCGACCGAGCGGGATGCGTTGGTTAGCATCGATGACCGCGTGCGCCAGCCTGCTGAGCCGACCAGTGGCGTGCGCCGGCATGCCATTGAGGCGTTCGGCGCTATGAAGCCGGAAAACTGCTGCGAAAATCACGCGTAGGCCGCGTTCATGTCGAAGAAACCAGGTGCTCGAAGCAAGTCTCCATGAGCCTGTAAAGCGCCTTCCAGATATCGCGCCACCGATACCGAGCGGGCGGATTTATCGGCCTCGCCGTTCGGATAGTCGCAAACCTTCCGACAGCGATTCCGTGAATCGATCGCCGAGGTAAGCCGCAGCTGTTTCCGACCATCCGCGATCTCCGCAAGCCGATCGGGGTCAAGGATCGTCATGCGCTGCCGCCCATTCTTCACAAGTCCTTGCTTCTGCCAGACGCTCAGCATTCGGCTGACCGTGAAATAGGTATGGCCAGCCATCTCGGCGAGGTCGTCTCGTGTAATCGGAAGCAGAATCTGAATGCCTCCTTCGGCCTTCGTGCCGGCTTGAGCAGCCAGGCGCAGGAGCGCAGCGGCTATCCGCCGTTCCACACTTTTGTCGGACATGTCGCTGACGCGCTGAACCATTTCCTTCGTACGTGTAGCGACGATACGCAAAGTGTTGTCCATGATCGCTTGATGTTGCTTGATCAGGCCAAGAAATTGGCTGGAGCGCCACGAGAGAACCACGGTATCTTGAACCGCGGTCGCCGTCGCCGGGTAAGAAAATTTCTGAAGGACGGCTGCGCAACCCAGCAGATCTCCTGAGCGCATAATTCGAAGCATCGTCTGCGTTTCTTCACCGTTGATTTGCGTCATCCGCACCAGCCCGCTGACGCGCCCCATCCTCTCCGATGACAAGTCTGCATGTCCTTTCCGTGGCAAGTTCTTTCCGTGGCAAGCCTTGGTCTGGCGGTCTTGAGCGTGTTCATCATCGCAGGATTGCGTCACACCGGCCGGTCGCTCGTCTTGCCATGGCAGGCGCATGCGGCCGTAGTCCTGATGTTTGGAGCGGGATTTGTGAGGGTGCTGCCAGAGGTCGGAGTGGGGACTTTTCTGCTGGGCGAGCTCTATATTGTGAGCGCGTCTCTGTGGTCCGCCGCTTTCGCAGTTTGGCTATTCGGCTTTCTGCCGCTCTTCCGGCATCCCCTTAAGGGGGCAGAGGGCTGTCACTAATCCCTTCGATCACTGAAAAAACACGCTAACCGTTGAATTAGACGCATGGGCATGGCTCTACTCGCCGCGATCCAGGAACAAGGTGGTCGTTGACCATGGCCGAGCCGGACGTGAGGTAGCGCGTCACACAGGGGGCATGCCCTTCAACCGGTCCGGCGGCCAGGGCCGGTCGGGCCGATAGAACAGCGACAGTTTGAGGCTGTCGGCGATGCGCACTGCCTTGGTTTGAAACTCGGCCGCAATCCCCGGCGCGAACAGATCGCGGCACGTCGCCTCGAACAGGGCCAGCCAATGATCGAACATGTCGATCTCGATGCCGGTGACACGGCCATGCGCCGCGACCGGGTTGCCCTTGTAGCGGCCGCTCGTCAGCATAACTGACGACCAGAAATTCCGCATCGTCGCCAGATGGGGACCCCAGTCGCCGGGAATGGCGCGCTTGAAAACCGGTCCCAGTGCGGCGTCGGTGCGGATGCGCGTATAGAATTCATCGACCAGGCGGGCGATGGCTTCCTCGGACAGGTGGTCGATCAGCGGCGGCGCCATAGCGGGCATCAGGCGATTACGGCAACGGCAGCCATGCCGACCACGATCCACACCAGTGAATTGACCAGCATCCGCACCAGTTCGCGCTTGTCGTTCTGGTCGATGCCGACATAGGCGCAGGCCAGGTCGCCGGGAAACAGGAAAACCCGGGCAATGGCGCTGCCGATAGACAGGGAACTGAGCATGGCGATCTCCGATCGAATGCGGTCCGACGCATGTAACAGCCGGCTTGCCGTAAAGCAATATCCGTAATATATCTTATAGGTCGCTGCAGAGGGAGTTTGGCTTGCGCCTTACCGTCTATACTGATTACGCGCTGCGGCTCCTGATGTACCTCGCGGTCAAGGACGACGGTCTGGCGACCATCGCCGAGGTCGCCAGCAGCTACGGCATTTCCAAGACCCATTTAATGAAGGTCGCTCATCAACTCGGCCAGGCCGGTTATGTCGGCACGGTGCGCGGCCGTGGTGGCGGTTTACGTCTGGCCATGCCGGTCGAGCGCATCAATCTCGGTCAGGTGGTTCGTCACACCGAGCCCGACATGGCGGTGGTAGCCTGCCTTAATCCGGTCGATGCTCCCTGTGCCATCAAATCGTGTTGTGTGCTGCGGCGTGCGCTGGCCAAGGCCGGCGCCGCTTTCCTCGAGGTGCTGGACGGCTATTCGCTGGCCGATCTGGTGAAGCCGCGCGCGCCGCTGCGAGCGTTGCTGACCATCGACGCGCCACGCAGGTCCCGGCGGCCCTTGCCGCCCGCCTTTGCTTCCTGACCCCCAGTCGCATCGAAGGGACCTAACGGTAGTCCTGCTTTAACTCGCGCTCATCGCCGACTAGCTTGCGCGCCACGTTGCCGAACGCCAAGCATTTCGATGCGCTGACGCCCGGGTTCCGCTGGAATATTCCGGCGCATTACAATATGGCGTCGATGCTTGTGACGTGATGATGCACAATGTCGACTTCCACGCCGTCACCGGCCCCGGTGGCGGCGCCAAGGCGACGGACGCGGCATCTGCAAGCTGCGCCTTGTTTGATAACGCGCGGAGCCCTATAGGCCTTTAACGGGTTTTAGCGGTTGTAGGCTGCCGGATGCGCCACGGTACGACACGGAATTCGAACAAGCACGTAAACGACTGATATCAATAGACAATTTTCCGTCGCGCTCATGATGGAGAGGGCGGGCGGAAAGGAAAATCCTATTCAATGTAAAGACTTCGCGTGGGCGCTTGATCCCCACGTCGAGCTCCCGGCGTACTCTCGCCAATCGGAGCCAGCCAGCCTACGGCCGCTCGCCGCGCAAGAGACGGCCTTCGATAGCATCGACGACCGACATGAGTCCGGCGACGCTGTCGATCACATAGTGCGCGCCAGCGCGCGCGAGTTGCCGTGTGGCCTTGGTCCGAAGTTGCGACACTTCGGCTTCGCTCAAAGCTGCCAGTTCGTCACGCGAAACGCCGGCGGCATTGCCCGACAGCGCCACGCCGACGGTCCAGCAGCCGGCATTGACGCCCTCGGCAATGCCGACCTCGGTGTCGTCAACCTTGACGACAGATGCTGCTGGCCAAACGGCCAAGTCGAGAAAACACTTGTACATCATCATCGGCGTCGGCCGGCCGAGCGGCATATCGCCGGCGCAGATCAGATTGTCGGTCGCTAGGCCGGCGGCCGTCGTCAGCGGCAGCACCCGGTCCATGATGTCGCGGGTATAGCCGGTGGTCGAGCCGATCTTGATGCCGCGGCCGCGCAAGTCGGCATGGACGTCCAGGATGCCGGGGATGAGGTCGGCGTAGTCAGTCACCACCGCGGCATTGAGCGGGACGAACACGTCAAAGATGCGGTTTGCATCGTCATCCGTCGGCGCTTGGCCATGCGCCCTGGCCCAGCGGGCGGCAATGTCGGGATGTTTCAGCAGCGCCTTGATGTGATCGAGCTTCGGCATGCCCATCGGGCCGCGCGCCTCGGCTACTGTAATCGTCACCTGAAAATCCGCGAACACCTTGACGAAGGCGCCCATCGGCGCGCGTGAGCCGTGGTCGAGCATCGTGCCGGCCCAATCGAAAACGACGGCGGAAATCGTCATGTCTTCGTTCCTCAATCTGCTCAGCCGAACAATTCGGCAATTACTTCTTCGCCGATGGCAAACCCTGTGGAAGCGCCTGTGCCGCTGGTGACGATGACAATGCGGACCGCATCCGAAGGGCGATCGACCAGCATCAGCCTGTCCGGCGCCGAGGCGTATGTGCCGATCCATCGTTCGCTGACCGCGCGCCGCGGCAGGTCGAGAACATGGTCGAATTCGTCGAGGATCAAGTCATCGACGGCCGCCGGGGCGAACGGATCCGTCGTCTCGCCGTAATGATGGCTGTCGCCGACAACCAGCGAGCCGTCGGCCGATTGGACGACAATGAGGTGGATGCCGTTGTCGAGCGCCGCGGCCTGTTCCGCCAGCAACCTCTTTTTCAGCGCTTCTGCTTCAGGCAGTTCCGCATATCCGAGATAGCGAACAAGCCCGAGATCAGACATCACGGCAGCGCCCAGCCGTCCGAACGTCGGCGCGGTCACGCGCAACATGTGAAGCTTGCAGACCGTGAGGCCATACGCGGCGATCCGCTCCGGAAACAGCGCCAGAAAATTGTCGCCCGGACATATAATCGCCGCGTCAGCGTGGATGTCGCCTTGCGAGGTTTCGATGAGGGGCAGGGCGACGTTCTTGACGAAACAACTGCGTCGGAAAGTGACGCCATGGGCCGCTTCGAGCCAGGCCGCGAGCTTGGGGATGGCAAGGCGGCTCTCCACCCGCGCTTCATGCGGCGACCACAGGGCGCCGGCGAGGCTGTCGGCGCGCAGTGCCGGCACTTTTTCGCGCGCTTCGGCGGGCGACAGCAACCGGCAGTCGCGGCCCATGTCGGTTTCGGCAAACGCTTCAAGCACGCGCTTGGCCTCGGGCCGGCGTGCGGCAACGCAGAGCCCGGTATGCTCGACCGCGATATCGGCGGCATCGACGACCTCACCCCAGACGGCGCGCGAACGCATCGCCCGTTCCCAGCATTCGCCTTTTTGCTGTCCTGTAACGGTAACAAAGCCGAAGTTCCGGATCGAAGCGCCATTGGCCTGCGCATCCCGATCGACAACGACGACGCGCTTGCCTCGGCGGGCCGCCGCCAGCGCATGGCCCAGACCGACAATACCCGCCCCGATAATCGCGACGTCGAAATGGGGCGAGGAAGCGGAGGGCGGCATCGGCTATGCTTTCGTCTCAGTTGTCGGAGCGGAATACTAACGGTGACGCCAGGCCTGGGTCCGGCCGAGGACGCCGCGCACCAGTCCCGTATAAACGACACGCACAGCGGTCGCGGCAAAAAAGATCGTCATCGCCATCGCCGCCGCCGGCGCCACATCGCCGGCATCGTCCATGTTCAACACGGCAATGGAGGCCAGCGTTGTTTGCGGTGAATAGATAAAGACCACGGCGGACACTGTCGTCAATGCATTGACAAAGAGATACATGGCGATATCGAGGACCGCCGGCAGCGACACCGGCAAGGTCACCAGAAAGAACGTCCGATAGAACGGCACGCGCAAGGACGACGAAACCGTCTCGATTTCCTGGTCGATCTGCTTGAGGGCCGTCACTGCTGTCAAATGCGCGACCGAATAGAAATGCGCGATCGAACACACGACAAGGATCGTTGTCGTGCCGTAGATGAAATTGAACGGGTTGGCGGGCGAATTGAAGAAGAAAATATAGCCGAGGCCCAAGACGATTCCGGGCACCGCAAGTGGAAGCAGTGCCAGGAACTGAAACACGAACCGCCCGGCCCCGAAGCCCTTGGTCTTTTCCATCAGATAGGCGCCGGAAAAAATAATCGCCGTGCCGAACACTGCGGTGAAGCCGGCCATCCGTAACGAATTGAAGAAACTCTGCCAGCCGCCGCCATCCATATTGTCGAAGTCATAGTTCTTGAACGACGGCGTGAGATTATACGGCCACAAGGTCGCCAGCGACGCGAACAGCGCGGTAAATATGACCGTCAGGATCGCGGCCGCGATCAGCCCGCAAATGACCAGGAATGCGGTATCGACGAAAGCATCCGGCTTCGGTTCGTAGGCGACCGCGCGCGACGACATCGCCGCCGACTGCTTGCGCTGCACCCATTGATCGACGGCAAACGAGAACACCGCCGGCAGCAGCAACAGCAGGCCGACCACCGCGCCCATTCGGAAATTCTGCTGGCCGATGACTTGTTTGTAAATATCGGTAGCGAGAACGTTGAACTGGCCGCCGATGACTTTCGGCACGCCGAAATCGGTAACGACAAGCGTGAAAACCACGAAGGTCGCGCTGATCAGGCCGTAGCGGGCGCCCGGAATGGTAACCGTCCAGAACGTGCGCCATGCGCTGGCTTTCAGGGCGCTGGCGGCTTCATACAGCCGCGCGTCCGATGTGGAGAGCGCCGTAATCATGATGATTAGCGCATGCGGAAAGGTCCAGAAGACTTCGCCGATGCCGATGCCGATCGGCCCGTAGATCGACTGGCCAAGCATCATCGATTTGGCAAAGCCCTGGTTGCCGAACAGGTAGACCAGGCTGATGGCGGGAAGCAGCGAAGGCGCCAGCAACGGGACCTGCGAGATCAGCTTGAAAATGCCGCGGCCGGGCATGCAGGTGCGCATCAGTCCATAAGCAAAAACGAACGAAAGCAGCACGCAGATGACCGTGCTGACGATTGCAATCGACAGGCTGTTTGAAATCGATTGCGTCAGCGACGGATTGGCGAAAAACAGCGCGAAGTTGCTTACGCCGACAAAGCCGCCGTCGGGTCCTTCGAAGCTCTTGATCAGCAGCGCGCCGAGCGGCAACAGGACGGCAATGACAAGCCATGCCGCCAGGACGCACAGCGCGATCCGCATGATAAGATCGTCGCGACTCATTTTCTGATGCACGGGTATTGGCGCGGCGGGGTTGTCCGACTTGGCCCACGGCTCTTGCAAAGCGGCGGTACTCATTGCAGTCCCCTAAAGTATCTAAATCGAAACAGCCTGAATGTGGACCCGGCGCATAAGAGCGTCGCGCCTTTCCGGGAATCAGGTTGTGCTGAATACGCGCAACCGGTCGGCCGGCAAACCGGCCTTGACTTTCGACCCGGGCTTGATGCTGAGATCGCGGACATCGTTCATCGACAAATCGGCGGATACGTTGAGATGCGTTCCGGAAACATGCAGCGTGGTGGCAAAGTGATTGCCCATGAATTCCATCACGCCGACTTCGACATCGACGGCGTTCGACGATGACGCAATGTCGCGAACGACAATATCTTCGGGCCGCAGGCAAATGGTGATGGGTGTCCCCTGCGCATAAGTCAGCGCGGTGGAAAACGACAGAACGGCACCCTTGCAATCGGCCGATGTCCCGGACACCAGCGTTCCCGGAATGAAGTTCATGCGGCCGATGAAATCGGCGACGAAGGGCGAAGCGGGCGCGCGATAAACGTCGTCCGGAGAGCCGATTTGCTCGATCTTGCCCTTGCTCATGACGACGATCCGGTCGGACATCGTCAAGGCTTCTTCCTGGTCGTGTGTTACCATCACGGTCGTAATGCCGAGCCTCTGTTGCAGCTCGCGTATTTCGCCGCGTAGCCGGGCGCGTACGCGCGCATCGAGCGCCGACAGTGGTTCGTCGAGCAGAAGAAGGCCGGGGGAAAGGGCCAGCGCACGCGCCAGCGACACGCGCTGCTGCTGACCGCCGGACAACTGCGATGGGTATTTCTCGGCTTGGTCGGCAAGGCCGACCATGGTCAGAAGTTCAGCAACGCGGGTTCTGATCTCCTCGCGCGACTTGCCGGCCGATACCAGGCCGTAGCCGACATTGTCCTTGATCTTCAGGTTCGGAAACAACGCATAACTTTGAAAAACGATGCCGAAGTCGCGCTGGTTGACCGGCAAATTGGAAATGTCGCGGCCGTCCTGCTCGATCGATCCGGTCGTCTGCACGTCAAGCCCGGAGATCGCCCGTAATAATGTTGTCTTGCCGCAGCCGGACGGCCCGAGAAACGAGATAAATTCGCCCCGCTTGATGTCCAGATTGATGTCCTGCAAGGCGACGAAATTGTCGAACCGCTTGGTGACATTTCGAATCTTGAGATAAGGCGTGTCACCGTCGGCAAGCTTGCTTGGCTCGGTCATGTGCAATCCTTCTCTCGCGAACGCCGCATTCGAAACCGAACCCCGGGACAACAAAGCCCCGGGGTTCGTTTGATACTTCAGTGAGGAGAGCCGGCTACTTCTTTTCGGACTTGCCGTCGTAACGCTTGATCCATTCGGCGAGGATCCGCTCGCGGTTTGCGGCAGCCCAGACAAAGTCATTCTTGGCCAGGAGTTTTTCGACGTCGCCGGAAATGTGGGTGAGCTTTTCCTGAACCCCGGGAAGCGCCACGATCGCGAAATTTTGTGCGTAAAGCTTGTTGGCTTCAGGCGTCACCGACCAATCGAGCAACTTCTTCGCCGCCGCGGCATGCTTGGTGGTCGCCATGATGGCGGCCGCCTCCATGTCCCAGCCGAGGCCCTCGCTGGGCAGGATAGCCTCGATCGGGGCGCCATCCTTTTTGGTTTTGTTGGCGCGATATTCAAACGAGAACCCGACGGCATATTCGCCAGCGGCGGCCTGGCGGCACGGCTTGGAGCCGGAATGGCTATAGGCGGCGATATTCTGGTGCAGGCCGTCCATGAACTTCCAGCCTTTTTCCTCGCCCATCATCTGCAGCCAGCCCGACACCATTAAGTAACCGGTGCCCGACGAAGCCGGATTCGGCATGGCGACCTGGCCCTTGTATTCCGGCTTGAGGAGATCGGCCCATGATTGCGGCGCAGCAATTTTCTTCTTGCCGGCTTCCACCGTGTTGAAACAGATCGCCGAAGCCCAGATATCCATGCCGACCCATTTCGGCGGATTGGCGGGATCGCGCATCGTCGGCTTGATCTTGTCGAGTCCGGCCGGCGCATAGGCTTGCAGCATGCCTTCCTTGTCGAGCAGCATCAGCGAAGTGGCGGCAAGCCCGAACACGACGTCGGCCTGGGGATTGGCTTTTTCGGCCAGCAATTTGGCCGTGACGACGCCGGTGGAATCGCGGACCCAGCGAATTTTGACCGACGGATTGGCTTTCTCGAAGGCAGCTTGATAGGCCTTGACCTGATCCGCTTCGAGCGCCGTATAGACGTTCAATTCCTGGGAATGTGCGGCCGTGGCACTGAATGCGACCAAGGCAATTCCAATAGCGCGCCGTATCATGTCGAGCCCCCTTTGTTTCGTCGAAACGAGGCGGGCGCCGAATGAATCGTTTACCCGCGGATAACGAAGCGGCCGGCGCCATCGTGTTCGATCGATGCGCCTAACATTCCCATTTTGCTTGTACCTTTTGTGACAAGCTTAATATCCTATAGGGTCTTTTAGGCCGTTCCTCGCCGCTTGCGTCAAAGGAGCCGGCCATCGGCAGCAAAGAACGGATGCGGTCCGTCGAAGTGGCCGATTGGAACGAAGTGAGTGACAAGGCGGCCAAAACCGGCACCCGCAAACCAGGCATGCAGGTGAAACGCCGGCGGCTCCACGTTGAACGAAGGCGGGTATTGTTCGTCCAAATCGAGCGCCACTGCGTGGTTCGGCGCAGGGCAGATCGTTGCCGGAATTCCGGCAAAGGCCGTCATGACGGCGCGATGAACATGCCCAGCGGCAATCAGCCGCGCGCGGTCATGGCGGCGAAGCAGGGCTGCCAATTCGTCGGCGTTGCCCAGGTTCTGCACATCCATGTGGTCGATCCCGGTAAGAAACGGGGGATGATGCAGGAACAGCAAAGCGGGGCGTGTCGCCGATTGCGCCAAGGCCGCGTCGAGCCACGCCAGGGTTTGCGTGTCAATCCATCCATGCGAGGCCTGCGGAACGCTGGAATCGATCAGCAGAATATCGATGTCGCCGACCGTGCGCTGAATATTAAGGGTGCCGGCCGCGTTGGCATAGTCCTGATGTGGCAGGGCGTTGCGCAGCAGCGCGCGGTCGTCATGATTGCCGGCGGTCGCAGCAAATGGAATATCCAGCGGCGCCAGCAACGCCATCAGGTGATCATATTCTTCAGGGGTCGGCGTATCGGCGAGGTCGCCTGAAATAACCACAAGATCGGGGCGCGGCGACAGTCGATTGAGTGTCTCGACGCAGCGCGACAAGGCCGCCGCCGTGTCGACGCGGCCATAGGCTAGGGCGCCCGGCTTCTTGATGTGCAGGTCAGTAATCTGCGCGACCAATATTGGACGTACCGTCACGACTAGGCTCCTTGCAGGAATTGAATGGCGGACGGCGCCACCGTCAAGCCAACTGTGTCCCCGATCTTGACGGCGAGAGTATTGGACGCATCGACGATCAGCGGCTTGTCAGACGCGCCATCGACGACCAGCCGCTGCCGGTCTCCGGTGAAACTGACGCTGGCAACGCGGCCGACGAGGAATGCGGCCTCTGGCGAGATGATGCCGATCGACTCGGGACGGATCATGGCGGCCACTTGGCCGTGGCCCGTTTTATCGACCGCAAGCCGTCCGCCCGGCAGGACCAACACGCCGTTGTCGGATACAGCGTCGATGATGTTCGCCGCGCCGATGAATTCGGCAACGAAGCGGCTTGCCGGCTTGAAATAGATATCGCGCGGGCTGCCGACCTGGGCGATCGCGCCCTTGCGCATGACGACGATCCTGTCGCCCAAAGTCATGGCTTCGCTTTGGTCATGCGTCACATAGATTGTGGTAATGCCGAGCGTCCGCAGCAGGCGATCCAGCTCGCCGCGTAATCGCTCGCGCAAGGCGGCATCGAGCGCCGTCAGCGGCTCGTCGAGTAGCAGAACGCTCGGACGCATGGCCACCGCGCGCGCCAGCGCCACGCGCTGCCGCTGGCCGCCGGACAGTTGATCGATATTGCGATTTTCCAAGCCTTCGATGCCGGTAAGCGCCACCAGTTCGGCGACGCGCGAGTCGCGCTCTGCCTTGCCGGCGCCGCGAAGGGCCAGGCTGTAGGCGATGTTTTGGGCGACATTCATGTTCGGGAACAGGGCATAGGATTGGAACACCATGCCGACATTGCGCCGCTCGATCGGAATGCGCGTGACGTCTTGTGCGTTGAATAGGACCCGGCCGCCGCTATCCGGCTTTTCAAGGCCGGCGATGATGCGCAGCATTGTGGTCTTGCCGCATCCGGAAGGTCCGAGAAACACAAGTGTTTCGCCGCGCGCGACATCGAGCGTCACCGGATCGAGGGCGCGCGTGCCGTCGGCGAAGGTCTTGGCGCAGTTTTCGACGCGCACGGTGACGCCCTGGGTCGTGTTCATCGGCGTGCTGTCTTTCGTCCGCAGCTGTCGGCGTAGATCTGCATCGCCACGAGGAGCGGGATAATCATGACGAAGAAAACGAGTGTATAGGCCGAAGCAACTTCAAGCCGCATCGAGGCGTAACTGTCGGCCAAGCCAACCGGCAAGGTCTTGGTCAGCGGCGTGTGCAACATCCAGGTCAGGTTGAATTCACCCAAGGACAAAGTCACGACCATCAACGAACCGGCCAAAATGCCGGGTTTGGCATTCGGCACAATGACATCGCGAAAGCGGCGCCAGGGCGATGCGCCGAGCGACGCCGCGCCTTCGTCGAGCGTCTTGACGTCGATGGCCGAAAACACTGCCATCACCGAGCGCACCATAAACGGCATGGTGAACACCACATGCCCAGCCAGGATGAACAGCCAGGAGCGTCTGAAATCGCTGAAGCCGCCATAGGTCAACAGCAGCGCCAAAGCGATGGCGAGGCCGGGAACGGCGAGCGGCAAGGTGATGATCTCTTCGACGATGCGGGCAAAACGGCCGCCGCGCACATGCAGCGCATAGGCCGCCGGAACGCCGACCACCAACGTGACCGCGAGCGCCGCCAACGCAATCACGAACGAGCGGGCGATCGTATCGGCATAAAGCTCCCATACCTGGATGACCCATTGCAGCGTCAGCCCCGAGCGGATGCCGGTGAAATAGTTGACGGTCACGCCGGCCAGCATCGACAACAGCGCCGGAACGATCAGGAATGCCGCGACCAGCAGCGTGAAGACGAACTGGCCGGAGAAGATCAGGCGGTTGCGCAAGTTTGTCATCCGGCCGCCGCCACCGTTCCGCCGCTGAAGGCGCGCGCCAGCGCAAGCGCGGCCCAGGCGACCAGCCCGAGGCCGACCGATAGCGCCGCGGCCATCGCGATGTTGGCCGATAAAGTGAACTCCGTGTAGATCAGCATCGGCAATACGTTGATATTAGTCGCCAGCGTGAAGGCCGTGCCAAATGCGCCCATCGCCGTGGCGAAGGCTATAGCCCCCGATGCGATGAAGGCGGGCATCAAGGCCGGCAGGATAACATCGCGGTGCACCGCCCACGGGCCGGCGCCGAGCGCTCGCGCGGCCTCTTCGAGACTGGGGTCAAGCTTTTCGATGGCGGCCATGATTGTCAGGATGACGCGCGGGATCGAGAAGTACAGGTAGCCCAAAAGCAGCCCCTGCATCGAATAAGCAAAGACCCACTTTTCGCCGGCCAGCGGCAGCGAGAGGGCTCCGATCAGGCCCTGCCGTCCCGCCAGCAGAATAATCATGAAGCCGACGACGACGCCGGGAAACGCCAATGGAAATGTCAGCATGGCAACCAGCAAGGCGCGGCCGGGAAACCGATGACGCTGCAAGAACAATCCCGCGATCGTGGCGATAGCCAATGACAGGGCAGTGGTGACGCTCGCCAGCACCAGGGTGTTGATCAGCGTCGCCCTGAAACGCGGTTCCAGGATGATCGCCGCGTAAGCGTGAAGACCCATGTCGCCCGACCCGCCGACGACGATGACGCGGAGCATCGGCAGGACAAAAAATGCAGCGATAACCGCGATTAGCGGCACCAAGCAGAGGCGCGTGAAGAATTTGTGGGTCATGCGAAGAGGTGCTCCGGCGAACCGGAGCACCTTGATGGTCTATCGCACGTCGGCGAGATAGCGGTCGGTGAAGCCCTTCTGCACCGATTCGAGCTTCGCCCAGTCCACGCTCTTGGCGCGGGCGTAGTCGCTATCCGGCAGGAATTTGGCTTTCACCGCGGCAGGCAGTTCGATCGGACGCGCCGGACGAAGGTAGGCATTGGTCCAGATCGCCTGGCCCTTGTCCGACAACAGATAGTCGAGAACCTTCTTGGCCTTGTCCTTGTTCGGCCCATTCTTCGCCAGTCCGACGACATAGGGGAACACCACCGTGCCTTCGCAGGGAATCACGAATACGAAGTTTCCTTTTTCGGTGTATTTGGCGCGGTAGGCATTGAAGTCGTAGTCGAACAGGATCGGAATTTCGCCCGACACCACCCGCGCATACGATGTCTGCTTCGGCACGATGGCGTCGTTCTTGTGCAAGCCTTTGAAGAACTCGATTGCCGGCGAGAAATTGCTCTCGCTGCCGCCGAGCCCGATGTTGACCGCGACCGCGCCGACATAGCCGACCGCGGCGGAAGACGGGTCGAGATAACCGACCATGCCTTTATAGTCCGCCTTGAGCAGGTCCTTCCAGCACGCCGGAACCGGCTTGCCGCCCAATGCATCCTTGTTGATGAACAGGCCGAGCGTGCCGGAGTGGATGGTGGTCCATCCGCCTTCGGCATCCTTCAGGCCAGCGGGGACGTCGTCCCAGCCTTTCGGCTTATAGGCTTCAAGCACGTCGAGGCTTTTCGCCTTCATGCCGAAGTTCACGCCGAAATATCCGAAGTCGGCAACCGGGTTGGCCTTTTCGGCCAGCAGTTGCGACAGGGCTTGACCGGAATTTTTGTTGTCAAAGGGGATATCGTAGCCGAGATCGGCCTTGACTGCCTTGAGCATCGAGGCCCAGTCGGCCCATTGCGGCGGGCAGTTATAGCAAATGACATCCGCGGCCTGCGCCGGCGTGCGCATGACAATAGCAACCAGCGCGAGTGAAAGCAGTCCCAATAGCCTTTTCATTGATTTCTCCTAGAGCCATCGCAGATGCGACGATCGAAAAAGACTGACGCATGGCTGTGTTGCATCCAGATGACATGGGACGGCGTTCGCAGTTTGCAGGCATGGCGTTTCAACAACAAAAAGGGACTTGCACGAATTCGGCGACGTGAGATCAGGTTGGCCGCCGGCGGAGATAGACAAACCAGTAGATAGCGCCGACCATCAGGCTACCGCCAATCAGATTGCCAATGGTGCTGACTGCAATATTTCGCAGCGCGTTTGCAGGCGACAGCGCTGAGTAGGTCTCCGGGCTTTGCCCGATCGCCATCCAGAATTCCGCGCCGGCCCAGGCTTTGATCGCTAGGGCGAGGGGCAGAAAATATAGATTGGCGATCGAGTGTTCGAAGCCGGCGGCGACGAAAGCCGCGACCGGCGGGACGATGACCAGGATCTTGTCGGTGGCGCTGCGCGCACCGAATGACATCCACACTGCAAGACAGACCAGGACGTTGCACAGAATCGCCAGAAAAAACAATTGAACAACCGGCAAAGCTGATTTGGCTGCTGCAAGGACCAGTGCTGTTTTGCCGACCTCGCCGTTGTTAAAGCCGTATTGGCCGGTGAGGAAAACCAAACCGGCCGTTGCCAGGGCGCCGACGATATTGCCGATGTACACCAACGTCCATGCCCGCAGCAACGCAGCGAGCGTGATGTGGCGTCCGGCATAGGCGACGACCATGAGCGCGTCGCCAGTGAACAACTCTGCGCCGCCTATGATTACCAGGATCAGGCCGAGCGAGAAGACGAGCCCGCCAAGAAGCCGGGCAACGCCCCAAGGGAGGTCGGCCGTCCCGGTGAGCACCACCGTCATAAAATTCGCGCCGAGTGCGATGAAGGCGCCCGCCAGCACGCCCAGGATCAGCAAAGTGAGCGCGTCGCGGCGCGCCTTGGCAGTGCCGACTGACTCGCAGACAAGCGCCATTTCCGGCGGCAATATGACTTGAGCCTTGTCGGCCTCGTGCAGGATAGTCTGCATTTGATCGGTTCCGTGGACCTGAGCGTAGAGGCGAGCCTAATGTTGGTGAACGAAGCTTCCCGGCGCAGGATACAGCGGCGCAAAGCCACGCGACGGCGATCCCATCGATGGAGGCTCGCAGCGGTGCGGATCGCTATGGTCGGTGAGCCATGATGACCAGGCCTGCCACCACGATCCTTCGGCGCGTTCGACCTGCGCCAACCAGGTCGCCGCGTCGACATAGCGATCGCCGGTAGACCGGGTTGCGAAATGATAATAGCGGTGGGCGTGGCCGGGCTCGGAGACGATGCCGGTATTGTGCCCGCCATTGGTCAGCACAAATTTCAGTTCATTGTCGGTGAACAGGTGAAGCTTGTAGACCGACTGCCAGGGTGCAATGTGATCGGACAAGGTCGCCACCGCGAACAGGGGAATGCTGACGTCCTTCAAGGCGATGACCTTGCCGTCTACCGCATAGCGGCCGCCGGTCAGGCGATTTTCCAGGAACAGGCCGCGCAGATATTGCGAATGCATACGATAGGGCAGCCGTGTGCGGTCGGCATTCCAGGCGGCGAGATCGGATAGTGGCTCGCGCTCGCCGAGCAGATATTCACGGGTCATTTTCGACCAAAGCAGTTCGTTGGAGCGAAGCGCGGTGAAGGCGGCGGCCATTTGCCGCGTGTCGAGCACGCCCTGGTCCCACATCATGTCTTCGAGAAACGCGACCTGGCTTTCATCGACGAACAGCATGAGTTCACCGGCTTCGCTAAAATCGGTCTGCGCGGCGAGCAGCGTCGCTGTGGCGAGACGGTCGTCGCCGTCGCGCGCCATTGTCGCCGCGGCAATGGCCAGCAGCGTGCCGCCCAGGCAATAGCCGCAGGCATGCACTTTTCGGGCGGGAGTAACGGCGGCTACGGCGTCGAGCGCGGCCATCACGCCTTGGGTTCGATAGGCGTCGAACGCGATGTCGCGGTCGGCCGCGGTCGGGTTGCGCCATGAGATCATGAATACGGTGAACCCGCGATCGACAAGATAACGAACCAGCGAACGCTCCGGCAGCAGGTCGAGCACATAGTATTTCATGATCCAGGCCGGCACGATCAACACCGGCTCGGCAAACACATCTGGCGTCGAGGGCTTGTATTGAATGAGCTCGATCAGATCGTTGCGGTAGATCACGTCGCCCGGCGTCGCGGCGATGTCGTGGCCGACGCGAAAACCGCTCTGCGGCGCAGTCGGCTCTCTGGCGAGGACGCGGTGTATATCCTCGGCCAGGTTGCGCATGCCGCGGACGAGATTCTCTCCGGACTCCTTGAGCGTTTGTTCGACAATGACCGGGTTGAGCCACGGAATGTTGGACGGTGAGACGCCGTCGAGCATTTGGCGCGCCATGAACGCAACGCGCGCGGCGCTTTTGGAGTTCTGCCCGCGGAGCGGCCGGGTAGCGTTGCGCCACCATTCTTCCTGCGCCAAAAAAGCCTGTTGCCAATACTGGTACGGCGGCTTTTGCCAAGCCGGATCGGCAAAGCGCCGATCGGACTTCTCCGGTGCAAAAGGCGGCGCTCCGTCGCTGCTGAGCGTGCCGCTCGGTTTCATGAGGCGGTTGCCGAAAGCAAGCGCTCGCATGGCAAGTTCGATCTGCCGGCCGGGCGCGCGCGAAATATGTGAAAGCCAATCAAACCAGGCGGCCGCTTGCGCATGCGGCGAAACGCCATTGGTCGAGCGCGCCATTGTGGCCCGTGCGACACGGTTAAGCATATCGAACGAAGGCAGGTCGGTGCTTTGTGAAGCCGGCAATAGCGGTGTTTCTGTCGGAGCTTTTGTCATGCTGTTTCCTGCGCGGCACGGGATCAATCGTTTTGCACGGGGCATGTCGTATGGTGCTGAATTAGAAACCCGGTTTCACCATGCCCTTTCAATTATTTGCACGTCCGAAAAACATTATTATTGAGCTAAATCATTCATCGAAACGTCACAAATAACGCCGCCGTCATGAAGATCGCAATCGCCGAACCAGCTAGCAGCGACTTTCATATTTCCGTCATCGAGCGGCTCGTAGAGCCAGTATGCCCGGGCGCGTGCCGCCGGCAATTGAGCAAAATCAATTCGTCGGCCTTCGCTTTAATATAGCTTTATCGGTGCGCTCCAATTCATTACATCGTTATGCCTTTCGGCGATCGTATCGTAACCGTCCGAGTAATTCCGCAGTGCGCAGGGATTTTGTCGTTGCGTTTATTTTGTCTTTAAATCCGGGCGCGCTTTCGGGACAACGGTATGTCAATTTGCAATCTTGAAAAGATGTTCAGGCCGCGCTCGATCGCGGTTATCGGCGCGTCGGCGCGGCCAAAATCGGTCGGGTCCGCCCTCATGAAAAATCTCATGACGGGCGGCTTTGACGGGCCGATCATGCCGGTCAACCCCAAAGCCGCCGCGTTGCATGGCATCGTGACCTACAAAGATGTGGCGAGTTTGCCGATGACGCCCGATCTCGCCGTCATCGCCACGCCGCCGGACACCATCCCGGCGCTGGTCGATGAACTGGGCCGGCGCGGGACGCGCGCCGCCGTCATTCTCACCGCCGGCTTTGCCGAGGGCGAGGCAGCTGCGGGCAAAGCGCGCGCCGCGCAGATGCTTGCCGCCGCGCGCCCGCATCTGTTGCGTATTGTCGGACCTAATTGTCTCGGCATTGCGGTGCCGGGCATCGGGCTGAATGCGACTTTCGCCCCGTCCGCGCTGCTGCCGGGAAATATAGCGTTCCTGACCCAGTCCGGCGCGATGGCGACGACGGTGCTCGATTGGGCGCAGCCGCGCGGCATCGGCTTTTCCGCCATTGTCTCGATGGGCGACATGAACGATGTCGATTTCGGCGATCTGCTCGATTATTTCGCCCTGGACGACGCAACGCAGGCGATCCTGATGTATGCCGAAGGCATCACACAGGCACGCAAGTTCATGTCGGCGGCGCGCCGCACCGCGCGCATCAAACCGATCATCGTCGTCAAAAGCGGGCGGGCCGCCGAAGGCGCACGCGCCGCGAGTTCGCATACCGGTGCGCTGGCCGGCGCCGACGTGGTCTATGACGCGGCGTTCCGCCGCGCTGGGATGCTGCGCGTCAACGAGGTCGAGGAACTGTTCGACGCCGCGGCGACACTGGCGCGCATGGCGCCGCAACGCGGCAACCGGTTGGCTATCGTCACCAATGGCGGCGGTGCCGGTGTGCTGGCGACCGATCGTCTGATCGAGGAGGGCGGCCGATTGGCGACGTTGAGCCCCGACATCATCGATAAGCTCAACGCCGTGCTGCCGGCGACATGGAGCCACGCCAACCCGGTCGATCTGATCGGCGATGCCGATGCCGACCGTTACGCCGCCGCTGTATCGATCTTGATGAACGATCCCGACAACGATGCGCTGCTGGTGGCCTATTGCCCGACCGCCATCGGTTCGTCCGCCGATGCCGCCAAAGGCCTGATCGGCGCCTTGTCGGACTCTGCACCGGCGTCGGCAAAGAACGTCTTTGCGTCGTGGATGGGCGCGGCGACGGTTGCCGAGGGCCGGGCGCAATTGGTCGCGGCGCAGATATCGGATTACGAGACGCCCGAACGCGCCGTTCGGGCCTTCATGTATCTGGTGCGCTACCGGCAAAATCAGGACTTACTACTTGAGACGCCGTCCGCCGGCGCTCCCAGGCCGGAAAACGATTCGGAACGGGCGCAGGGCATTATCCGGCAAGCACTCGACGACGGGCGCGAATGGCTCGACCCGGCCGAAGTCGCCGCGTTCCTGGCCTGTTACGGTATTCCATTTACGCGCACACACGCCGTACCGGATGTGCAAGCGGCCGCCAGAGCCGCGGCAGACATCGGTGCGCCGGTGGCGTTGAAAATCAGATCGCGCGATGTCATTCACAAGTCAGATTCCGGCGGTGTTGCGCTCAACGTCGAACCGGCGGATGTCGGAGCCGCCGCGCGGGTGATGAATGAGAGGGTGGCGCGTGCCTTACCGACGGCGAGGCTTGAAGGCTTCATTGTTCAGGAAATGACCCAGCGGCCGAGCGCCTATGAGTTGATTGCCGGCGTTTCGACCGATGCGACTTTCGGCCCGGTGATCCTTTTCGGACAAGGCGGCACTGCTGTCGAGATCATCGGCGATAAATCGCTCGAACTGCCGCCGCTCAACACTACCTTGGCTCGCGCCCAGATCGAGCGTACCCGTATCGCCGGCCTGCTCAAGGGATACCGCGACCGGCCGGCGGCGGATATCGACGGTGTCGTCAACGTGCTGGTTCAACTCAGTCAGATCGTCGCCGACCACGCCGAAGTGACCGAGATCGACATCAATCCGCTGCTCTGCGACGCCCAAGGCGTCATCGGCGTGGACGGCAGAATTCGCCTGCGTGCCACCACGGCAACGGCGCAATCGCGGCTTGCCATCCGGCCTTATCCGCAGCGGCTTGAGTCAAAGATTCAGACGCCGGAAGGCCAGACCTACGATGTGCGTCCGATCAAACCCGAAGACGAACCGGCGCTGCGGCGCTTTGCCGAGGAAGTCGATACGCGCGATCTATGGCACAGCTTTTTTACGCCATTGCGCGATCGCAGCCACGAAACGGCGGCGCGCCTTAGCCAGATCGACTACGACCGCGAAATGACCTTGGTCGCCTGGGAAGGCACGCGCGTTGCGGGGCTGGTCCGGTCGCTCGCCAATCCGGATCTCGACGCTTCCGAATCCGCCGTCATTATCCGCGGCGACCTGCGGCAGAAGGGGCTGGCCAAGCAATTGTTGAACGCCCTGTTTTCCGTGATCGCCGGGCAAGGCATACGTCAGGCGGTTATGCTGTTTCCGGCCGATCAGGCTCAAATGCTCGCCATCGCCGAGGATATGGATTTTTCGGTCAGCCCCCTGGCTGCCGATGCAGCCTTGCTGCGCGCATTGAAGGATCTGACCGCAAAGGCTTCTGCCGCCGCGTCATAAATGTGCTGCAAATGACAATGGCATTTGACAATCGCATTCACGACAAAAAATAGCCGAGCGCCCGGCCGCTAGGCGGCAGGGCGTTTGATCTTGGCGATGTCCAGCATCTTCATCACCACTTTCTCGAAATAGGGTTCGGTGGTGCCGCTTCTGACCTTGTGCAGAAAATATTTCTCGAACGCCACCTTGGCGACGTGGACCCAGCGCCCGCTCGACGCCCAGTTGACGTTGCGCGGCGGATTCTGCGGCATGGCGACGAAGGCGACGCCGGAATCGCCGAAGTCGGCGAGGCAGATCGCATTCCAGGTCGCCTCGTTCGTCGCCGTTTCGCCGCGCAGCAGCTTGCCGATATTGAGTGCGGTCGCCGTCACCATGGACTCGATCATGAAGCCGGTCTTCGGCACGCCGACCGGGACCGGCGTCTGTTCGAGCGGGGCGATGGCGATGCATACGCCAAGGCCGAACACGTTGGGGAATTTCGGGTTGCGTTGATGTTTGTCGACGATAACGAAGCCGCGCGGATTTGTCAGGCCCTCGATGCCGCGCAACGCGGGGATGCCGCGGAACGCTGGCAGCATCATCGAATATTTGAACGGCAGTTCGTGGGCCTTCTTCGGTTTGCCGTCGTCATCGACCTCGGTGACGTGAACCTTGCCGGGCTCGACCTTGTCGACCTTGGCGTTGGTAATCCATTTGATGTGCCGTTGACGCATCTCCGATTCAAGCAGGCCCTTGGTGTCGCCGATGCCGCCGACGCCGAGATGGCCGATATAGGGCTCGGCGGTGACGAAGGTCATCGGCACCTTGTCGCGGATGCGCCGCTTGCGCAGATCGGAATCCATGATCATGGCGAATTCGTAGGCCGGGCCGTAGCAGGAGGCGCCTTGCACGGCGCCGACGACGATGGGCCCCGGGTCCTTGCAGAAATCCTCCCAGCGGCCATTGGCGTCCATCGCATGGTCGACGTCGCAAATCGAATTGGTGTTTTGCTGGGGTCCGAAGCCCTCGATTTCATCGAAAGCCAATTCGGGTCCGGTTGCGATCACCAGATAGTCATAGGCGATCGAGGTTCCGTCGGTCAGTTCGATCCGGTTTTCCGCCGGATGAACATGGGCCGCGCCGGCGGCGTTGAAATCGATGCCGTGCTTTTGCAGCACCTGGCCGAGATCGATGGTGATGTCGGCCTTGGTCCGCCAGTTCACGGCGACCCAGGGGTTGGACGGGGTGAACTGAAAGAAGGACTTGTTGGAGACGAGGGTGACCCGGTCGTCCTTGCGAACCGAGTCTTTCAGTTCGTAGGCGCACGACACGCCGCCGATCCCGCCACCGAGCACAACGATATGAGCCATCGACTCCTCCTGTTGCAGATCGCCCGTGGACGCGGGCTGTTTATGATTTTTGCGGCAGACAATTCAGTCAACCAAGCGATGCGGCACGCCGCCTTGATCTTGCTCAATCGCAGGCGGCGCCGATTACTCGAAACGGCTAGCGCCCGGCCGGCTGGCAACAGAAGGCGGCGCCGGGCTTGAGGCCAAGCTTGCGGAAGACGGTCGCCGCCGGGCAGAAGCCGGTGAATGCGGACTGCAGCAGATTGGCGCCGACAAAGGCCGTGAGCAGCAGCCAATAGGGGCTCACCAGCCAGGCCATGGCGGCGCTGAGCAGTATCATGCTGCCGGCGAGAGCGAGCACTGCGCGATCGATCGTCATGAGAACACCCTTGTGCAATCCCGCCCAACCGGGCTCGGAATTCATCGTTTGGGGGACTAAACGGCGGTCTTTGTGGTCCGCCAGCTGCCCCCGGCCTTGACTATATATTCGAATATTCGTATCTACGCAAGTATGAAAATAAAAGCGGACGACATGCAGGCGGCGGCCGACGCGGCGAGTGCTCTCTTGAAGGCGCTCGCCAACCAGCACCGGCTGATCATCGTCTGTCAGCTGATCGAGAAGGAGCGGTCGGTCGGCGAGCTTGCCGAACTTCTGGCGCTGCGCGATTCGACGGTGTCGCAGCATCTTGCGCTGCTGCGCCGCGACGGCCTGGTCAGCGCCCGCCGCGACGGGCAGACGATCTGGTACTCAATCGGCAGCGAGCCGGCGCGGGAGCTGGTCAGCACGCTCTATCGGGTCTATTGCGGACCCAACCCGGGCGCCGGCGGGACCGACCCAAAGAGCAAGCGGCGCCGCGCCGCCGCGCCGGGCAAGAGCCGCGACCGATAAGGCGGCTTGCGCCAAATCAATGACGTTCGCTTCGGTTTGAACGACACAAAAGCGGGATCGCCGCGCCGCGTAAGGATACATCGATGCTTGGCAGAATTATTGTCGCAACGCTGTTGGCGCTGGTTGCGCAACAGGTGTTCGCAGCCGAAACGTTCACGGTCGCCGTGAGGCAGGTCGCCGACGAAAAGGCGGTTTTTGCCACGGTAGAAAGCAGCAACGTCATTCCCGCCCGCGCCCGCATCGGCGGAACCGTGGCGCAACTGGCGGTGAAGGAGGGCGACCTGGTCACCCAGGGTCAGGTTGTCGGCATTGTCGGCGACGACAAGCTGGTGCTGCAGATGCGGTCGCTCGACGCGCAAATCGCCGGACTGGACGCGCAACTGGCGCAGTCCCAGTCGGATCTCGCGCGCGCCGAAGATCTTTTCGCCAAGGGCACCATTCCGAAGACCCGTTTGGATGAGGCGCGCACGGCATCCAATGTTGCCACCAACGCGCATCGCGCCCGTATCGCCGAGCGCTCGGTTGTCGAGCAGCAACTCGCGGAAGGTCAGGTGCTGGCGCCGGCCGCGGGCCGGGTGTTGAAGGTGCCGGTCACCGCCGGCACGGTCATTCTGCCGGGCGAGCCCGTCGCCACCATTGCCGAGGAGCATTATGTGCTGCGGCTGCGCGTGCCGGAGCGGCATGCCAGATTTCTCAAAGCCGGCGACACGGTGCGGATCGACGGTGACGGGCTGGGCGCCAGCAATGCGCAGTTCGGCACCATTCGTCTGGTCTATCCGCAGATCGAGGATGGCCGCGTCACCGCGGATGCAGAGGCGGCCGGCCTCGGCGACTACTTCGTCGGCGAGCGCATTCGGGTTTGGGTGTCCGCCGGCGAACGGCCGAGCGTCACGGTGCCGGCATCTTTTATCGTCACCAGGTTCGGCATCGACTACGCCCGTGTTGGCGCCGACGCCAAGACCGCGGTCGATGTCCCGGTGCAGCGCGGCCGCGAGCAGCCGCGCCCGGATATGCCGGATGCGCTCGAAATCCTGTCCGGGCTTAAGGCCGGCGACGTGCTGGTGCGGCCGTGAATCTCGGCCTGTCAGGACGTCTCACGCAAAGTTCGATCCGTTCGCCGTTGACGCCGCTGTTCCTGCTGGCGGCACTTGCGGTCGGCTTGATCGCGTTGATTACCATTCCGCGCGAGGAGGAGCCGCAGATCAGCGTGCCGATGGTCGACATCAGCGTCAATGCCGATGGGCTCAAGGCGCCGGATGCTGTCGAGTTGGTGACCAAGCCGCTGGAAGCCATCGTCAAAGGCATTGACGGCGTCGAGCACGTCTACAGCCAGACGGTCGACGACCGGGTTATGGTGACGGCGCGCTTTCTGGTCGGCACCAAGGCGGACGAGGCCATCGTGCGCGTGCATGAGAAGATCCGCGCCAATGTCGGCAGTATCCCGGTCGGCATTCCCGATCCGCTGATCGTCGGCCGCGGCATCAACGATGTGGCGATCGTCGTGCTGACTTTGTCGCCGAAGCCGGAAGCGGCGGCGCGCTGGACCGACAAGGACCTTTATCAATTGTCGGATCAACTGCGGTCCGAACTGGTGAAGACGGACAATATCGGGCTGACCTATATCTCCGGCGGTAATGCCGAGCAGATCCGCGTCGAACCGGACCCGGAAAAGCTCGCGCTCTTCGGCGTCACCTTGCAGCAGCTTGTCGCCAAGGTGCGCGACGCCAATCGCTCGTTCCAGTCCGGCCAGGTGCGCGACAGCGCCATGATGCGCGACGTCGCGGTCGGCAAGACTCTGGCCGGCGTTCCCGACATCGGTCTGTTGCTGGTTGGTACCCGCGACAACCGGCCGGTCTATGTGCGTGACGTGGCGTCGGTCGTCGTCGGCCCCAGCCCGCAGGAGCATCGCGTCTGGATGGAGACGCCGGGGGCAGGCGGCCATTGGGATCGCGTGCCGGCGGTCAGCGTTGCCTTCGCCAAGCGTGCCGGCGCCAATGCGGTGGTGGTCGCGGAAGAACTGCTGGCGCGGTTGCACAGCGTGCAGGGAAATCTGGTCCCGGCGGATGTTAAAGTCACGGTGACGCGGAACTACGGCGAAACCGCCAACGACAAGGCGAATGAGCTGCTGTTTCACCTTGGCCTCGCGACCGTATCAATTGTCGTACTCATCGCATTTGCCATCGGCTGGCGCGAGGCGCTGGTCACTCTGGTCGTTATTCCGACCACTATTCTGCTCACGATGTTCGCCGCCAAGCTGATGGGCTACACGATCAATCGGGTCAGCCTGTTCGCTTTGATTTTCTCGATCGGCATCCTGGTGGATGACGCCATTGTCGTGATCGAGAACATTGCGCGGCACTGGGCCATGAAGGACGATCGGCCGCGGCAGCAAGCCGCGATCGAAGCCGTGGCCGAAGTCGGCAATCCCACTATCGTGGCCACCTTGACCGTGGTGGCGGCGTTGCTGCCGATGCTGTTCGTCTCCGGGCTGATGGGGCCCTATATGGCGCCGATCCCGGCCAATGCATCGGCGGCGATGTTGCTGTCTTTCTTTGTCGCCATGATCATCGCGCCGTGGCTGATGCTGCGCCTCAATCGCGGTGGCGCCGGAGGCGGCGGGCATAAAGCGGAGCACGACGAGGGTGTCCTCGGCCGGATGTACCGCCGCGTGGCCGCGCCTGTGCTGCGCACGCGCCGCTCGGCCTGGACCTTTTTGATCGCGGTCGGCGTGGCGACTGTGCTGGTCTGCGTGCTGTTCGCCACCCGCAGCGTCACGGTGAAGTTGCTGCCGTTCGACAACAAGTCGGAAATGGCCGTCGTTGTCGATCTGCCGGAAGGGGCGACCGTGGAGGACACCGAGCGCACCTTGTTCGCGATCGCCGCCATTGTCCGGCAATTGCCGGAGGTTCGCACCATCGAGACCTATGCCGGCACGCCGGCGCCGTTCAATTTCAACGGCCTGGTTCGTCACTATTATGCGCGCACGTCGCCGGAACTGGGCGAACTCAATCTCGGCCTGGCGCCGCGCGATGCGCGCAGTCGCAGCAGTCACGAGATCGCGCTCGACCTGCGCGCCCGCCTCAAACCGGTGGCGTTGCCGCCGGGCACCGTCGCCCGGGTCGTCGAAGTGCCGCCGGGCCCGCCAGTGATGGCGACGCTGCTGGCCGAAGTGTACGGTCCCAGCTCGGAAAACCGGCGCGCCGTCGCCGCCGAGTTGAAGAAGATTTTTGCCGACGTGCCCTACGTCGTCGACATTGACGACTCGATCGGCGAGCCGCGGCCGCGGCTGCGTATTTCGATCGATCAGGATCGTCTCGAATTCTTCGGCGTCGAGCAGCGCGACGTCTATGACACGCTGCAAGCCTTGTTCAAGGGCGCTACGGTCGGCTATTCGCATCGCGGTGAGGGCCGCAACCCCATCGAGATCGTGGTGCGGCTGCCGAAACGCGATCTGGCGTGGAGCGAACTCTTGGCGTCGACCCCGGTGCCGGCCAATAGCGTGCCGGGCAACAAGACCGTGGTCGAGCTTGGCGACATCGTGCGCGTCAGCAAGGAACTCGGTTCGCCGGCGATCTTCCGGCGCGACGGGCGTTTTGCCGACATGGTCATGGCTGAACTGGCTGGCGCTTTCGAGGCGCCGATCTACGGCATCCTTGACGTGGACAAGCTTGCCGAGGCGCACGATTGGGGTGCGCTCGGCAAGCCGGTCATTCACTTTCATGGCCAGCCGGAAGACGAAAGCAAGCCAGCCATGCTGTGGGACGGCGAGTGGGAGATCACCTATGTGACCTTCCGCGACATGGGCGCCGCCTTCATGGTGGCGATTGTCGGCATCTATATCCTGGTCGTCGCGCAATTCGGCAGCTTCCTGCTGCCGCTCGTCATCCTGACGCCGATCCCGCTCACCTTGATCGGCATCGTGCTGGGGCACTGGCTGTTCGGCGCGTCGTTTACCGCGACGTCGATGATCGGATTCATTGCGCTGGCCGGCATCATCGTGCGCAACTCGATTCTGCTGGTCGATTTCATTCGTCATGGGGCGGGGCAGGGGCGGACGCTGCGCGACGTCCTGCTGGAAGCCGGCGCGGTTCGGTTCAAGCCGATTCTTCTGACCGCACTGGCGGCCATGATCGGTGCTGCGACGATTTTGCTCGATCCGATCTTTCAGGGCCTGGCGATTTCGCTGCTGTTCGGCCTGGCATCATCGACGCTGCTAACCGTGCTGGTGATCCCGGCCATCTATGTCGTGCTGCGGGATGTCGACCGCGTGGTTGTGTAAGGTATCGCTCCAGGCTCGTCGGCACGCCGCGAGGCGGTCGGCGAATTGTCTCGATTCTAATTCGCGATCGTTGCATCTGTTGAGCAATTCGCTCCTGTGTCTTTCGTATCGACCGGCTTGTCGGGCCTCGGTATAATCCGAATCTATTCAGAGAGACGCGTCCGGATTGACGACTCAGCGTGGCGCGGTTCGCGTTAGAATTTGGTGTGACCTAATCCCAAGTTGTCCGTCTATCGAGCGTGCTTATCTGGCGGTTTGTCGAGTATGCAGACGGGGCGCGACTCCTGCTTTGCGGCCCGCCGCCAAGGCGAGAGGGCTGTAGCAGATCGACAACGCGCGTCAAAGGCGACGGGCCGGCTGAAGAGGTGGCCTTGCGTATAAGTCGCGCCGGGCGTTCGCGGCGAATTCCAGATCTTCCCGTGAGCGGTCATCAAACGTCGCCGGTCTACGCAAAATGGGCGTTCGGTTTGCGTTCACGATTTCGGCGCCAACTGCTGGCGCGATTGCCCGTTCGACACCGTCAAGCTGGACCGCTCGCTTATCTTTAGGGCGCTCGCACTTTTCCGACAAATTGGCAGGCCCAGATTGGATGCAATTCTCACATAATGACAAGTTGACACTTCTAAATATCCAGGAATATGCTTTAGTGAGAAAAATAATACTGGAAAATTCAGAGAAAACATAGGGATGATGACAATGGGACCTTCTCGGAGACGCTTTCTCACCCTGGCCTCGTCGTTAGTGGCCGCGCCCGCGATCAGCAGAGTCGCGTGGGGACAGGCGCCCCAGGTGACGTTGAAGATGACGCACTTCGTGCCGCCGATTCAAAATGCTCACTCCAAGCTGTTCGTGCCGTGGGTCAAAAAAGTCGAGGCCGAGTCGGGCGGGCGTATCAAGATCGATATTTATCCTGCGATGGGTCTCGGCGGCACGCCGGCGCAATTGTTCGATCAAGTCCGGGATGGCGTCGCGGATCTCGTGTGGACCTTGCCGGGCAACACGCCGGGCCGGTTTCCGAGCATCGAAGTCTTCGAGCTTCCTTTCGTTTCGACCTGGCGTTCCACGGTGAATGCGCAGGCGATCATGTCATTTTACGACCAGCACTTGCGCGACGAGTTCAAGGACGTGCACCCGATTGCGGTCTGGGGTCACGACGGCGGCGTTATTCACACCAACAAGCCCGTCAAGACCATGGCCGATCTCAAGGGCATGAAAATCCGGTCGCCGACGCGGCTGGCCGGCGAAGGATTGAAGGCGCTCGGCGCCAATGGCATTCCGATGCCGATACCCCAAGTGTCGGAGGCGCTGGCGCAGCGCGTCATCGACGGTTGCGTCGTACCGTGGGAGGTCGCGCCGGCGTTGAAGGTCGAGGAACTCGTCAAGAATCACGCCGAGATTCCGAGGACGCCGACATTCTATATCACCACGTTCGTGTTCGCGATGAACAAGGCGAAGTATGCGTCGCTTCCCGCCGATCTCAAGGCCGTCATTGACGCCAATTCCGGACAGGCTTTTGCCAAACAGGCGGGGCAGCAATGGGATCAATGGTCGGCCGACGCCAAGGCTGCCATCGTGAAGAAAGGGAATTCCGTCACGACGCTTCCCGCCGAGGAAACGCAGCGGTGGCAAGCGGCAACGGCACCGGTGCGTGAAGCCTGGCTCAAGCAAGTCAAGGAACGCGGGTTGAACGGTGAGAAGCTCCTTGCGGATGCGGCGGCCGCCATCAAAAAGTACGATGTTGCTTAAGCTTTCACATGGATTCTGACCGGAAACCTGCCTGGTCCAACTGGATTTCCTCCTGCGCGCGGTGGCTTGCCGTCGCAGGAGGATGCTTGGCGACTTCCATGGCGCTCATGGTCACGGTCAGCACTTTGTCACGCTGGCTGACGAACGAGAGCGTGCCCGGCGACATCGAACTGGTGCAGATGGCGACCGCGCTCGCGGCCTTTTGCTTTCTGCCGTACTGCCAACTCCGCCGTGGCAACATTTTCGTTGAAACCTTCACGATGGGCCTGCCGAAGCGGGCCCAATCCCTCATCGACGCGGTCTGGGACTTCGTTTACGCGGCGGTCGCTTTTCTCATGGGATGGCAACTGTCGGCCGGCGCAAGGGATGCGATTGCAACCCATACCGTCTCGTTGCAGCTCGGCTTGTCGTTCGGCTACCTCATATTCATCTGCGCGATTATATCGGGCTTTCTTGGGCTGGCCGCGCTTGCGACAGCATTCAGCGCGGTCAAAGGCCAACAATGAGCAATACGTCCGTGGCCGTCATCGGCCTTGTTGCCTTGCTCGGTTTCATCGGGCTGCGCATGCCCGTGGCGCTGGCCATGATCGTTGTCGGCGGCGCCGGCTACATTCATTTCAGCGGACTGGCGACGTTCCTGAGTTACATGAAGTCGACGCCCTATCATCTGTTCTCCAACTACACATTGTCGGTCATTCCGCTGTTCATCCTGATGGGGTCGTTCGCCGAGCGCTCCGGTCTCTCGACGCAGTTGTTTCGCGCGGCGTCGGGATTCGTCGGGCACCGGCGCGGCGGGCTGGCCTATGCGCTGATCGGCGCCTGCACCGGCTTCGGCGCCATCTGCGGTTCGGCAGTGGCGACGACCGCGACATTCGGGCGGGCTGCGTTCCCGGAGCTCAAGCGGGCAGGCTATGACGAAGCTTTCGCCGCCAGCACGATCGCGGCAGGCGGTACGCTTGGAATTCTCATTCCGCCTTCGGTCATTCTCGTCATCTACGCGATCCTGGCCGAACAGAACATCGCCAAGCTGTTCATGGCGGCGATCATTCCGGGAATCATGGCGTCGGTTTCCTACTGCGTCGTCGTCTGGGTGGTCACCTGGCTGCGACCTGACAAGGCGCCGCTGGCGCCGGCGATGCCTTGGCCGGATCGCATGAAGGCCTTGGTGGAAGTCTGGCCGGTCATGGTCGTGGCGGTCGCGATACTTGGCGGCATCTATGGCGGAATCGTCACGACGACCGAAGGGGCGGCGTTTGGCGCGACGGCGATGCTGGCGATCTGTCTGTTCCAGAGAACGATCGGGCCGAAAGAATTCGCCGAGTGCCTGCTCCAGACCGCCGAGACCAGCGCCATGATCTTTTTGATCCTGCTGGGCGCGGAAATTTTCAACGGCTTTTTATCGCTCACGCAGTTGCCCGAGAACGCGGCAGCCGCCGTCGCAAGCTGGACGCTTCCGCCTTATGCCATTCTGGCGGTTATCCTGGCGATCTACGTCGTCCTCGGCGGCTTGATGGACGAAATTGCCATGATCCTGCTGACCTTGCCGGTGGTTCTTCCGATCGTGCTGGGGCTCGATTTCGGATTGCCCAAAAGTGAGGTTCTGATCTGGTTCGGGATACTGATCCTGATGCTGTGCGGCGTCGGCCTGCTGGCGCCGCCGATCGGTTTGGGCGTCTTTGTCGTCTCGGCCATCCTGCGCGACATTCCCATATCGCGCATTTACAAAGGCGTGCTGCCGTATCTCGCGGCCGATATCATGCGCATCGCGCTGGTCGCGGCTTTCCCCATCCTCACGCTCGGTCTCGTGCGGCTCCTGCAATAGCCGGGGCCATTAAGGTGATGTGTATCGAAATGCACGCCGGCGTAGCCTTGTCGCGGGACTTTTTAGTCCTGCGCTTTTCCGAGCGAGCCGGCGAGCATGCTGGCCGAAGAGACCAGCAACAGGATCATGCGCCGCTCGAGACTTTCGGTCATGGCATTGGCGCGAACGATCAGGCTCAGACTGGCCGAGATGCCGAGAGCGGCGCTCGAGACAGGGACCGCGACGCCGCGCAGCTCGGGATCGACTTCGCCCTCGGTAATGCAATATCCGCTTTTGCGAATATTGGAGAGTTCGGTGCGAAAACTCGCAAGCTTTTTTGCGTCGCTTCCGAATGCCGGTTGCAAAAGCTTTCGCAACCGGCGGGCCGGCAGTTGAGCCAGAATGGCTTTCGACGTCGCGCCCCTGACCAGCGGCATGGGACGGCCGCGCTCATAACTGGTGAGAAGATCGGCGCCGTTGTAGCGCTCGTCGACGGCGCATATCACCCGGTCGCCATACAGGCGGGCGAGAACCGCGACGCAAGGCTGGCCGACCTCCGCGGCGAGATCGCGCATGAGAGGGCCGCCGCACTGCACCAGCGGATCGGTCACGCGGATCATGCGGTCGAACTCTACGAAAGCGGAGCCGAGCCGGTAGTGCGCTTCGGTGGACGGCTCCAGAAAACCATGTGCCGAAAGCTCCCGGACGGTTCGATAGATGGTGGAGGTGGGCACTTCCAGCCGGTCCGCCAGTTCCTGAACGGTCCAGTTGGACTTCGTCTCATCGAAACACCGCAGCACACTCAGAAAACGGCTTAAGCCGGACATTTGGTTGGGCCTCCCGGACGCTGCTCCGGCGTAAAAGTTGAAGTGAGCATTCGCAGAATCTCAGACTACGGGAATTGACGCTATCGGTTCGGACAGAATTTGTCTAAAGGGAGTACTCCGTTGAAAAATGAGGCAACGACCACCGTCAGGAACGCCGTCCTGGAGACGATGCGTGACCTCGGCCTGACGACCCTGTTCGGCAATCCGGGTTCGACCGAACTGGAATTCCTGCACAACTGGCCGTCCGACATCGCCTATGTGCTGGGTCTTCAGGAATCGGTCGTCGTGGCGATGGCCGACGGCTACGCGCAGGCGACCGGCCGCGCCGCCATGGTGAACCTGCATTCGGCGGCCGGCGTCGGCCATGCGCTGGGCAGCATCTACACCGCTTTCAAGAACCAAACGCCATTGGTCATCACCGCCGGGCAGCAATCGCGGGGCTTGCTGCCCTATCGTCCTTTCCTCGGCGCCGCCGACGCGGCGAGCTTTCCCAAACCCTACGTCAAATGGAGTTGCGAGCCGGCGCGGCCCGAGGATGTGCCGGTCGCGTTGCGGCAGGCCCATGCGATCGCGATGCAGCGTCCACGCGGCCCGGTTTTCATATCGATCCCTTCCGACGACTGGCACCGCGAGGCGAGGCAGATCCGCACCGCGGCAGCGCTGGCCGATGGCAGCTTCGATCCCGCCGCGCTCGATGCCATTGCCGCAAAGCTGGCCAAAGCCGTCAACCCGGCGTTGGTGTTTGGCGCCGGCGTGGCGCGGGACGATGCAAGACCAGCCGCTGTGATGCTGGCGGAACGTCTTCAGGCCGATGTCTACACCGCCCCCATTCCGAGCCGATCGACGTTCGATGAATCGCATGCGCTTTATCAGGGCGTGCTGCCGGCGGTGCCCGGTCCGCTGGTTCGCGCGCTGGCGCCCTATGATGTTGTGCTGGTCGTTGGTGCGCCGGCCTTCGTGCTTCATGTCGATGGCGACATGTTGCTGTTCGACAACCTGAACATGGTCATGCAGATCACCGACGATCCGGACCAGGCGGCCAGTTCGCTGGCCCGTACGGTGACTGTGGCCGCTCCCGGCGCGGCGATCACCGCGCTCGTTGAACGGCTGCCGCATTCCCGCCCGGCAAAGGCCCGGCCGGCGCAAACCGTGCCGGCCGCGCCGGCTGCCGCCATGACGGCGCAGCATGTCATTTCGCGCATCGCCGCTCTGCTGCCGTCGCGCTGCGCCGTCGTCGAAGAGGCGCCGTCGCACAAGGAGATCATCCATGCCCAACGCCTGTTCGATCTGGAGCGCGAGTATTTTGCCATGGCGAGCGGCGGCCTCGGCTTCGCGCTGCCGGCGGCGGTCGGCGTCGCTCTTTCCGGCCGGTTTCCGCGCGTGGTCTGCCTGATCGGGGATGGGTCGGCGATGTATACGATCCAGGGACTCTATGCGGCTGCGCAATGCCGCGCACCGGTCGCCTTCCTCGTGTTGAACAATTATGGCTATGGCGCGATGCGTTCTTTCAGCCGTCTCATGAAAGGCGGCGGGGCCCCCGGCATTGACTTGCCCGGCCTCGACTTCGTCGCTTTGGCATCCGGCCATGGCGTTCCCGGCCGTTGCGTGTCGGCGGCGCAGGATCTCGACGCCGCTTTGGCCGAAGCCTTCGCCAGCGATGGACCCTCGCTCGTCGAATTGCGGATCAGCGCCGAAGTGGAAGCGCTTTACGGCATGGATTGAAATTTTGCCGGATCGTTCGAACGATCCTCAGCCGGATGGAAAAATCTTGCCGGGATTGAGGCGATCGTGCGGGTCGAGCGCGTGCTTGATGCGCGCCATGACGGCGATTTCTTCCCGGGATCGCGTGTGGTGCAGATAATCTCTCTTTGCCAGTCCAATGCCGTGTTCGGCGGAAATCGATCCGTTAAAGTCGCCCACCAGCCCGTAAACCAACTGTTCGATCTCGCGCAGGGGAAAAGGCTTCACGTCCGTTTTCGCGGCAATATGGATATTGCCATCGGCGATGTGGCCGAAGACCGCGATCTGGACGTCCGGCCAGCGGGCGGCGGCGCGCCGCTCCAGTTCATCGACCATATCGCCCAGTTTCCCGGTCGGGGCCGAGACGTCGAAGTTCGCGTTCGGCCAGAAATGCGTGCGCAGGTCGCCGGACGCATCGCGCAGATTCCAGAAAGATTCGGTATCGTGCAAGGATTGCGCAATCACGCAGTCGACGAGGAGTTGCGCGTTGAAGGCATCTTCCATGAGGTTTTCGAACAAGGCCTCATCGCGCGCCGCTCCGCTTGCTTCGATCAGGAGCCCTAAGCCTTCGGCAGCGAGGCCGAAAGGCCGCACGCCGCTGGTCTCGCTGGCGAAGCTGAAGAATTTCGGCCACATCAGTTCATAGGCGGACAGGGTGAGGCCAAGCTGCGAGCGGGCAAGCCGAAGCATTCTGGCGGCTTGGTCAAATCCCGAAACGAGGCAAAGCGCGGTGTGCCGTGTTTCCGGCCGGTCGAACAGCCGCAGCACCGCCTGGGTCACGATCCCCAAAGTGCCTTCACTGCCGATGAACAGGCCGCGCAGATCGTAGCCCGAATTGTTCTTGAGCATGCGATTCATGCTGTTCACGACCGTGCCGTCGGCGAGCACCACTTCCACCCCAAGGACAAGGTCGCGCATCATGCCGTAGCGCAGGACTCTGTTGCCGCCGGCGTTGGTGCCGATATTTCCGCCGATGGTGCAGGAGCCTCGCGCGCCCAAGTCGAGCGGAAAGAACATTCCTTCCGTATCCGCCGCCTGTTGGACCTGTTGCAGGGTAACGCCGCACTGCACGGTCATCGTCGCACCGACCGGATCGATGTCGATGATCCGGTTCATGCGCTCCAGCGACAGCGCCACGCCGCCCGTTGCCGGCACGGCGCCGCCGGAAAGGCCGGTCAGTCCGCCTTGCACGGTCAGGGGAATATGATGCTCGGCGCAGAGTCGCAGCGCGGCCGATGTCTGGGCTGTATTGCGCGGACGGATCACGGCGATCGGGACGACCGCGTCGGCGGGATCCGTCTGCCAGTCGCGCGCGTGGCCGCGCAGATCGGCGGCATCGACGCTGACGCAATCGGCGCCGAGACAACCGGTCAGCGCCGTCAGAACTGCCGCCATTCGCTCACTCCCTGATGCCGCCAACCTTAACCCAGGGTCTCCGTCCAGGACACAAAATAGTTCCTATATTATCAGAATATGATAAATTGGTCAGCAAGTAATGGACAGAAAGTTGGTTATTGGATAAGGTCATCCGCTCGCCAGGAAGTTGCCAGCGGGCGTTTCGACGGTTCATTTCACCGCCGGCCGGCAGGATCGACAGAGAGAGGCTCGCGATGGCCATTGCGGCTTTGGGATATATCGGGGTGCGCTCCGACAGACTGGACGACTGGTCCGATTTCGCCGGCAACCTGCTCGGCATGCAGAAGATCGACCGTGGCGGCCGCACGCTCGCATTTCGAATGGACGACAAGGCGCAACGGCTCATCGTCGCCGACGAGCCCGGCGAGACGCTGGCCTTTATGGGATGGGAGGTCGAGCAGCGCTCGGATCTCGATCTCTACGCCGCGCGCCTCGAGGATGCCGGCGTCCGCGTCTCCCATGGGCCGAAGTCGCTCGCCGATCAACGCCTCGTCGATGAGATGATCGCTTTCGACGATCCGATGGGCAATCGTGTTGAGCTGGTCTGGAAGCCAATGATTGCGTCCGATCCATTCGTGCCAGGGAGGCCGATCACCGGCTTCAAAACGGGGCCGATGGGCATGGGCCATGCCGTGCTGCATGTGCGCGATGTCGATGCGATGCTGCCGTTCTACAGAGATTTGCTCGACTTCCGCGTCTCCGATTACGGCCTCGAGCCTTATGGCCTGTATTTCTTTCACGTCAACAACCGGCACCACAGCTTTGCGATCGTTGGCTCGGGCCGGCAAGGGTTTCATCATTTCATGGTGGAGTTCGACCATCTCGACGATGTCGGCCAGGGTTACGATCTGGCCTGCCTTCAGGAAGGCCGGGTTGCCTATACGCTCGGCCGCCACACCAACGACTACATGACCTCGTTTTACGCCCATACGCCGTCCGGTTTTTTTGTTGAGAGTGGTTGGGGCGGACGGCAGATCGACCCGGCGACATGGCAGCCGCACCAAACGACCGGCGGTCCGAGTTTCTGGGGGCACGAGCGGCTGCATCTGACGGAAGAGGGCGGACGCAAAAGGCTGCGTGACATGCGGTTGGACTTGGCCAAGCGCGGCATCCGCGCGCCGGCACTCGTCGATTGTCCTTGGCTTTACGGCGAATTGGCCAAACCGGTTTAGAAGAAAAGTGTCCATGGAAGATTTCGATGTTGTCGTGGTCGGTTACGGACCGACCGGGGGCGTGCTTGGCCATCTGCTCGGCCTTTGCGGCATCCGCACGCTCGTTTTGGAGCGGGAAGCCGCACCGTACCCGCTACCGCGCGCCATCGTGTTCGACGACGAGATCATGCGCGTGTTCCAGTGGATCGGAATTGCCGATGACCTCGAGCCGCTGACCGCAGCGCACCCCGGCATGCGGTTCGTCGATCGCAACGGCGAACTGCTGCTCGATTGGCCGCGCTCGCTGGAGGTCGGGCCGCAGGGCTGGCGTTCAAATTACAGGTTTTACCAGCCCGACCTGGAGCGCCTGTTGCGCGACAAGATGGCGGCGCGGCCGACAGTCGAGGTGCGGACCCGCGCCGATGTGTTTTTCCTCGAAGACGAGGAAGATTGTGTCCATCTGCGCTATGAGGACACGGCCAATGGCCGCATCCGGCGGGTTCGCGCGAAATATGTCGTCGGCTGTGACGGTGCGCGCTCTTTGGTGCGCCGGTTCATTGAAAGCCCGATGGAGGATCTTGGATTTCACGAGCGCTGGCTGGTCGTCGACGTGGTGCTCAAGCGTGAAATGCCCGAACTCGGCGATTATTCCGTGCAATTCTGCGATCCGGATCGCCCGATGACTTATGTCAGGGGTCCCAAGCGACGCCGGCGATGGGAGATGAAAGTACCTCCCGATGTCGATGGCGCTGTCCTGACGGCGCCGGCGGAAGTATGGAAACGTTTGTCTCGATGGATTACACCGGAGGACGGCGAGATCGAGCGGGCTGCCGTCTACATTTTTCATTCGCTGGTCGCATCCGAATGGCGCAAGGGCCGGCTGTTGATTGCCGGCGATGCCGCTCATCAAACGCCGCCTTTCATGGGGCAGGGCATGTGCACCGGCCTGCGCGACGCCGCCAATCTCGGCTGGAAACTGGCCCGCGCCGTGCGCACTGGCGACGAGGCGCTGCTCGAAAGTTATCAATCGGAACGGCATCCGAACGCGGTCGAGTACATCAAAACTGCCGTCCACCTCGGCAGTATCATCAATATGGCGGGCTCGCATGACGAGGTGCGTGCGGCCTTGGCCAACCGCAGCGGCAGCGGCAAGATGGAATCGATCCGTCCGTCGCTAGGGCCGGGCCTCGGCGTCGGACCCCATGCCGGCCGGCTGTTCGGCCAGCCTTTGCTGGCCGACGGCCGTCGCATGGACATGACCATCGGTCATGAATTCGTGCTCGTTGTCGATGCAGCGTTGGCCGATGCAGTGCCGCTGCCTGAGGGTCTCGCGGTCGTGGCGACGCACAACGCGCCGGACGTGCAAACTCACCTCGATCGTTTTTCAACTAGAGCTGCGCTGTTACGGCCTGACCGCTTTATACTCGGTACGGCGAACACCCCCCCAGAACTCGCCATCACTCTAGGACGATTGCCGTCGAGCACGCGCTGGGTGACACGCGAACCGCGAAATATTCAATGAGCTCCTGGCCTCGGATTTCGGATACTGATCCCGACAAGGTTCTTGCCCTGCGACTTGGGGCTGCCGGCGTTTCAATACGAATGTTCGGTTCCGATCCGCGTCGCTGATGCTCTTCGTGCTGCTTACGAACCTTCGTCGTGGCCGGAGGCCTAATGCCTTTGGGCCTTGATCTGCCCCCTTTGAAGTGGTCCTCCCTGAAGTATGGTTTTGACCATGGAGGATTGGATCAATGGCGAGGAAGAGACATACGGCGGAAGAGATCGTTGCGAAGCTTCGGCAGGTCGATGTGTTGATGGCGCAGGGTCGGCCGGTGG
>CAMBQQ010000001.1 GCA_945870035.1 Rhizobium sp. Q54 | reverse complement strand
TCACAGGATCGAGAATATGTTCGGCAGGCTCAAAGACTGGCGACGTATCCATACCCGTTACGACCGATGCGCCCACACCTTCATGTCAGCAATCTGCATTGCTGCAGTCGTCATCTTCTGGCTGTGATCAATGAGTCCTGACCCTAGAGCGTTTTCAAGCGAAGTGGGCACCGGTTCGCGTGAAGAAAACGCGTCAAAATAAGAAGTCAAATCGCCGCGCCTGCCGTTGCTGGCTTTTCAATTGCGCCGCTGTCGGCTAGACCCCGCGCATTCTTTAGGGACCAGTATGAACCGCACCGGCCTTCTGATCGCGCTCGGCATCGCCGCCGTCACCGGCCTGCTGTTCGGGCTCTATCCGGAACTCGATTTGCGCGTGGCGCGGCATTTCCACGATTACGTCGAAGGCACCAACGCGTTTGCCTGGCGGATCTACCCGCCGCTGATGATGGCGCGCGATGCCGGCCTGTGGGTCAGCACGGTGATCATCGTCATTGTGCTCGCGGCCCTGGCCTGGAAGCTGATCCTGCCGCGCCGCAAGATGCTGCTGTCGGGCCGCGCCATTCTGTTTTTGGTTGTGACGATGGCGCTCGGGCCCGGCCTGCTCGTCAATGTCGTGCTCAAGGATCATTGGGGCCGGTCGCGGCCAATCGACGTCAAGCAGTTCGACGGAGCCGAGACTTTCGTACCGTGGTGGAGCACGCGCGGCGATTGCCCGAACAATTGTTCGTTCGTGTCCGGTGACGTCTCGGGTGCGTTCTGGACCATCGCGCCGGCAGTCCTGACGCCACCGCCCGTGCGTGTGGTTGCCGTCGGCGCGGCGCTGGCGCTCGGCACCGCAATGGCGGCAATGCGGGTGATGGCCGGCGGACATTTCCTCAGCGACGTCATCTTCGCCGGCGTGTTCACGTTTCTCATCATCTGGCTGATGCACGGGCTGATCTATCGCTGGCCGCGCACGCGCTTGACCGACGAAGGCACTGAGCGCGCCATCGAACGTTTCGTGGCGCGGTCGCGCAGACGATGGCGATGGTTTGGCCATCGCGCCGCTAACGAAATCGCCGGTCCGGCGCTGGAAGGCGATGACGACGAAAAGATGGCCCGCCGCCGCGGCTGGTGGTGAAAAAAAACGCCGGGTGTAAACCCGGCGTTTTTTCGTCGCTATGCGTCGGCGATCAGTTTTTCGCTTGTTTGCTTTTGCCGCCGTTGAGCCTCTCGGCGAACAGCGCGATGGTTTTGGCGTAAACCTCGGCCTTGTTCCAGGCCTTGATGGCCTCGAAGTTCGGCTGGCCCGGACCCCAAGCCTGGCCGCGTTGCCAGCCATGGCCCTTGAGATAATTCGCGGTCGAGGCGAGCACATCCGGCACGCTGCCGACCAGGTCGCGGCGGCCATTGCCGTCGAAGTCGACGGCATACTTGTCGTAGGAGCTGGGCAGGAACTGCGTTTGGCCGATTTCGCCGGCCCATTCGCCGACCATCTGTGCGGCCGGCATGTCGCCGCGGTCGATGATGTGCAGCGCCGAATACAACTCGGTGTGGAATTTCTCGGAGCGGCGGCAGTCATAGGCCAAAGTGGCGACCGAGCGCACGATGGAGCGCTTGCCGTGCACGGTGCCGTAATCGGTTTCCAGGCCCCAGATGGCCACCAGGACGGCGCCCGGCACGCCATACTGCTTTTCGATCCGTTGCAGCATCGAGGCGTGGGTGAGCATCATCCGCTCGCCGATGGCGAGCCGGCTCTTCGAAATCATGCGGCCGGAAAACTGTTCGAAGGTCTGGCTGAAAACCTTCTGCCGGCGGTCGGCGGCGATGACCGCCTCGTCGAGCGTGACGCCGTCGAGCGCGGCGAGACCGCGCGCGGAAATGCCCTGCGCGGCGGCTTCTTTCTTGTAGTCCGCGAGGAAGCCGGTGAAGCCGCTTTTGTGATTGCACTGCGCGGCGAGCGCCGGCGTGGCCGCGATCAGCACGGCGCCGGCGAAGGCGGCGGCGAGACTGGCGTTAACTTTTGACATCGAATGCCCCAATGGTGACAGTTCAGCTCTGGGCACCAGAAATATCGCAACGCGTGGTGGCGCAGTAGCGCGTTTGCGCGGTAACATTAACCGACATGGTTGAGGCGGCTCGTACCGGAGGTTCTTGATGGCGGAAGCGGAGAAAGCCCTGCGGCGCGTGCTGCAAATGAAAATGCGGGCGCTCGGCGATCCGGCGCAGGTGCTGATGCTGATGCGCAGTTCGGCGCCGTTCTATCGCGCCCTCGGCGGCACCAAGCCTCGCTTCCTGCAGAATGTCGACGATCCGGCGCAATTCTGCATCGAGATCGAATACGAGGCCAATGCGGCGATGGAAATGAATCGCCAGAAGGTCTCCAGCGATCCGATGATCCGCACCTTCCTGACCGGATGGCGGGCGATGTTGGCCGGTGCCGCCGATGTCGATGTCTACGAGGATGTGACAGCCTAAGTTTCCAGTATTCGCTGCACCGTCCAGAACAGGCCGGCGGCGGCGATGGCCGCGCAGACCGGCATGACGACGCGGGCGCGGTACCAGTATTTATCGCCGACCCAGAACGACACCGCGAAATAGGCGGCGGCGATCACGGCGAGCTGCGCCAGTTCAATGCCGACATTGAAGCTGATCAGCGCCGGGATGATCTCCTCGCGCGGCAGACGCAGCTCACTGAGCGCGCCGGCAAAGCCCATGCCGTGAATGAGGCCGAAGCCGAACACCAGCACCGGCCGCCACGGCGTCAGCCTCGAGGTGACGATGTTCTCGATGGCGACATAGGCGATCGACAGCGAAATCAGCGGCTCGACGATGTGCGACGGCAGCGACAGCACGCCGTACATCGTGAGGCCGAGCGTGACCGAATGCGCGATAGTGAAGGCGGTAACCTGCACCAGGATCGGCTTCAGCCGCGGCGTCAAAAGGAAAATGCCGAGCACAAACAGGATATGGTCGAGCCCTTCCGGTACGATATGCTCAAAGCCGAGCGTTAGATATTGCAAGACGATATCGAGCCGCGACGGCGGCGGGCGGCTGCCGCGAATATCAAACGGCTTGCTCTCGGCATCACTATCGAGCCATTGCGTCACCGGGCTGCCGCCGCTCTCCTCGGCAAAGACGACCGCATAGGTCGAATAGACCAGGCCATAGCGCCATGTGACCACTTTGGCATTGGCGGGAACCGGTCCTTCGGCGCGCAGAACGACAAAAGCGGGCAGGGCGTTGTCGGCGGGCATCTCGACCTGCACCACCGAAACGCGGACCGGCGATACCGCGCCGTCGAAGCGCACCTCGATATAGTCGGCGATGATCTGCGTTGCTGCATTCAGCCGCGTGCGGACGATATCGGCGGTCAGGTCTGCGACGCGCGGCTGGCCCGCTTGCGGGCCGATCTTGCTGGCGAGCGCCGTCGGCGCGGTGGCGATCTCGGCCGACCAGGTGCGGTCGTCGTGCAATGTCAGCCGGACATTGCTGGTGCCGATCTCGTGGCCGGACGCGGCTGCCGGCCACAACAGGCAAAGCAACAGGACTTGTGCCAGCCTTTGCGCCAGCTTTGCCATCATGGCTTCGATACCTCGAAGGTCAACCCGGCAAGCGGCTTGCCCTGGTGGAGTATACGTGCGCGCAATCCTCCCGACAGCGCGGCCGGATCGTTGTCCGGCACGATCTCATAGGCACGGGGCGAGAATTTTCGTCTACAACAAAAGATTGCATTCCCTGGGACGACAGTGCCAGATTGCAACCATGGCCGCACGCCGGACGCGCTTGCGCCCAAGGCTGCTCCGCCTATAGTCCGACCGGATTTTCGGCCGCATTCCGGCTAATTCTCAAGGGCGATCAATGAATAAAGGCGATGTGAAGAAGGTGGTGCTGGCCTATTCCGGCGGGCTCGACACCTCGATCATTCTGAAGTGGCTGCAAACCACTTACGGCTGCGAGGTCGTCACTTTCACCGCCGATCTCGGCCAGGGCGAAGAGCTGACCCCGGCGCGCGAAAAAGCGCTGCGCGCCGGCATCAAGCCGGAGAACATTTTCATCGACGACCTGCGCGAGGAATTCGTTCGCGACTTCGTCTTCCCGATGTTTCGCGCCAACACCGTCTATGAAGGCCAGTATCTGCTCGGCACCTCGATCGCGCGGCCCTTGATCGCCAAGCGCCAGATCGAGATCGCGCGAAAGGTCGGCGCCGATGCCGTCTGTCACGGCGCCACCGGCAAGGGCAACGATCAGGTCCGCTTCGAGCTTGGCTATTATGCGCTCGAGCCCGGCATCAAGATCATCGCGCCGTGGCGCGAGTGGGAATTCAAGGGCCGCGAGGAACTGCTGAAGTTCGCGCGCGATCACCAGATCACGATCGCCAAGGACAAGGAAGGCGAGTCGCCGTTCTCGGTCGACGCCAATCTTTTGCATTCGTCGTCCGAAGGCAAGGTTCTCGAAGATCCCGCCGTTGAGGCGCCGCCGATCGTCTATCAACGCACCATCTCGCCGATGGAGGCGCCCGACCGGGCGACCTCGGTCACCATCGGTTTTGCCAAGGGCGATGCGGTGTCGATCGACGGCGTCGTGCTGTCGCCGGCGTCGATCCTGGCGCGGCTCAACCAGCTCGGCCACGACAACGGCATCGGCCGGCTCGATCTGGTCGAGAACCGCTTCGTCGGCATGAAGTCGCGCGGCGTCTATGAAACGCCGGGCGGCTCGATCCTGCTGGTGGCGCACCGCGCCATCGAATCGATCACGCTCGACCGCGGCGCCGGCCATCTCAAGGACGAGCTGATGCCGCGTTACGCCGAGCTGATCTACAACGGCTTCTGGTTCTCGCCCGAGCGCGAGATGTTGCAGGCGCTGATCGACAAATCGCAGGAGATGGTCGAGGGCGAGGTGCGGCTCAAGCTCTACAAGGGCAATGTCATCGTCACCGGGCGCGAGAGCAAGGCGTCGCTCTACTCCTCGACGCTCGTCACCTTCGAGGACGACAAGGGCGCTTATGACCAGAAGGATGCGCAAGGGTTCATCAAACTCAATGCGTTGCGGCTGCGTACTCTGGCGCAGCGCAAGCGGACGCTGAAGAAGGATTGAGAGAAGCCTTTTCGACCGGGAGATTTCCGATGACGACACGCGTGCTGCGGATCGCTGTTGCTGCCGCCTTTGCTCTGGCGGTGGCGGGCTGCGGGGCCAACGAATACCTCGGCAAGCCGAAAGAGCCCGATCCCAATATCGTTCCCGTCAATTACAAGCAGGAAATTCTCGACACTCTGAGACAAACGCTCGGCGATCCGACCAACGTGCGAGACGCTGCAATCAGCGAGCCGGCGCTGATGCCTGTCGGCCGTGAGCCGCGTTACGTTGTTTGTGTTCGGGAGAATTCGCGCGACTCGGCAAAACGGTACACCGGGGTCACAACTCACATAGCGGTATTCTATGCCGGGCGGCTGAACCAGTTTGTCGCCGCGACCAAGGACCAGTGCGTCAACGCCGCCTATAAGCCGTTTCCGGAGCTGGAGAAGCTGTGTCTCTCCAAGGAATGCGCATAATCAGAGGTGTTGGCGCTTTGCGGCTCCGGCTCGCTTTCTGCCTGCATGAATTTCAATTCCGGCACCAGCGGCAGATTGCGCCGGCGCTTGTCGGCGATTTCCTCGGCGACTTTTCTTATTTGCACGAAACGCACTGCGGTAATCGGGTGAGTGCTGGCAAGGCGAATAGAGTCGGGATGCGATAGGCCGACAGCGCGCCAGACTTCTTCAACGCCATTGAGGTCGTAACCCGCGCGCGCGGCGTAGTAAGCACCGACATAATCGGCTTCGCGCTCGAAGTTGACGCTATAGGCGCGCAGCCCCGCTTTTTTGAACTCCTTGCCAAAGGCGCCGCCTGTGGAAATACCGCCGGCGAGAATGCCGACATCGATTGCTGTGCCGCCGACCCAGCCGAGTGCCGCGTTGAAAATTCTTTTGTCGATGTGACCGAGGTTTGCGTGCGCCAGTTCATGACCAATCACAAGCGCGAGTTGGGCGTCAGTCTTGGTCAGCGTGACGAAGGCAGAATGAACGGTGATCCTTTTGCCGTCCGTCGATGCGTTCACTACGTCGTCGGTCACGTAGTTTATCGGAATAGCGCAGCCCATCACCGGGTTGATGGTCACGGTGCGGTCTTCGCCGTCGCGCCGAATGTTCGCTTGCAAGGGTCTTGCGCCGTGATGCTTGAGCCAGCCGGCTATCCAGCCGGCGGTGCCGGTCACCGGAATGAGTTCGCCGTTGAACGCGATGATTTCGTCACCGCTGACGATGCCGGCCTCTGACGCCGGCGAATTCTCCACCACCGAGATGACTGTCGGCCGCGCCCAGGTCAGATCGAGCGCTTCGCGCGAGTAGGAGCGATACTTGCGCGGCAGGCTCTGCGGCGTTGCCGCATGCAGGCCGATCTGCGCCGACTCCCAGCCGTGGCAGTCTGCCCGGTTGGCTGTGCGGATGCGGAAGGCGACCGTGTCGACGCGGTGCAGTTCGGCATAGTATTTGCGGATGTGCGCAATCTGCTCAAGACGCTGTTCGGACTCGACGGCATTCTCGTCCAATGCCGGTAACCGGCTGACCGGCGCACAGGCACCGGCCAACAGCACGAAGACAATCGCCGATCCAACGCGGCCCCAACGCAACGCGACACCCTCAGCCCCCACAAGGCTAAGAGTGCGTCAGCAATACAACTCAGGCAAGCATAAGTTGCGGATCGGGTTGTCCTCGCGAAGAGGGTTATCGGTGTGAATCGCGCCGATTACATCGAAACCTTGCGGTTTTCGCCGATATTCGGGCGGCTGCCGGTGGCGGCGGCCATCATCATTTTGACCATGCTGACAACCTTGCCGGGACCATCCCAGAACTCCGCTTCGGTCGGGGTGACCTTCAGGACCCGGATGTTGGGATCGTTCTCGTCCTTCCACCACGCCTGCGCGGTCGGCTCCCAGAGTTCCTTGATCTTGGCGCGGTCGTTGCTGACGATGGCGCGGCCGGACAGCGACAAGAATTTCATCGAGTCGGTGTCGGCGAAGGCCAGCATCACCTGCGGATACTGCGCGATCTCATCGTCCTTGTGGTGCCGCGCGTCGGTCAGGAAATAAATGGTGTTTTCGTCCGGCCGGGCGCGCGCATCCATCGGCCGGGCGCGCAATTCCTTTCCCGTCCATGTGGACAGCATGCAGATCGGAATTTTCTTCGTCAGTTCCCAGACGCGATCGGTATCGTTGTCGGCCATGACGTCCTCACGTTGTTGGCTAAAACAACGTGAGGACGGTACGAATGTTCCGATCGCGCGGTGGACCGTTTAGCGCTTTGCGATGCCGGCCTTCTCGATCACCTCGGCCCACTTCTTGATGTCGCCGCGCATCTGCGCGTCCATCTGGGCCGGCGTGCTGGGCTTCGAGTCGATGCCGAGGGCAAGCAATTTGGACTTGACGGTGGCGTCGCTCAGGACTTCGCGCATCGCCTTGTTGATCGTTTCGATCACGGCCGGCGGCGTTCCCGCCTTGACGTAGATCGAGTTCCAGGAATTGGCTTCAAAGCCTTTCACACCCTGCGACGCCGCGGTTTTTACATCGGGCAGCGCCGGAGACGGAGTCGGTCCGGCCCAGGCGACAGCCTTCAACTTGCCGTCGGCCACGTTGCCTTTGAGCGCGGCGTAGAAATCGATCACCATATGGACGTCGTTGCGCAACAGCGCGACAACCGCTTCCGGCGTGGTCTTGAACGGAACGACGACGACGTCGATACCGGCCGCCTGCTTGAAGTAGTTCGCCGTCAGGTTCTGGACGCCGCCGGCGCTGATGGTGCCGATATTGAGCTTGCCGGGGCTGGCTTTGGCCGCCTTCAGGAAGTCGGCCAGCGTCTTGAACTCGGACTCGCCATTGGTGACCAGAAGGCAATCGAAATAGCCAAGCGACGAAACCGGCGTCAGGTCCTTCAGGACGTCGACCGGAAACTGCTTGTAAAGCGGGATGGAACTGGCAATGCCGCCGGTTCCCAGCAGCAAAGTATAACCGTCGGCGGGGGACGCAATGACGGATCGCATCGCGGTAATGCCGCCCGCTCCGGGCATGTTCTCAACGACGAAGCGCTCGCCCATTTTCTCGCCGAGCTTATCGGCAAGAATGCGCGCGGTGATGTCGCCGACGCCGCCAGCGCCGAGCGGAAGGACGATCTTCACCGGATGGTCGGGATATTTCTGCGCCTGAGCCGGGCGCCCGATGGCCCCGGTCAGCAGCGCGGCGGCCAGAAGAGAAAGGCCCAGGTTGCGGACCGTCATTCGCATCGTCATCGTCATTGTCCTCCCAAAAAATATTTCCGGGAGCTTAGGCAATAACGGCGGCTGGCGCCACCCGCGCCATGTCGATTTGAGATCGCGAAAAAGCTGTCCCGATCAGACCTGCAAATTAGACTTGCAAATCAGACTTGCAAATCAGACTTGCCTGTCGACCAGCGCCTTCTTCAGCGTGGCGATTTCCTTGGCCGGATTGAGCCCCTTCGGGCAGGCCTTGGAGCAGTTCATGATGGTGTGGCACCGGTACAGCCGGAACGGGTCCTCGAGATTGTCGAGCCGCTCGCCGGTCGCCTCATCGCGCGAATCCTGCACCCAGCGATTGGCCTGCAACAAAGCGGCGGGGCCGAGATAACGATCCGAATTCCACCAATAGCTCGGGCATGAGGTCGAGCAGCAGGCGCACAGGATGCATTCGTACATGCCGTCGAGCTTGCTGCGGTCCTCGTGGCTCTGCTTCCATTCCTTTTCAGGCGTCGGCGACACGGTGTGCAGCCATGGCTCGATCGAGGCGTATTGCGCGTAGAAGTTCTTCAGGTCCGGCACCAGATCCTTGACCACCGGCTGGTGCGGCAGCGGATAGACCTTGAGCGGCGTCTTGTTGTCGTCGATCGCCTTGGTGCAGGCGAGCGTGTTGGTGCCGTCGATGTTCATCGCGCAGGAGCCGCAGACGCCCTCGCGGCAGGAGCGGCGAAACGTCAGCGTCGGGTCGACGTTGTTCTTGATCCAGATCAGCGCGTCGAGAACCATCGGGCCGCAATTGTCGCGATCGACATAATAAGTGTCGATGTGCGGATTGGCGCCGTCATCCGGATTCCAGCGGTAGATCTTGAACTCGGTCAGGTTGGTGGCGTGCGACGTGCGCGGCCAGGTCTTGCCTTCGGTGACCTTGGAGTTCTTCGGCAGCGTGATTTCGACCATCTTAGTACACCCGGGCTTTGGGTTCGATATACGAAACGTCGTTGGTCAGCGTGTAGGTGTGCACCGGACGGTAGTCGATCTTCACGTCGCCCTTGGTGTCGATCCACGCCAAAGTGTGCTTCATCCATTCCTTGTCGTCGCGGTCCGGATAATCCTCGCGGGCGTGGCCGCCGCGGCTTTCGGTGCGGTTGCGCGCCGAGTCCATGGTGACGACGGCCTGCGAAATAAGATTGTCCAGTTCCAGCGTTTCGATCAGGTCCGAATTCCACACCAGCGAGCGATCGGACACGCCGATATCGGTCATGCCGCCATACACCTGGTGGATCAACTGGTGACCTTCCTCGAGAATTTCGCCGGTGCGGAACACGGCGCAATTGCTCTGCATCACTTTCTGCATCTTCAGGCGAAGCTGCGCGGTCGGTGTACCGCCGGATGCGTAACGGAAGTGGTCGAGGCGGGCGAGCGCCTTGTCGGCCGAGTCCTTCGGCAGTTCGGGCTGCTTTTCACCGGGCGTCAGCAGTTCCGCGCAACGCAGGGCGGCGGCGCGGCCGAACACGACGAGATCGATCAGCGAGTTCGAGCCGAGGCGGTTGGCGCCATGCACCGAGACGCAAGCCGCTTCGCCGATCGCCATCAGGCCGGGGATCACGGTGTCAGGGTTGCCGTCCTTCTTGGTCAGCGCCTCGCCGTGATAGTTCGTGGCAATGCCACCCATGTTGTAGTGCACGGTCGGCAGCACCGGGATCGGCTCGCGGGTGATATCGACGCCGGCGAAAATGCGCGCGGTCTCGGAAATGCCGGGCAGACGCTCATGCAGAATGGCCGGATCGAGATGATCGAGATGCAGGAAAATGTGGTCCTTTTCCTTGCCGACGCCGCGGCCTTCGCGGATTTCGATGGTCATCGAGCGCGAAACGACGTCGCGTGAGGCGAGGTCCTTGGCCGATGGCGCGTAGCGCTCCATGAAGCGCTCGCCTTCGGAATTGACCAGATAGCCGCCTTCGCCGCGCGAGCCTTCGGTGATCAGGCAACCGGCCGGATAGATGCCGGTCGGGTGGAATTGCACGAACTCCATGTCCTGCAACGGCAACCCGGCGCGCAGCACCATGGCGTTGCCGTCGCCGGTGCAGATATGCGCCGAGGTGCAGGAGAAATAGGTGCGGCCATAGCCGCCGGTCGCCATGATGGTCATGTTCGACGTGAAGCGATGCAGCGTGCCGTCGTCCATGTTGAGCGCGATGACGCCGCGGCAGCGGCCGGTCTCGTCCATGATCATGTCGAGCGCGAAATACTCGATGTAGAACTCGGCATTATGCTTGAGCGCCTGGCCGTACATCGTGTGCAGCATGGCGTGGCCGGTGCGGTCGGCGGCGGCGCAGGTGCGCTGCGCGGTGCCCTTGCCGTAATGTGTGGTCATGCCGCCGAACGGGCGCTGATAAATCTTGCCGTCTTCCTCGCGGCGCGAGAACGGCATGCCCCAGTGCTCAAGCTCGTACACGGCGGCCGGCGCGTTGCGGCACATATATTCGATCGTGTCCTGGTCGCCGAGCCAGTCGGCGCCTTTGACGGTGTCGTACATATGCCACTTCCAGTCGTCCTCGCCCATATTGCCGAGCGCGGCGGCAATGCCGCCTTGCGCCGCGACAGTGTGCGAGCGGGTCGGGAAGACCTTGGTGATGCAGGCGGTGCGCAGTCCCGCTTCCGAGCAGCCGACGACAGCGCGCAAGCCCGCGCCGCCGGCGCCGACAACCACGACGTCGTAGCTGTGGTCCTCGATCGGGTAGGCCTTGCCGCCGACAGCGGGGCCGCCGTTTGCTTTGCCGTTTGTTGACGCCATGGCCTTAGACTCCGAACGAAAGCTTGAGAATGGCGAAGGCGGAAGCCAGGCCTACAGCGACGCAAAAGAATGTGTTCGCCAGCAGACTCAAGAATTTGAATTTATCGTCGTGCAGGTAATCGAGGATGATCTCCTGCATGCCGATCCACATGTGATAGGCGCTGTTCAGGATGAACAGCAGCATGATGATGGCGACCAGCGGCGAGCCGAGGATCTGCACCACGGCGGCGTGACTGCGCCCAAGCAGTGCGACGACGATGACGATCAGCGCGACCGTCAGTAAGACGCCGGCCACCGACGTGACGCGCTGATGCCAGAAGTGAGTGGTGCCGGAGCGCGCGGCGCCCATGCCGCGGACGCGGCGGGCGGCGGTGCGCATTTCGTTGGGGCGCTGGCCGATCATCGCGGGCCTCCCATGGCGAGATAGCCGACGACCCAGACCACGACGGTGAGCGCGATCGAGCCGACCAGATTGGCGATGGTGAGCATTTCGCGATCCGCCGGCTCAAGGCCATGCAACGTGTCCCAGATCAGATGGCGGATGCCGCCGAGCATGTGATGCAGCAGCGACCAAGTGTAGCCGAACAGCACGACGCGGCCGATCAGCGTGCCCATGAACCATTCGACATTGGCGTAAGCGGTGGGGCCGGAGGCCGCCGAGACCAGCCACCAGGCGAGCAGCAGCGTGCCGAAGTAAAGCGCTGCGCCGGTGATGCGATGCACGATCGACATCACCATCGTCAGCATCGGCCGGTAAATTTGCAGATGCGGGGAAATGGGTCGCGGACGCCCGCCCGCGGTCGGTTCAGCCTTAAGCTCGGCCATCGTCATTCTCCACATCGCACCACCGGAACTCTGTCGGCGGTCGCGGCCGGTTGGTAGCCAAACTACGCGGTTACCGCAACGCACCAGAGGGTTGCAGCACCACGACTTTCGAATGGGACCAAATATAACTTCTTCAAAGGCGAAACTAAACGTTGTAAAATGCTTGATCAATATGTGGTTTACGTAGCCTTCCTTCGCCAATTAAGAAGGGTAGCAGGGTCCCGCCATGCGGTTCGATTTTACCGACCTCAACCTGTTCCGGCACATTGTCGAGGCCGGCAGCATTACGCACGGCGCGGAAAGGCTCAATCTGGCGCTGGCCGCCGCATCGACCCGCATCCGCAAGCTCGAGCTGGCCTTCGGGGCCGAGCTTCTGGTGCGCGGCCGCCAGGGCGTGACGCCGACTCAGGCCGGCCGCACCTTGCTGGCCCATGCGCGGACCATTCTCGAGCAGTCCGAACGGCTCCAGGAAGATCTCGGCGTCTATGCCGGCGGCCAGGCCGGACAGGTGCGGGTGCTGTCCAACACCAATTCACTGACCGAGTTTCTGCCAGAGGCGCTCGGCAGCTTTCTTGCCGGACACCCGAATGTCAGCGTCGATATCGAGGAGCGGCTTTCGGATGAAATCGTCGGCCTCATCGCCGAAGGCGTCGGCGATATCGGCATCGTCGCCGGCACCGTCGATGCCGGCAATCTGACGACCTATCCGTTTCGCAGCGACCGCTTCGTGCTGGTGGTGGCGGGAGGGCATGAACTGGCCAAGCGCGACAGCGTCAGTTTCGCCGAAACGCTGGATTACAATTTCGTCGGCATCGATCGCGCCAGCGCGATCCAGCGCTTTCTTGCCGACAAGGCCAACCGCATCGGCCGGCCATTGCGCCTGCGCGTGCAGTTGCGCTCGTTCGACGCGGTCTGCCGCATGGTCGAAAATCATGTCGGCGTCGGCGTGGTGCCGCTGACCACGGCGCGATGGGCGGCCAAGACCATGGCCATCCGTGCCGTCGATCTCACCGATTCGTGGGCGGTGCGCAATCTGTCGATCTGCGTGCGCGATTATAACGCCCTGCCGCCCTATGCGCGGCAGCTGGTGGATCACTTGCGGGCGGTGGTGTGACTTCGTCATTCCGGGGCGCGCTGAAAGCGCGAACCCGGAATCCAGTGGCGGCAAGGTATGTGGCTCTGGATTCCGGGCCCGGCGCATAGCGCGTCGAAGACGCGCGTAGACGCGCTTATGTGCGCCGTCCCGGAATGACAAGGAGCCTACCGCGGCATCAGCACCCAGTAATCCAGATCGAGAATAACCGCCGGGTCGTATTCCTTGCCGATCTTGTAGGGGAAGCCGTCGCACGGCATGTCCTTGGTCGCGACGGTTCGGATGCGCAGCGCACCGACATCCTCACGGCCATGCAATTCGGCCGATTCCAGAATCTCGGACCAGGCAAACACGGTCGCGCCGGCCATCAACGGCGCCACATGCCGCCCGCCATTGATGGCGGCGATGTGAAACGCATTGCCGAGGCCGTTGAACGACAGCGCCCGCGCCAGCGAGATCGCGTGGCCGCCGTAGATCAGGCGCTGGCCGAAGCGGCCTTTGCGTTCGGTGAAGTGGTCGAAATGGATTCGCGCGGTGTTTTGATAAAGCCGCGTCGCGATCATGTGTTCGGCATCCTCGACGGTGATGCCGACGAGATGATCGATCTTTTCGCCGACTTTGTAATCGCCGTGCCGGAAGGGGCTGCCGGACAATTCGACGTCGTAGCCCGCGTTATTGATGATCGGACAGCCATTGCCGAGCGATCCGACTTCGGCGCTGTCAGGCAAGGTTGGCACGACTTCCGGCGGCGCCGGCGCGTTCTCGTCGCGCTTCTTCACCATCACCCAGCGCACATAATCGAGCACAGTGGCGCCATCCTGATCCAGCCCGCGCGACCGCACATAGACGATACCGGTCTTCTTGTTCGAGTTCTCCTTGAGGCCGATGACTTCCGATACCGCGCTCAGCGTGGCGCCGGGATAAACCGGTTTCAGAAAATGGCAGTCGGCATAGCCGAGATTGGCAATGGCATTGAGCGAGATATCGGGCACGGTCTTGCCGAAGACGACATGAAACACCAGCAGGTCGTCGAGCGGTGCGCGGGCATAGCCGGCCTTTTCCGCGAAACTGTCGGCCGACTGCACCGCGAAGCGCGGCCCGAACAGTCCATTATAGACCGCGACGTCGCCTGAAGTGACGGTGCGCGGGGTGGCGTGGCGGATCACCTGGCCGAGCTTGAAATCCTCGAAAAAATTACCGCTGTTTGTCTTGGTCACCATCAATCCCCGTCGCTGTCGAAGCCGGCCTGCGTCAGCATACACCATTTGCAGCCATGTGCCGATGGACGCCCTGTCGCGGGCGGTCCAGCGGAACGGTTGCAGCATCTTTTCGTTGCCTATGAAATAACTTTCAGGCGGATCCGCAAATGTTTTTTGAGAACTGGTTCAGCCTTGTTCGTATCGCGGTGGTGGGCTCGGCGGCCTACGTCATTCTCGTCATTTACATCCGCATTTTCGGCAAGCGAACGCTGTCGAAAATGAACGCGTTCGACCTGATCGTCACGGTCGCGCTTGGCTCTACGCTTGCAACGGTCATTGTCAGCAAGGACATCAAGCTCATCGAGGGTTTGGCAGCGCTGCTGTTGCTGTGCGGGCTGCAATTCATTGTCGCATTTATTTCGGTGCGCTGGAGGGCTGCGGAAAAAATCGTCAAATCGAACCCCGCTCTGCTGTTCTATCAGGGGAAATTCCTGACCGGCGCGATGCGTCGTGAACGGGTCACGGAAGAGGAAGTGATCTCCGCGGCGCGCGCTCAAGGCATAGCCGATCTGGACGAGATCGAAGCCGCGGTGCTCGAAGCGGACGGCTCCCTGAGCGTGATCAAAGGCACCCCCGGAGCCCGATCGACGCTGCCCCGCCAAAACGAAAAGCCGATTTAGCCATTCGCCGGGCAGTAGCGAGAGGTCCGGGCATCTTGCCATTCCGGGCGCGGCGCTTTAGCACTCCGCGCGAGTTTAAAAACGGCGAGGAAGTCCATGGCCACCCACAATCTCCTTCTGCTCCCCGGCGACGGCATCGGCCCTGAGGTCATGGCCGAGGTAAAGCGCGTCATCGACTTCTTCAACAAAACCGGCCCAGACCGATTCACCTTCGAGGAAGGCCTGGTCGGCGGCGCCTGCTACGACGCACACAAGGTGTCGATCACCGATGCGACCATGGAAAAGGCCAAGGCGGCGGACGCCGTAATCTTCGGCTCGGTCGGCGGCCCGCAATGGGACAAGGTGCCCTACGACGTGCGCCCGGAAGCCGGCCTGCTGCGCCTGCGCAAGGATCTGGCGCTGTACGCCAATCTGCGTCCGGCGGTGACCTATCCGGCATTGGCCGATGCCTCCTCGCTCAAGCGCGAACTGGTCGAAGGTCTCGACATCATGATTTTGCGCGAGCTGACCGGCGGCGTTTATTTTGGCGAGCCCAAGACCATCACCGATCTCGGCAACGGCCAGAAGCGTGCCATCGATACCCAGGTCTACGACACCTACGAGATCGAGCGTATCGGCCGCGTCGCCTTCGAGCTGGCGCGCAAGCGCCGCAACAAGGTGACGTCGATGGAAAAGCGCAACGTCATGAAGTCGGGCCTGTTGTGGAACGAAGTCATCACGGCGCTGCATGCGCGCGAATTCAAGGACGTGACGCTCGAGCATCAGCTCGCCGATTCAGGCGGCATGCAGTTGGTGCGCAATCCGAAGCAGTTCGACGTCATCGTGACCGACAATCTGTTCGGCGACATGCTGTCGGACATTGCGGCGATGCTGACCGGTTCGCTTGGCATGTTGGCCTCGGCGTCGCTCGGCGAAGTCGATCCGAAAACCCGCAAGCGCAAGGCGCTGTATGAGCCGGTGCACGGTTCGGCGCCGGATATTGCCGGGAAGGGCCTGGCCAATCCGATCGCCATGATTGCTTCGTTCGGCATGGCGCTGCGCTATTCGTTCGACATGGGCAAGCAGGCCGACATGATCGATGCCGCGATTGCCGCCACGCTCGACAAGGGCATCCGCACCGGCGACATCGCCGCGCCCGGCGAAAAGAGCGTCAGCACCGCGGACATGGGCTCGGCAATTCTGGCGGAGATGGAAAAGCTTTCGGCCTAGACCGCCGCGCTTGCATAAAAAAACGCGGCCCGGTGGGCCGCGTTTTTATTTGAGATTTTGGCTGCGATCAGAAGCGCAGGAACGGAGCGTTCTTGCCGTAGCCCAGTTCGTTCGGCTGCGGCAGCGGCGACTGATTACTGCCACCCACCGTGTTGTTGAGGACGCTGGATGCCCGGTTGTTGGCCAGCGACGTCGCGTAATCGCTGTCGCGGCGGCTGCCCGGCAGCACTTCGGTGCCCGGATCGAGATAGGAGCGGCGCTGGATGATGACGCGGGTGCGGGTGCGACCGTCTTCGTCGCGGCTGGTGAAAACCGTGTGGCCGCGCGCGTTCGACGTGATGCGCCGTTCGCTCGACTGGGCTTGGGCCGGCGCGGCCATAAGGGCCAAGGTGCCCAAAGTGCCCAAAGTGCCTAAGGCAGCCAACGTCGCGGCAACGAATTTCAGGCGCATGAGAAAGTCCCCAACCGGTGATTCAATGTTGCAGCGCAGTCTAGCGGGCTTCGGCCCAAGAACATAGGCCAATCCGGCAACAGTCACCCGCGAATCGTTAAGAAAGAACGGCCCCGGTTGGTTCCTGGGGAAGGCCGGCAGCTCGGACGCAAGATTTGCCCGTTGCATTGGCGACGTCCCGATCCGATAGTCGTCAAAAGACTGCAAACAGGCTTGGGGAGGCCAGCTGGGGAGACATGCCGCCGGACATACATTTCGCGCTGCCGGCGCTGCTGCCGCGGCTGGTGGCCTTCGCCCGCACCATCGTCGGCAATGCTGATACCGCGCGCGACCTGGTGCAGGAAGCGGTCGCGTGCGCGCTCGGCGCCCGGCGCGTGCCGGACACGGCGCCGGCCTATAGGGCCTGGATGTTCAAGATTGTGCGAAACGCGGCGCTCGACGAACTGCGGCGCAAGCGGCCGGAGCCGCTCGACGCCGAACCCGCGGTCGATCTTTGGCGTTTCGACAATGCCTGCATCGCCAAGATTACCGTCGAGCAGGGTCTGGCGAATGTCGCGCCGCCGCATCGGGAAATTATCGCCTTGATCGACATTGCCGGTTTCAGCTACGCCGAGGCCGCCAATGTTCTGAACGTCCCCATCGGCACCATTATGAGCCGTATCACCCGCGCACGGATGGCGCTGCTGGCGGCCATCGAGGCGAGTTCTGTGCGGCCCCTGAAGTCGAGCCAATTGAAGTAAATGGACACCGATCGCAAGAATGGCGACGCCGTGCAGCGTCTCAATGCCCTGATCGACGGCGAATTGCCGCCGGCCGAGCATGCCGCGCTGGCCGATTCGATCGCCGCCGGCCGGGATTTGGCGCAGGCGCATGCGACCTTGGCGCGGTTGAAGGCCTGTATTGTCGATTCCGCCGAACAGGCGCCGGCTTCCGGTATCGATATTTCAGGCGGTCGCCCGAAACGCCGGACGCCACCGCTGGCCGGATGGGCGGCGGCCGCCGCCGCAATTTTTCTGCTCGGCATCGTGACGTTCTATCCGCATTCGCAACCTGATCAGGTTTCCCGACCAGACATCGCGCCGTTCGTGACGCTTGCCGCGCTGCCGGTCGCGCCGGTCATTCCCGATCTGACCCATGCCGGGCTCACTTTGGTCGGCGGCGAAGTCGAACGGCTAGGCGACGCCTCTGTCCTGGTCGCCGCCTATCGTGGCCCTCGAGGTTGCCGGCTTGAACTTCGGGTGCGCCCGGCGCTTGTCGCAATGGCGCCGACCGGCGGCACCAGCCGCGCGGCGTGGACGGTGGCTGATCTGGCCTATGAGCTGGTCGCCTTCGGCATGCCGGCGGGTCGTTTCGATGCGGTCGCTGCGGCGGCGCAAGCCGCCACGCGACGCGGCGAACAGCGGGACATGGAAACGCGCTTGCGCGAAGCCAGCCTTCAGGCGCCGCCCTGTACCGGCTGATGGAATAAAACGCCGGGCTGATCCGTTTCTTCTCCCAAGTGCCGTGGCGTGGGCCACAGGTACACATAAGCCGCCGCGAGCGGTGAGGGAGAGAAACAAATGTCGGAAAAAATCGAGCGATCAATCGAGGAGCTCTATCGCGACGACCCGCAACGGGCCGATGCCGAGGTTTTCGGCCGTGTGACCGAACCGAACCGCCGCGGCTTTCTCGGTGGCGCCGGACTTGCCGCGATGAGCGCGGCGGTGGGCGGGGCCATTCCCTTTGCCGCCAACATGCCGGGCGGGCTGATCCCGGCGGCGATGGCGCAAGGCACGCCGCCAGCGCCCGCGGCCAAAAAGGGCCCGATCCCCCTCAACTTCCCCGGCAAGAGCGACAAACTGTCGGTGATCGGCGAGCGGCCGCTGGTGGCGGAAACGCCCGAGCACCTGCTCGACGACGACACCACGCCTTACGAGAAATTCTATATCCGCAATAACGGCCAGATCCCTGAGGAAACCAAGGATCCGGACAAGTGGAAATTCGTCATCGAAGGCGAGGTCAACAAGCCGCTCGAGATCACGCTCGGCGAGCTCAAATCGAAATACAAAGCGCAGACGCGGCGCATGGTGCTGGAATGCGGCGGCAATGGCCGCTCGTTCTTCTCGCCGCCGGCCAGCGGCAACCAATGGACCAATGGCGGCGCCGGCTGCGCCGAATGGACCGGCGTGCGGCTCGCCGACGTGTTGAAGACGGTGGGGGTCAAGCCGGCGGGCATCTACACCGCGCATTATTCGTCCGACCTGCATCTGTCGGGCGACGCCAGCAAGCCGACACTGTCGCGCGGCGTGCGTATCGCCAAGGCAATGGATCCCGATTCGATGATCGTCTGGGGCATGAACGGCCAGCCCTTGCCGAACATTCACGGCGGTCCGGTGCGGCTGATTTATCCGGGCTGGGCGGGCTCGGCCTCGCAGAAGTGGCTGACCAAAATCGTCATCCGCGACAAGGAGCACGACGGGCCGGGCATGACCGGCACGTCCTATCGCCTCACCATCAATCCGATGGTGCCGGGTTCAAAGGCCGATCCGAAGAATTTCAAGATTCTCGAATCGATGCCGGTGCGCTCGATCATCACCAGCCCGGCGAACGGCGCAAAGCTGGCTGCCGGCACGCGCGAGGTGAAGTTGCGCGGCGCATCCTGGGCCGGCGATCTGACGGTGCGGCGGGTCGATGTCTCGACCGACTACGGCATGACCTGGCAGCCGACCAAGCTGGAAAAGCCGAAGAATAAATACGACTGGCAGCGCTGGACCGCGGCCGTGAAGTTGCCGCGCGACGGCTATTACGAAATCTGGGCGCGCGCGATGGATTCGAACGGCCGTATGCAGCCGCATACGCCGCCGAACTGGAACCCAAGCGGGTATGGCGGCAACACCATGCACCGCATCGCCGTGCTGATCGCGTAGGCAGCATGCGGTATATCTTGTCTCTATTGACCGGCGCAGGCCTTTTGGCCTGCGCCGTGACGGCGATGGCGCAGCCGAAAACGTTCACGCCGCGCGAGGAAAGTCCGGAGGAATTTCCAGCCGGCGCCGGCCGTGACGATACTTTTTATACATGCACAGCCTGTCACAATTTCAAGCTGGTGGCGCAGCAAGGCTTCAGCCGCCGGCAGTGGGAGGAGACCCTCGTGCTGATGACGCAAAAGCACGGCATGCCGGCGCTCGATGCCAAGGATCGCGAGACGGTGCTGAACTATCTCGAGACCACCTATCCGCCGAGCGCGCGCGGGGCGCCGGGCGGCTGGCAGAATCCGTTTCTCAACCAATGAGCGCTACGCGCCGCCTTGTTTGATTTGCGCGGAAGCTGCTAGACGAAGCGCGTGCGAAAGAAACAGGCTCCCCGCGCTCCCAAGAAAACTCAAGCCATGCGCGGCAAAGCCGCCGGGCTGGTCGTTATTGGCGATCGTCCGCTGGTCGCGGAAACGCCGGAAAGCCTGCTCGACGACGACACCACGCCGACGGCCAGATTTTTTATTCGCAATAACGGCTTGCTGCCGGAGCGCACGCGCCGCCCCGAACAATGGAAGCTTACAATCGATGGCGAAGTCGAAGAGCCGCTGTCGCTGTCGCTGGCCGAGCTGAAAGCCAATTTCAAACCGGTAACGCGCCGGTTGCTGATCGAATGCGGCGGCAATGGCCGCGCGTTTTTTTCACCACGCGCCAAAGGCGTGCAGTGGACGCACGGCGGCGCCGGCTGCGCGGAATGGACCGGCGTTCGTCTGGCTGATGTGCTCGACGCTGCGCGGCTCAAGCCGAGCGCGGTATTCAGCGGTCATTACGGCGTCGATCCGCTCGTCTCCGGCAGCAACAAGAAGCCGACAATGTCGCGAGGCGTTCCGATCAAGAAGCTTCTCGATGACAGCAACATGATCGCCTGGGCGATCAACGGCGAACCTTTGCCGCTGTTGCACGGCTTTCCGTTGCGGCTGGTGGTCCCCGGCTGGCCGGCGTCGATCTCGACCAAATGGCTGACGCGAATCTGGATCCGCGACCGTTATCACGACGGTCCCGGCATGGGCGGCGAAAGTTACCGCGTGCCGGTGAAGCCGATGAAGCCTGGCGCGCCCGCCGATCTTTCCAATCTGGCCGATCTGGAATCGATGCCGGTGCGCTCGATCATCACCCGCCCGGCCGATGCGGCGCGGTTCGCGGCCGGCACGCGCGCGATCGATCTGCGCGGTGCGGCCTGGGCCGGCGATCATCGCGTGGCGCGCGTCGATCTTTCCACCGATGGCGGCGCGACCTGGCGGCCGGCGGATCTGGCGGCACTGAGAAATCCGCATGACTGGCAGCGCTGGACCGCGCGTATGGAATTTCCGTCGGACGGTTATTTCGAAATCATGGCGCGCGCCACCGATGCGCGCGGCGTCAGCCAGCCTTATGCGGTCACGCACTGGAATCCGCATGGCTATGGCGGCAATCCGATGCATCGCATTACGGTCAGCATCGGCTGATCAGCGCGCTTCGGCCGCCTTCCACAATGCGCGATGTTTTGGCGTCGGCGCCAGCAGCGGCTCGCGCTGCCCGCAAAAGCTGCGGTTGAGTTCGGCCTGGGCAAACAACGCGCCGACTTTCGGCTCGCTGCCGGCGGCGAGCAAGGTCAGCCGGTCGAGCGCGCAGGCCAAAGTGCCGCGCGGCACGAAATCGCCGTCCTTTACCGCTCCTTGGCAGAACCAACCCGAAATTCGCAGGTTCGGATCGTCATAGGCGCGGACAAAGCCGAGGCAATGGCGCGGCGCGCCGACGGATGTGTTGAAACTGACGATGTCGAGCGACCCAAATTTGCTGATCAGCGGCTCGTCCACTGACCGCATCACCGGGCCGAGCGCCGCCGCGCCGTCGGCGATGACCGTATCCGGCCCGCCCGTCGTCACCGGCTCGCTGCCGGGACGGTAAATCTCGACCTGCAAATAGGGCGTCAGGCCATCCGGATCGCCGAGGCTGAGGATGTCCTTGCGGCCATTGCCTTGGCCATGGCGGCGAATGGTGTAGGTCGATGGCTCGCCCGCCGCCTCCGGAATCGACAGCGCAAAGGCCGGAAACGGCCGCTCGATCTCGATCCAGGCCGATCGATGAATGGGCTTGATGTCATCGGTCAACGGCGGCGATTGAAACAAATGCGCCGCGGCCATGGAAAGCGCAGCCAGCCCACCCACATAAGCCAAAGCCCGCACAAAATGGGCGGGCAATTCCTCGCGCCAGGAATGCAAAGCCGGGTGCATGACCGCTCCCTTTGGCAGCTCGCGGGCGCCATTTTGGGCGCGATTTGCCCGGAATGCCGCCGTCGCCGTTGTCATCGGCGCCATTCTCGCCTAGAAGCGCTGCTGCCCGGTTGTCTTGCGTGAGCCTCAGGCCGGGAATTATTTCGGAGAGTTAACAATGGGTTACAAGGTCGCCGTGGTGGGCGCTACCGGCAATGTCGGGCGCGAAATGCTCAACATCCTGGACGAACGCAAATTCCCGGCCGACGAAGTCGTCGCGCTCGCCTCGCGCAAAAGCGTGGGCCAGGAATGTTCGTATGGCGACAAGACTCTCAAGGTCAAAGCGCTCGACCACTATGACTTCTCCGACGTCGACATCTGCCTGATGTCGGCCGGCGGTTCGGTGTCGCTTGAATGGTCGCCGAAGATCGCGGCGGCCGGCGCCGTGGTGATCGACAATTCGTCGGCCTGGCGCATGGACCCGGACGTGCCGCTGGTGGTGCCGGAAGTGAACGCCGATGCGCTGTCAGGCTTCCGCAAGAAGGGCATCATCGCCAACCCGAACTGCTCGACCGCGCAGCTCGTCGTCGCGCTCAAGCCGCTGCACGATCACGCCAAGATCAAGCGCGTCGTTGTTGCGACGTATCAGTCCGTGTCCGGCGCCGGCAAGGACGCGATGGACGAACTCTTTCAGCAGACCAAGGCGGTCTACACGGTCGGCGAAATCGTCACCAAGAAGTTTCCCAAGCGCATCGCCTTCAACGTCATTCCGCAGATCGATGTGTTCATGGAAGACGGCTACACCAAGGAAGAGTGGAAGATGATGATGGAGACCAAGAAGATTCTTGATCCCAAAATCAAGCTGACCGCGACTTGCGTGCGCGTGCCGGTGTTCGTCGGCCATTCGGAAGCCGTCAACATCGAGTTTGAAAATCCGATCTCGGACGACGAGGCGCGCGACATCCTGCGCAGCGCGCCGGGCTGTCTTGTCATCGACAAGCGCGAGCCGGGCGGCTACGCGACGCCGTATGAAAGCGCCGGCGAGGACGCGACCTATATCAGCCGCATCCGCACCGATCCCACGGTCGAGCACGGCATTGAGATGTGGGTGGTGTCGGACAATCTGCGCAAAGGCGCGGCGCTCAACACGATCCAGATCGCCGAGAGCCTGATCAACCGCAAGCTGATCCAGGCCAAGCGCAAAGCGGCGTAACGGCCTTTCTTATCCCTCCCCCGCAGGGGGAGGGTGGCTCCGCGCGAAGCGCGGAGTCGGGTGGGGGTTAGCTGGCGATAAACATCGAACGCCGCCCCACCCGGCCGCTCGCAAGCGCTCGCGTCCACCCTCCCCGTAGCCGGGGAGGGATAAGAAGCGCAGCTAAAACCTTGGCGTCTGGAACGCCGGACCCTTCGCCGCGACGCGGGCAAACGGTTTGCCGCGTTCGCCCATCACGTAAAGTTCGCCGCTTGCGACGCCGAAATAAGCGCCGTGCGTTTCTATCGCGCCGCGCTCGATCAATTTGGCGATACGCGGAAAGGTCAGCAGATTGTCGAGGCTGTTGACGACATTGGCCTGCTCGAGCTTGGTGAGATAATCCATCGCCGACAGCGCGCCGCGCGGCCCGACCTTGTCGGCGGCCGGCGCCATCAGCTGCATCCATTTGCCGATGAAATCGCCGGGCGACAGCGGCTCGGCATACTCGGCGAAGGCCTTGACGCCGCCGCAGCGCGCGTGACCGAGTACGACGATGTGCTTGATCTTCAGCGCCGCGATGGCGAATTCGAGCGCGGCCGAGACGCCGTGCGCCTGGCCGTCCGGCGAGTAGGGCGGAATGATATTGGCGACGTTGCGCACGACAAACAACTCGCCCGGCCGCGCATCGAAAATAACCTCCGGCGAAACACGGGAGTCGCAGCAGCCGACGACCATGATTTCCGGCGACTGGCCGGCCTCGGCCAGCTCGCGATAGCGGTTCTGCTCGTCGATCAACCGGCCCTCGGCAAAGGCGTTGTAGCCGTCGATCAGTCGTTGCGGAAAGGTCATGTTTCTCGGGTCCGGTGTGTCCGGTTCCTTATCCCTAACCGGTGGAAGCGAAGCAAGCGGCATGCCCGGCCCATGCCGGACGGGAACTGTGGAGATCCGCCGAAGGCACGGAAAGGCCCTTCCTTCAGGCTTATCCGGCGCGGTCACGGCGCGGTAACTTATGGCGCGCTAGACCCGTGTTCATCACATGTTCAGGTCGAATCGCCGATTGATAAGGCCAATCCGGGTCATTGAATGCTCTCTCCTGCCAAGCCGATCGTGTCGGAACCTGCCGCGCCGCGCTTCCGATCACACGGATTCACAGGGCTGCAGATCGGTGTCCTGTTCGCGGCGTTCACGCTGCTGATCTCGATCCCGATCTGGACCCATCCGCTGCCGCCGCTGTCGGATTACGTCAATCACCTGTCGCGCATGCAGGTGATCGCCACGCTGGCGAAGAACCCGAAGCTCGCCGAATTCTACGAGGTCAACTGGCAGGTCATCCCGAACCTGACCATGGACATCATCGTGCCGGCGCTGGCGCAGGTCATGAACATCTATGTGGCCGGCCAGGTCTACATGGTGACGATGTTCGCGCTGATCATTTCGGGCACGCTGGCGCTCAATCGCGCGCTGGTCGGCCGCTGGTCGGCGATGCCGCTGTTCGCCATCCCGCTTCTGTACAACTACGTCTTTCTCGTCGGCCTGATGAACTACATTTTCGGCATCGGCGTCGCGCTGTGGGCGCTTGCCGGCTGGATCGCGGTACGCGAACGCGTCTGGCCGATTCGCATCGTTCTGTCGGCGGCGTGCGTGGTGGTGCTGTTTTTCTGCCATCTCTCAGCGCTCGGCATTTACGGCATCGGCATTCTGTCGTTCGAATTGTTGCGGCTGTGGGAACGCCGCGGCGAGCCGTGGCCGCTGCGCATCGCCGATTTCGTCGCCAGCGGCATGCCGTTCCTCGCCGCCGCGCCGCTGCTCGCTGCCAGCCCGACCATGGGACTCGCCTCCGGCATCTACTGGGACCAAGGCGGCAAGATCGACGGCTTGATGTATATCGTCGCCAACTATTCCGACATCACGGCGTTTGCGTTGATCAGCGTGATGGTGGCGGCGCTGGTCTGGGCCGTGCGGCACCGCGTGCTGCGGTTTCATCCGCTGGTGTTCGTCGCCATGGCGGTCGGCACGGTGATTTATCTGGTGCTGCCGCGTGTGATGTTCGACACCTACATGACCGATCAGCGCGTGCCGATCGGCGTCGCCTTCATTTTGTTCGCCTGCGGCGATCTGGAATTGCGCCGCCGCCTGGTGCGCCGCGGCTTCATGGTCATTCTCGTCGTGCTGATCGCCGGGCGGCTGATCGAGATCGACTACAACTGGACGCAGCTGTCGGACTCGACCAGTCAGTTCCGTTCGTCGGTCAAGCGCATCGTGCCGGGCTCGAAGGTTTTCGTTTCCTATGCCGACCGGTCGAACGGCGACGATGTGCGCGACCTCGGCCTCGTTCATGCCGCCTGCATTGCCACCATCGAACGTTCGGCGCTGGTGACCACGGTGTTCACCGTGCCCGGCAAGCAGGTGCTGCATGTCAAGCCGAAATATGCCGACTACGCCGACCTGCATGACGGCACGCCGCCTTCGGTCGCGCAATTGATCGTCGCCGCCGATCATCCGACGCCGGCCACGCCGGCATTCTGGATGAACTGGACCAAGTTCGATTATCTTTACGTCCTGTTCACCGAGGACGACGCGCCCAATCCCGACCCTGGCCGTTTGCGACTGGTGGCCGATGGCGACCGCTTCCAGCTCTACAAGATTCTCAAGCCGGGCGAATCGACCGGCGGCCCGCCGCAATATCCCGGGCGCTATACGGTCGGCGCGCGCTGAGGCTCTAGGCCCGCAAGCATCGTTCAAATACTGGCATGCGGATTGCTGTCGGACTAGGCTGTGACCGACAGGGAGTTTTTCACATGACCATTCGTCCGCGCCGCAGCGTTCTCTACATGCCCGGCTCCAACGCCCGCGCGCTGGAAAAGGCCAAGACTCTCCCCGCCGACGGCATCATTCTCGACCTTGAAGATTCGGTCGCGCCGGACGCCAAGGAAGCGGCGCGCCAGCAGGTTACCGATGTCGTCAAAGCCGGCGGTTTCGGTTCGCGCGAAGTGTTCATCCGCGTCAATGCCGTCGACACGCCGTGGCATGCCGACGATCTGGCCGCCGCCGCGCAGGCCGGGCCGGACGCCATCCTGATCCCGAAAGTGTCCAGTCCCGATACGCTCGAGATGATCGGCCGCCGCCTGCTCGACATGCACACGCCGGTGAAGACCCGTATCTGGGCGATGATCGAGACGCCGCTCGCCATTTTCAACATTCTGCCGATTGCCGCCGCGGCGCGGGATTCCGAAACGCGGCTGTCTGGTTTCGTCATGGGCACCAACGATCTCGCCAAGGATACCCGCGCCCGTCTCGTTCCCGGCCGCGCGCCAATGCTGCCGTGGTTGTCGGCCTGTATTGCCGCCGCGCGCATTCATGGCGTCGAGGTTCTCGACGGCGTCTATAACGATCTCGGCAATGCCGAAGGCTTTATCGCCGAATGCAAGCAGGGCGTCGAATTCGGCTTCGACGGCAAGACGCTCATTCACCCCAACCAGATCGGTCCGTGCAATACGGCGTTCTCGCCGTCCGATGACGAAGTGGCATGGGCGCGCACCATGATCGCGGCGTTCGAATTGCCGGAGAACAAATCCAAGGGCGTGGTGTCGATCGACGGCCGCATGGTCGAGCGGCTGCATGCCGACATGGCGCGGCGCACGGTGATGATCGCCGAAGCGATCGCGGCCAAGGCCGCTTGAGGAGCACGGCGGTTGAAACGCAAAAGGCGCGGACCTCAAGGCCCGCGCCTTTTGTTTCGCCGCGTATCTGCAACTTAGTAGGCGGCAGGCTGGCCTTCATGCGAGCCGTTGACGTAGCCGCCATTGCCATTGGTATGAGGCGGCGCTTCCGGAACCAAAGCGACGATCGGCGCGCGGGCGCGGCCGCTGACCAGATCGTCGGTCGGCGCTTCGACCGGCGTTTCGAGCCGGCGCGACACGCCCTCGAACTGCGCGTTCTGTTCGATGACCAGCGACTGCTTGAAGATTTCGCCGTCGACGACGGCGGTGGCTTGAAGCTTGACGCTGTTGCCGTAAATGGTGCCCTTGAAGGTGCCGTCGATCACCGCTTCCTGCGCGGTAACCTTGCCTTCGACCACGGCGCCCTTGCTGATCAGCAGGCGCGCGGCGTGGATGTCGCCGATGACGCGGCCGTGAATCTGCACCGCGCCGGTCGAGACGACATTGCCGGTAATCAACAGGCCGGGTCCGAGCGTTGAAACGATCTCCTGCGACGGCGCGGATTTACGCGCCGGTGCGTCGAACTTTACGTCGGCCGGGCCGGCGTTGACGTTCTTGGTGTCGTTCTTGGTGTCGCCACTTTTTGACTGCGAAAAATAACTCAACGCCTACTCCTGTTCGTCGATGGTTGATCGGTCCGAGCCCAGCGGCACAATTCGGAGCGTGACTTCCCCCCCCCCGGGTCTATGCGGCTTCGATCATAGTGCGGATGGCGGCGGGGCAAAGTGAAACTTATATGTTTAGATAACGCCGACCGATTCCGGCGATAAGCCCGGCCGCTATTAACTAGGTGGCGCAATTTAACTATGCTGTTTGCCGCACCGCGTTTTAAGAATAGCGTGGTCGCAGACCAGAAATGTGAAATATGGTAGTCTCTGGAAAAAAGGCAGTCCCGGCGGGAAAACAGGCGGAGTCCGGCAGCAAGACGGTTCTGGGCGATAAAGCCTTGAAAGCGGCGGTCGATCGTTTCCTGAAAGCCGCGAGCTTCACGGCGCAGTCCGAGATCGAAAAGGCAGTCCGCGCGGCAATTGCTTCTGGCCTCATCGAAGGCCACGAAACCATCACCACCGCGGTCGCGCTATCGAGCGAAAAAATCGGCCTGAATATTACGATCTACAACAAGATCGAGTTGTAGATTTTGCGATCGCCTGAACGCGGTTAAAAAACCGGCAAAGCTTAATCTAGATTATTAGGTATTTAGAGACCGACTTAAGTTCCATCGGGGTATTTGGGTATCCGTAAACAGACGGCAGGCTGATTCCAAGGCGATTTCGCGCCGGCATGCACTCTGTTTGTACCCCCCGCAGGTGCGGGGGTGCAGCCAACGGAGCCACCCATGAGCGAGATTGCCGTTCAAGCGACGAGCCAGCTTTCCGGTCAGCCACCCCTTTCAGAAATGGCCGAGGGCGCAGACCGCATCGCGGGCGCGCCGGACGCCTCCGGGCGAACCCATGTTTCGCGCACCGAGTTTATCAGCTTCGCCATCGGCAACGACCAGTATGGCGTCGACATCATGGCGGTCCGCGAGATCAAAGGCTGGTCGGACGTCACCCATCTGCCCAAGCAACCGGAATATGTCCGTGGCGTACTTAATCTGCGCGGCTCCATTGTGCCGATCGTCGATCTGCGCTGCCGCTTCGGCCAAGGCCTGACCGAAACCACGCCGCTCCATATCGTTATCATCGTTCAGATCGGCGGCCGCCAGGTCGGGCTGATCGGCGATCGCGTCCTCGACATCGTCTCGGTCGATGCCGCCCAAATCCAAAAAGTGCCGCGTACCGGTCATGGCGAGCAGACGGACTTCCTGTCCGGCCTGGTTACCCATGACAACGTAATGATCGCGCTGATCGATCTGCCGAATCTGCTGTCGGCCGGCGATGGCGCTGTCGAACACTGAGATTCCACTCCTGCGCATCAAGAGCGAGACATTCCATGACTCTCAATCGACGTCATTTTCTCCGCACCGCGACTCTTGGCTGTGCTTGCTGCCTGGCTGCAAGAGTTGTCGGAGCCTCCGAATCGACGCACGCGGCCGGTCCCGGGGCACACGCAGCGCCGCACTGGAGCTACGCCGGTAAAACCGGCGCCGAACATTGGGGCGAACTGCAACCGGACTTTAAAGTGTGTCAGCTCGGGCTGGAGCAGACGCCGATCGACCTTACCAGCGCCATGAAAGGCGAGGCGGCCGCGGTTGCGCTCGATTACAAGCCGCTGGCGCTGCGCATCGTCAACAACGGCCACACCATTCAGGTCAATGCAGATGCCGGCTCATCGTGCATGATCGGCGCGGCCAAATATGACCTGTTGCAGTTTCATTTCCATCACCCGAGCGAGCATCTGCTGGCCGGCAAGCCATTCGATCTCGAGTGCCACTTCGTGCACAAGTCAGCCGCCGGCGACCTTGCCGTGGTCGGCGTGTTCGTCAAGCCTGGCGCCAAGAACGCTGCGTTGCAGACGATCTTCGATGCGATGCCGATGGTTGAAGGTCCGGAGAAGCGCGCCAGCGGATCAATCGACACTGCCGCCTTGCTTCCCAAGTCGAACAGCTACTTCCGCTACATGGGCTCGCTGACGACGCCGCCGTGTTCCGAAGGTCTGACCTGGACGGTGTTCAGAGAGCCCATCGAGGCTTCATCGGATCAGATCAGGCAGTTCGCCCAGCTGTTCCCCAACAATGCGCGGCCGGTGCAAAGCCGCAACCGCCGCTTCCTGATTGAATCGAACTAATCCTCAAACTCTCCAGATCATCGCCAAACAATCAACCCCAGGGCACGGAACAATGCGCATCTTCAACGACCGCAATATTGCTACCAAGATAGCCATCGGCTTCGCTTGCATCCTCGCCATCATGGCGGTGATATCGAGCGTTGCGTATCTCGCGTTTGAAAAGGTCGATGGCGGCTTCCGTACCTTCGCCCGCCAAACGTCGAACAGCGGCCTCGCGGCCACAGTGGACCAGAACTTCCTGTTCGTGCGCTGGCAGGCGCGCGAATATGGTTTGGCCGGCGAGCAGAGCTTTCTTGACGGGGCGCGAAAAGGATTGACCACGCTGGCGGAATCGATCCAGACCGCCGAGACGGCAATCGTCAATCCCGAGCGCAAGCAGAAGATGGCGGAGGTCGGAAAGCAAGCCGCGGCGTGGAAACAAGCCTTCGAAAAGATGGCTGCTTACCGGCAGGACCAGTCGAAACTGATCAAAGAAGTCATCGACCCGGTTGGTTCGAAATTGCGTGCCGATTTCCAGGAGATCCAAGCGCTATCCGCCAAGGCCGGTAACAGCAACGCCGCCGTGCTTGCGGGCGAAGGCGCGGTTGTCGCAATGCAGGCGCGACTCAACGTCGAGAAAGTGCTGGCACGTCACGACAACGTAGCCGCCGAGGCTGCCACCAAGGCAATAGCCAACCTGAAGCAGGTCATGACCGGGCTCGATGGCGCAACCAAAGGCAGCGATGCCCGCAAGTATTATGACGAACTCAAAGTGCTGACAGAAAAATATGCCGAAGCCTATGTCAAAGCCTCGCACGACGCGCATGAGATCGAATCGCTGCTCAACGGCGATATGAGCAAGATTGGCGCACAGATCGCGGCGGCGGCCGGTGACATCAAGTCCGCCGTCTCGAAACTGGCGGCAGAAGAAGAGCATGCGGCTGAGAGCCTCATCGCCAGCGTCGAGTTTCTTATCCTGATGATGGCGATCGGCGGACTTGTCATCGGCTCCGTTCTCGCCTGGCTGATCGGCCGCGGCATCGCCAAGCCGATCACGGCGCTTGTCGCGCCGTTGGAAACGATTGCCAGCGGCAACTTCTCGATTGAAGTGCCGGGCCTCGGCCGCAAGGACGAGGTGGGGCTCATTGCCGCCGCGGTCGCCCAGATGTCCGAAAAGGTCAGTCAGACGATCGGCGAGATCAAGGCCTCGGGCCGCGAAGTGACCAACGCCTCGGCGGAAATCTCGACCTCGACCACCGATCTGTCGCAGCGCACCGAGGAACAGGCCGCCAGCCTGGAAGAAACCTCGGCGGCGATGGAAGAGTTGTCCGCGACGGTGAAGAAGAACGCCGAGAACGCCCAGCAGGCCAGCCAGTCGGCAACCGCCACCCGCGACGTCGCGGATCGCGGCGGCCAGGTGGTCGCCAAGGCGGTCGAAGCCATGGCGAAGATCGAAGACTCGTCGCGCAAGATCTCCGACATCATCGGCGTCATCGACGAAATCGCCCGCCAGACCAACCTGCTGGCGCTCAACGCGGCGGTCGAAGCGGCGCGCGCCGGTGAAGCCGGCCGTGGCTTCGCAGTCGTCGCCTCGGAAGTTCGTAGCCTGGCCCAGCGCTCGTCGCAGGCGGCCAAGGACATCAAGGATCTGATCACCAATTCGAACGGTCAGGTCAAGGATGGCGTCGAACTGGTCAGCCGCGCCGGCCAATCGCTCACCGAGATTGTCGAAGCGATCAAGGGCGTCGCGGCCATCGTCTCCGACATTGCCAATGCCTCGATCGAACAGGCCACTGGCATCGAGCAGATCAACAAGGCGCTGACGCAGATGGACGAAGTCACCCAGCAGAACTCCGCGCTGGTCGAGGAAAACGCCGCCACCGCCAAGACGCTCGAACATCAGGCCAAGGCGATGGACGAGCAGGTCGCCTTCTTCCAGATCGGCCATGAAAGCCAGGAGACACAGCGCGTCTTCGAAAAGGCGGAAAAACCGAAGGTCTATGCCGCGCCGTCACGCGGGCCGGCTGCTGCAAAACAGCGTCCTGTCGTTCAAATGAAGCAGACCGCCGGCGGCAATAGCGGCGGGCCGGTCAAGAAGATGCAGGCTGACCTTGCCAGCGCCGTCAGCAGCGAAGCCGACTGGAAAGAGTTCTAACCTTCCGGCCCGGAAACAAGAACGGCCGCAACCGGTTTTGCCAGTTGCGGCCGTTTTCTATTTCCGTCGGTAGAAGCCGAACTAAGCCCAGGGCCGCGCCGCCTGCGCTTTCGCCTCGTAGCTGACGATCTTGTCGGCCTTCTGCTTGGTCAGGCCGATATCGTCCAGGCCGTTGAGCATGCAATGCTTGCGGTGCGCGTCGATCTCGAACTTGACGACGCCGCCGTCCGGCCCGCGAATTTCCTGTTTCTCCAGATCGATCGACAGCGTCGAATTGGCGCCGCGCTCGGCATCGTCGAACAGCTTCTCAAGGTCCTCCGGGGACACGCGGATCGGCAGCACGCCGTTCTTGAAGCAGTTGTTGTAGAAAATGTCGCCGAACGAGGTCGAGATCACGCAGCGGATGCCGAAATCCATCAGCGCCCACGGCGCGTGTTCGCGCGACGAGCCGCAGCCGAAATTGTCGCCGGCAACCAGAATTTTCGATTTGCGATAGGCCGGCTTGTTGAGCACGAAATCCGGGTTTTCCGCGCCGTCGTCCAGGTAGCGCTGCTCGGAGAACAGGCCCTTGCCTAAGCCGGTGCGCTTGATCGTCTTGAGGTACTGCTTGGGGATGATCATGTCGGTGTCGACATTGATGATCCGCAACGGGGCGGCGACGCCTTCCAGATGATCGAATTTTTCCATGGTCTCGTGCTCCCGGATCGCCAAAGTGCCAAAGCGCTGCGTTCGGCGGCTGTATTTCCACCCCTTTTAAGGCCTCCGGGAAGCCGGTCAACCGCGCCGGACGCCGCCCGGGCATGCCGGGACGGAGGGCCGGGCCGCCGCCGATCGTCGGATTTTATGGGTAATAAAGTCTTAAAGGTCGCGGCACGAAGCTCCTTTGGGTTGATTCGGGGGCTCCAACATCAGGCGAGGCAGGAATGACACCGCGGGCACAAATTTGTGCGGTCGCGTGCGTATCGATACTTTTCAGTATTAGCGGGGCGGAAGCCCAGTCTGTTTCCAGGAAAAATTCGGGCATCCAGGCTTTCGGGGATGCCTTTTCGGTCGAGGTCTATGGCGGCTATCTGTCGGGCGAATCGACCGAACTGGTCCTCAATCCAGCGACAGGCCAAACCGTCAGCAAGCTGTACCGGAAGATCAACAAGGCCGGCGTGATCGGCGGCGCGATTGCCTTCAATCCGCGGCCGTGGATGACCTTCAAGCTCAGCGGCTGGATGCCGGCCACCTCCGTCAACACGATCGACGACTTCGACTGGCTGGGGACGCCGACCCAGGACTGGACCGACCATTCGCACCACGACGACACCACGCTCGACCATGCCTCGATGATCGACGCGCGGGTGGCCGTGCGCTTTTTGTCGCTGCCATCGATGCGGATTGCCGACCGGGGCGGCCTGGAAGCAATTGCCGGCTTCAGGCGCTTCAACGTCGCCTGGACAGCGAAGGGCGGCAGCTTCACCTATTCGAGCGGCGGCGGCTTCCGCAACGATGTCGGCAACTTCGCGCCGGGACAGACGGTCATCAAATACGAGCAATGGATGTACACGCCCTATCTGGGTCTCGGCACCACGCTGGGCTTCGGGCGCTGGTCGTTCGACGGCTCGGTGATCGGCAGCCTCTGGGGCCAGGGCAGCGACCGCGACGACCACGTTTTGCGCACCACTCTGTTCACCGACGAGTTTTCCAAGGTGAAGATGGTCGGCGTCGACGCGGCGCTGAACTATGCGCTGAACGATCGCATCACGCTGTTTGGGCGCTACGAATACCAGCAGTATTTCGAGGCGAAAGGCCCGAGCGTGGCGACCGACTATTCGACCGGCACGACCACCCGCACAACGGGTGACGCCGCCGGCATGTCGAACTACACGATGGTCGTGTCGCTCGGTGTCAAGGGCAAGCTGTAGTTAGTCCGCGGCCGCTTCGATGGCCTCGATGTCGTCGTCCGACAGCCCGAAATGGTGGCCGATCTCGTGCACGAGGACATGGGTGACGATGGTCCCCAGCGCTTCCTCGTGCTCGGCCCAATAGTCCAGGATCGGGCGGCGGTAGAGCCAGATCATGTTCGGCATCTGGCCCGTCTGTCCGCTCGACGGCTGGAACGGAAGGCCAACCCCTTGAAACAGGCCGAGGAGATCGAATTCGGTCTCGGCCTGCATGGTCTCCAGCACTTCCTCGGACGGGAAGTCATCGACCTTGATGACCAGGCCTTCGCACAGGCCGCGGAAGCGTTCCGGCAGCCGCGCGTAAGCCTCGGCCGCCAAAGCCTCGATATCGGCCAAAGACGGGGCGGGAACCCCGCGCCAGGCTAGCGGATCGTCGCCAAAATCGCTCATTTGCCGGTTGTAGGCGAGGTTGCGCCGGCAACCAAGCGGTTGACGGAACAATCGAAATGGGCGACCGTTAACCTTTAAGGCGGCGCATGATCCCGAAAAGTGGGCACCGGTTTTCGGATTAGATCATGCGCGAGCAAATTGGGGCCGGCTATGGCGAAGGTACTTGGACTTTTGGCGGTCGCGGCGGTGCTGATCGCTGGCGTTGCGCCGGCGTCGGCCGAATTTTTCGGCTGCAACGAGCCGCGCAGCAAGGTGTCCTATTCCAGTTCGAACTATCGCAGCCATTACGCGCAGGCGTCCGCGCCGCGCCAGCAGCGCACCACCAGCCAGTCGAGCCATCGCCGCTTGGCGTCGCAGTGGCGTTGATATGACGCGCAAGGTTCTCGGCGCGATTTCCCTTTCCGCGGTCGCCGTGTTCTCAATGCTGACGGTGGCCGCGCCGGCGCAAGCCCAGTCCGGCGTCCGTTCCTCCGAAGATGCAACGACGAGGACGCGGCCGCGCGTCGTCATCCAGCCGCGCCGTTATCGCTTGAGCCCCGACGCGCGGCGCGAATGCCGCGCGCGGCTGGTGCAGGAATATCGTGTCAGCGGCACCGTGATCGTGCCGCAGACGACCTGCTGGTGGGAATAACCCCTTAATCCCCGAGCTGAAACCTCTCAAACCGCCCGAGCTCTTCCTCGATCCGCCGCTTCAGTTCCTTGCGCGGCGCGGTCCTGGGGCCGAGCCATGTCCATTTCTGGATCAGCACCTTGCGCCGCTGGCGGTCGGTCTTGAGGTCGAGCGCGGCGACGATCGTGTCGTCCACCAGCACCGGCAGCGCGAAGTAGCCGAGCTTGCGTTTTTCCTTCGGCACATAGGCTTCGAAGCGGTGATCGTAGCCGAAGAACACATTGGTTCGTTTGCGCTGGATGATGAGCGGATCGAACGGCGACAGGATGTGCACCAGCCCGCGTTCGCCTTCGCCGGTGTCGTCAAGAGTCGCGGGCGCCGCCCAATGCTCCTGCTTGCCGGTGCCCTCGAGCGCCACCGCGACAAGCTCGCCGCGCCGCATGCGCGCGTCGATCACCTTGCGCACCGCAGGTTTCGCCGACGCATAGAGATGGCAAATTGAATCGAGGCTGACGATGCCCTGTGAGCGCAAAGCGCGATCAAGCAAGTAGACCGTCGTCTCGGATGCCGTCGCCGCCTTCGGCAGCCTGTCCCAGCCGAAGTGCCGCAGCAGCAGATCATAGGTCTTGAGCATGCCGGTGCGTGCCGACACCGCGAGATGACCTTGATAGAAGCCGAGCTGCAACGCCCGCTTCGATGGCTTGCGGCTGGCCCATTCGTGGTCCTTCTCGCGCAGCTCGTCGTCGTCGATATCGCGGATCGACAGCGGGCCTTTCCGCGCCAGCCGCATCACCTTGCGGGTGTCTTCCGGTTTCACGGAGCCGAACCAGCCGCCGGGTTCGCGCCGGTAATGCTTCATGTCCGAGACGAAGAAGCCAATGTCGTGCGTCGGCACATAAGCCAGCGCATGCGTCCAGTATTCGAACACGGTTTTGTCGATGCTCTGCGCCGTTCGCAAATCGTCGCGGCGATAGGCGGGCATGCGCGAGAACAGAATGTGGTGATGGCTGCGCTCGATGACATTGATGGTGTCGATCTGCACGTAGCCGAGATGCGCAACGGCTTTGGCGACCGCGGCGGGGCCTTCGCCGAACGGCACACGCCGGTCCAGCCGCTGCGCCCGCAGCCAGATGCGGCGGGCGGCGGTGTTGGAGACATTGATAGGTGCGGCGGGCTTTTTCATCGGCTCGGAGGATAACAAAAAAAGGCCCGCAAACTTGCGGGCCTTTTGATTATTCACGGACGTCTGAGCGTCACTTCCACTCTCTCACATCGACAAAGTGCCCGGCGATCGCCGCCGCCGCCGCCATCGCCGGCGACACCAGATGGGTGCGGCCTTTGTAGCCCTGACGGCCTTCGAAGTTGCGGTTCGAGGTCGAGGCGCAACGCTCTTCCGGCTTCAGCTTGTCCGGGTTCATCGCGAGGCACATCGAGCAGCCCGGCTCGCGCCAGTCGAAGCCGGCGGCCTTGAAGATCTTGTCGAGGCCTTCGGCTTCCGCCTGTTCCTTGACGAGGCCGGAGCCCGGCACGATCATCGCATAGACATTGCCGTTGACGGTCTTGCCTTCGGCGATCTTGGCGACCGCGCGCAAATCTTCGATGCGGCCATTGGTGCAGGAGCCGATGAAGATGCGGTCGAGCTTGATGTCGGTGATCTTCTCGCCGCCCTTGAGGCCCATGTAACCGAGCGAACGCTCGGCCGCGATGCGCTTCTTTTCGTCGGCGATTTCCGCCAGGACCGGGACGCGGCCCGAGATCGAGGCGACCTGTTCGGGGCTGGTGCCCCAGGTGACGATGGGCGGCAGCGCGGCGGCATCGAGCCTGATTTCGCGGTCGAAATGCGCGCCGTCGTCGGAGTGCAGGGTTTCCCAATAGCGCATGGCCTGGTCCCAGGCCTCGCCCTTGGGCGCCATCGGCCGGCCCTTGAGATAGGTGTAGATCTTCTCGTCGGGCGCGATGAAGCCGGCCTTGGCGCCGCCTTCAACCGACATGTTGCACACCGTCATGCGGCCTTCGACCGACAGCGAGCGGATCGCCTCGCCGGCATATTCCAGCGCGTAGCCGGTGCCGCCGGCGGTGCCGATCTCGCCGATGATGGCGAGGATGATGTCCTTCGACGTCACGCCTTCCGGCAGCACGCCATCGACCACGGCGCGCATGTTCATCGACTTCTTCTGGATCAAGGTTTGCGTCGCCAGCACATGCTCGACTTCGGATGTGCCGATGCCGTAGGCGAGCGCGCCGAAGGCGCCATGCGTCGCGGTGTGGCTGTCGCCGCAGACGATTGTCGTGCCCGGCAGCGTGAAGCCCTGCTCAGGCCCGATGATGTGACAGATGCCCTGGCGCTTATCGAACTCGTCGAAATAAGTGAGGCCGAAGTCGCGTGCGTTCTGCGCCAGCGCTTCAATCTGGATGGTGCTTTCCGGATCGGGGTTGGGCAGCGAACGGTCCGATGTCGGAACGTTGTGATCGACCACGGCCAGTGTTTTTTCCGGTGCATGCACTTTGCGCCCCGCCATGCGCAGGCCTTCGAAGGCTTGCGGCGAGGTGACCTCGTGGACGATGTGGCGGTCGATATAAAGCAGCGCGGTGCCGTCCGGCTGTTCGTCGACCAGATGATCGTCCCACAATTTGTCGTAGAGGGTGCGCGGTTTCATGACTAAGGATAACCTTGTGCAAAGTCGAAAAGGGAAAAGCGGTTCGCAGGCGTCCGGCTTTGTGCCGGCGGCAAACGATCAGAGTCCGGCCTGGACAGCCGTCAGCCGGCCAAAAAACCGCCAGGGCAGGCGGGTGTGGTCGGCGAGGATGATGCGGCAAGCCTTGGAAACCATGGGGGCTATATAGTCGATTGGAATGGTTCCGACAACGAAATGGCGCGCAAGGCAGCAGACATGCAAAAGGGGCCGAACGCCGGCCCCTTGAAGCAGTCTTGGTCAATCGCTGCGCCTACTTGGTGGCGGCCGTCTTGGCAGCTTCGCGGGCGGCTTCCTTGGCAACGGCGCCCGGGTTCTGGGTCGTTTCCGCCTCGATGCGGGCAGCCTTGCCGCGCAGACCGCGCAGATAATACAGCTTGGCGCGGCGCACCTTGCCGCGGCGCACGACCTTCACCGAGTCGATCATCGGCGCGAACAGCGGGAACACGCGTTCGACGCCTTCGCCATACGAAATCTTGCGGACGGTGAAGTTCTGGCTGATGCCGGCGCCGTGGCGGCCGATGCAAACGCCTTCGTAGGCCTGGATGCGGCTCTTGTCGCCTTCCTTGACCTTGACGTTCACCAGCACGGTGTCGCCGGGGCCGAAGTCCGGCATGGTCTTGCCGGCGGACAGTTTTTCCATCTGCTCTTTGTCGAGCTGTGCGATCAGGTTCATGGCTCAAATCTCCTCGGCGGCGCCAGCAACCGGCGCGCGGTCATGCTTGGTCTGAATGGGTTGGCGAGCTTCTAGTACACTTAGGCGAAGTTGTCACCCATCAAAACGTGGGCTTTTTCCGCGCCAAATAGGCCGCCCAGAGGTCCGGACGGCGCTCTTTGGTCAGTCTTTCGGCCTCGGAAAGGCGCCATTTGGCGACCTTGCCGTGGTCGCCGGAAGTCAGGATGTCCGGGATCGGCCCCCCCTCAAATACGGCGGGGCGGGTGTATTGCGGGTATTCCAACAGGCCGTCGGAGAAGCTCTCCTCGACCCCGGAGGCCTCCTTGCCCATGACGCCGGGAATGAGCCGGACGCAGGCGTCCAGCAGGGTCAGCGCCGCGGTTTCGCCTCCGGACAGGACGAAGTCGCCGATCGAGACTTCTTCCAGGCCGCGCGCCGCGATCAGCCGTTCGTCGATGCCCTCGAAGCGGCCGCACAGGATGACGGCGCCGTCGCCTTTGGCGAGTTGGACGACGCGGGCTTGCGTCAGCGGCGCGCCACGCGCGCTCATCAGCAGGCGGGGGCGAGGGTCAGCGCGAATGCTGTCGAGCGCCTTTGCCAGCACGTCGGCCTTCATCACCATGCCGGGGCCGCCGCCGGCCGGCGTGTCATCGACGGTGCCGTGCTTGTCGATGGCGTGCGCGCGGATGTCGATGGCCTCCAGCGACCACAGTCCGGCGCTGAGCGCCCGGCCGGCGAGGCTGACGCCGAGCGGCCCTGGAAACATCTCCGGAAAAATGGTCAGCACCGATGCGCGCCACATACCGGGCTACTCCGTCACACTCGGCAGCACGACGACGACTTTCTTCGCCGCGATGTCGACTTCCGGCACGATGGCGTCGGTGAACGGCAGCAGCAGCGGCTCGCCGCCTTGCGCCGTGGCAATCTCGATCAGGTCGCCGGCGCCGAAGTTATGCAGCGCGGTGACGTGGCCTAGCGCAACGCCTTCCGGCGTGACGGCGGCCAGTCCAATCAGGTCGGCATGATAGTAAGTGTCGTCTTCATCGATGGCCGGCAGCCGCTCGCGCGGCACGAACAGGTCGATGTTGGTGAGCTTCGCCGCCGCGTCGCGGTCGGCGACACCGGCAATGCGCACGATGAAATGATCTTTCGCCGGGCGCATTGTCTCGATTTCAAAACGGCGTTTGCCGTCTTCTGATTCCAGCGGGCCGTAATCGGCGACCGCCGCCGGGTCGCCGGTGAACGACCACAGCTTGAGTTCGCCCCGCACGCCATGCGGCGCCCCGATACGGGCGACGCGGACTTTGTTTCCCGGTGAGGGAGCCGGTGACTTGCTGGTGTCGCGAGCCACGGTCGGTCGCAACTACTTCGCGGCGGCAGCGGCCTTGTCGGCGGCCGCCTTTTCGTTGGCCTTGGCTTGCGCTGCGGCCTTGGCTTCGGCGGCGGCGGCTTCCTTCACCTTCAGCGCTTCTTCCTTCAGCGCCTTGCGCTCCTTGCGCGGCACGGCCTTGGTCGGGTTGTTGCGCTTCTCGCGCTTCAACACGCCGGCGGCATCGAGAAAGCGGCTGACGCGATCGGACGGCTGCGCGCCCTTGACCATCCACGCCTTGACCTTGTCGAGGTCGAGCTTGAGGCGCTCTTCCTTGTCCTTCGGCAGCAGCGGATTGTAGTAGCCGAGACGCTCGATGAAGCGGCCATCGCGCGGCGAACGCGAGTCGGCGAGCACGATGTGATAGAATGGGCGCTTCTTGGTGCCGGCGCGAGCCATGCGGATAACGAGAGACATTGTAGTTTCCTTTGTTGAACTTTGAGTTGATCGTTTGAGTTAAGTTGAAGTCGAAAGCGGTTATTTCTTTTTGCCGAAGCCGGGCAGACCTTGAATGCCTGGGAATTTTCCGGGTGTGCCCAAGCCCGGCAGCCCCGGCATGGTTGGCGGCAGCCCCGGCATGGTGGGCGGAAGTCCCCCGGCGCTGCCTGCGCCCGGAAAGCCCGGCGGCAATTGTCCGCCCGGCATTTTCTTGGCCATCTCGGCCATCTGCTCCGGAGAGGGCATGGCGCCCGCGCCGCCAGCGCCGAAACCCATCATCTGGCCGAGGCCCGCCATCGGTCCGCGCTTGCCTTTGCCCATGGCCTTCATCATGTCGGCCATGCCGCGATGCATTTTCAGAAGCTTGTTGATCTGCTCGGGCGATGTGCCGGAGCCGGCGGCGATGCGCTTCTTGCGGCTGTTCTTGAGCAGGTCCGGGTTGCGGCGTTCCTGCGGCGTCATTGAGTCGATGATGGCGACCTGACGCTTCAACACCTTGTCGTCGATGCCGGCATTGGCGATCTGATTCTTCATCTTGGCGACGCCGGGCATCATGCCCATCAGGCCGCCAATGCCGCCCATCGACGCCATCTGCATCAATTGCTCGCGCATGTCGGACAGATCGAATGCGCCCTTGCGCATCTTCTCGGCGACGCGCATCGCCTTTTCGGCGTCGATATTGGCGGAGGCTTTTTCCACCAGCGCGACGATGTCGCCCATGCCGAGAATGCGGCCGGCGATGCGCGCCGGGTCGAATTCCTCCAGCGCGTCCATCTTTTCGCCGGTGCCGATCAGCTTGATCGGCTTGTTGGTGACGGCGCGCATCGACAAAGCCGCGCCGCCGCGGCCGTCGCCATCGACGCGGGTCAGCACGATGCCGGTCAAGCCGACGCGTTCGTCGAAGGCGCGCGCCAGATTGACGGCGTCCTGGCCCGTCAGACTGTCGGCGACCAACAGCACTTCATGCGGATTGGCGGCTTTCTTGACCGCGGCCGCCTCGTTCATCATCTCGTCGTCGAGTGTGGTGCGGCCGGCGGTGTCGAGCAGCACGACGTCGTAGCCGCCGAGGCGCGCCGCGGCGAGCGCGCGCGTCGCGATCTGCGGCGGCAACTGGCCGGCGACGACCGGCAGCGTATCGATCTGCGTGTCGCGGCCGAGCACCGCGAGTTGCTCCATGGCGGCCGGACGGCGCACGTCGAGCGAGGCCATCAGAACTTTTTTCTTCTGCCGCTGCGTCAGGCGCAGCGCCAGCTTGGCGGTGGTGGTGGTTTTGCCGGAGCCTTGCAGGCCGACCATCATGATGGCGACCGGCGGCGCGGCATGAAGATCGATCGCCTGCGCTTCGGCGCCCAAAGTGGCGACGAGTTGGTCGTGAACGATCTTGACGACCATCTGGCCGGGCGTGACCGACTTGACGACCTCGACGCCGACCGCCTGCTTCTTGACGTTGTCGACAAAAGCCTTCGCGACATCGAGCGCGACGTCGGCTTCCAGCAGCGCGCGGCGAACTTCGCGCATCGCCTCGTCGACGTCGGCTTCGCGCAGCGCACCGCGGCGGGTGAGCTTGTCGAGAATGCCGCCTAATTTTTCCGACAGATTGTCGAACATCGAGTTCCCTAAAGCACGAACAACATAACGCCCGAGGGCGCATTGCGCTGTCGGGCGGTGGCCTCCGGTCTCTAAGGGCCGGGCGGCGGGTCGGTCTTTTGTCTCGTAGCGATTAAGTGCGGCGAACCTAGGGGCCGGGGCCTTTTAAGTCAAGGCAGACAATATCCTTCAATATCAAGGGATTATCGCGAAACTGACGGTGACGGAGGCGCGCAGGGTCTGTTCCCCGGGGGCGACCGGCACGGCGCCGGCCCGCATCGCCTGCACCATCGGGCGCGGCGGTCCGTTGGGGCCCTCTTCGGAGATGGTCACCACCTGGCCGACCTTGACGCCGGCCGCCTTGGCATAAAGCTCGGCCTTGCGGCGGGCATCGGCGACGGCGTCGTCGCGGGCCTGATCGAGCAATTTGGACTGTTCGGAGACGATGAATTCGATGCCGGACATTTCGTTGGCGCCGGCGGCAATGGCCCGGTCGAGGAAGCCCGGCAGCTTGGCGATGTCGTGAAATTTCACCGTGAGCTGGTTGGTCACCTGAAAGCCAAGCAGCCGCGCGGGGCCGGCTTTGCTTTGATCGTATTGCGGTTGCAGCGACAGGCGCGATGTCTGCACGTCGCGGTCGCCGATGCCGGACTCCTTGATCGCGGCCAGCACCGCGGTGGCCTGGCGGGCATTGCCTTCGCTGGCTTCGCGCGCCGTCTTGGCGGTGGTGGTGACGCCAATGCGGATCACCGCGGTGTCGGGCGCGACGTTGACGGTCGCGTCGCCGGTGACGGTCAGCAGCTTGTCGGCGGCGAGCGCCGGCCCGGCGAAAAAGGCCGCGGCTGCGACACAGAGAATGAGGTTGCGCATTGGGGTCTTCATTTGATGGGGACAAACACGTTGATGATGAGATTGTTCGGATCGGTTTTCACCGGATCGGTGAGGTATTCCTCGATGAACAGGTCCTTGGCTTCAAGCTGCTTGTCGTCGAGGTAATTGGTGATGGCCTCATAGGTGGAATCCATCGAGTCGTATGAGCCGCGGTGCACGAACTTGAGTGCCTTGCCGCCCGGCGCGACAGCGATGGCAATGTCGCCCTTGGGCGGATTGGCCGGCGCGGCGGCGATCGGCGCCGCCGCCTGGAACGAGAAGCCGCGATCGTCGGTCTCGGTGTAGATCGTGATCAGCGGGCCGGTCGGCTTGAGCGCCTGCTTGTCGAGATACTCGGCCAGCGACTTGAACGTATCCTTGAGCGTGTCGAAGGCGACATCCCAGTTGGTCTGGCCCTTCATGTAAACGATGGTGCGGTCCGGCAGCGTTACGGTTTCGCCAAAGGCGTCGCCCGCTTGGAGCTGCGACGGCACCGGCGGGCCGGCGGGCGGCGCGCTTTGCGCCAGCGCGGCGTTGCTTCCGAGCGCCATGAATAAGGCGACCGGCACCGCCAGGCATATGCGCGAAAGTGACATCATAGGCTCCGAACTCCCGCGGCAGCGCCGCGATTCGCCGGCATATCTGCCTTTTTATCATGGCTATGGCCAATCGGCGATTATTCGCCATATAAAACGGCGGAACCCGGGCAGAAGCCGGGATAACCGCCAACCGGCGATCTTTATTATGGGCGTGCTCGCCAATCGACCTTTCGTCAAGATGAACGGCGCCGGCAATGAAATTGTCGTCGTCGATCTGCGTGATTCTGCCGGTGAGAGGCCGGCCGCGATTGCCGCCGACGAGGCGCGGGCGGTGGCCTCTCCCGAGGGCGCGCCCTACGACCAGTTGATGGCGCTCTACCCGCCGCGCTCGCCGGGCACCGAGGCGTTCATCCGCATCTACAACAGCGACGGCTCCGAAGCCGGCGCCTGCGGCAACGGCATGCGCTGCGTCGCCTCGATCGTGTCGGCTGGGAATGGCAAGGATGCGCTCACCTTCGAGACCAAAGCCGGCATTCTCAATGCCTGGAAAGGCGCCGACGGCCTGTTCACCATCGACATGGGCAAGCCCCGCTTTGCCTGGAACGAAATTCCGCTGGCCGAGGAGTTCCGCGACACGCGCGCCATCGAATTGCAGATCGGGCCGATCGACAAGCCCCTGCTGCATTCGCCGGCGGTGGTGAACATGGGCAACCCGCATGCGATCTTCTGGGTCGACGACCCTTACGCCTATGATCTCGAACGCTTCGGGCCGCTGTTGGAAAACCACCCGATCTTTCCCGACCGCGCCAACATCACGCTCGCGCATATTGTGGATCGCGAGCACATCGTCATCCGCACCTGGGAGCGCGGCGCGGGATTGACCAAGGCCTGCGGCTCGGCCGCTTGCGCCACCGCCGTGGCGGCGGCGCGGTTGAGGCGTACCGAACGCAAGGTCAGGATCACGCTGCCGGGCGGCGAACTGACCATCGAATGGCGGCCCGACGATCATGTGCTGATGACCGGGCCGGTGGCGTTCGAGTTCAACGGGACGTTCGATCCGAAGTTGTTTGAACAGGTCGCAGCGTCATAGTTTTTTCTTCACCTCCCCCTGGAGGGGGGAGGTCGGCGAGCGAAGCTCGCCGGGAGGGGGTGACTTTGAAGATCACCCCACCCCGGATCGCTTGCAGCGATCCGACCCTCCCCCTCCAGGGGAGGGTGCAAGCGGAGATTGTCGCATGAGTGTCGATATCGTCACCTTCGGCTGCCGGCTCAACATTGCCGAGTCGGAAGTGATCCGGCGGCAAGCGTTCGCTGCAGGTTTCGACAATGCCGTGGTGGTCAATACCTGCGCGGTGACATCGGAAGCGGTGAAGCAGGCGCGCCAGAACATCCGCCGCATCAGGCGCGAACGGCCCGACGTGCGCATCGTCGTCACCGGCTGCGCGGCGCAGGCCGAGGCCGCGACATTCGCCGCCATGCCGGAAGTCGATCGCGTCCTTGGCAATGAAGAGAAGCTCGATGCGCGCGCGTGGGCCAGCGATGCGCGCGTCGCCGTCGGCGACATCATGGCAGCGAAAACGCTCGCCGCGCATGGCGTCGATGCTATCGACGGCCATACCCGCGCTTTCGTGCAGGTGCAGAACGGCTGCGACCATCGCTGCACCTTCTGCATTATTCCTTTCGGGCGCGGCAATTCGCGCTCATTGCCGGTAGACGACGTGGTGGCGCAGGCGCGCCGCTTGGTCGGCAACGGCTACCGCGAGATCGTGTTGACCGGCGTCGATATTACCAGCTACCGCGATGGCGACTTGAAACTCGGCGCTTTGGTCAAGCGGCTGTTGCGCGAGGTGCCCGAGATTGCGCGATTGCGGCTGTCTTCCATCGATTCGGTCGAGGCTGACGCCGACCTGCTCGACGCGATCTCCAACGAGCCGCGTTTGATGCCGCATTTGCATCTGTCGTTGCAGGCCGGCGACGACATGATCCTCAAGCGCATGAAGCGACGGCATTCGCGTGCTGACGCCATTCGTTTCTGCAACGACGTGCGCCGTCTGCGCCCCGATGTCGTATTCGGCGCCGATATCATCGCCGGCTTCCCGACCGAGTCCGAGGATATGTTCGCGCGCTCGCTCGACCTCGTCGATGACTGCGGCTTGACGCAGCTTCATGTGTTTCCGTTCTCGCCGCGCCCCGGCACGCCGGCGGCGCGTATGCCGCAGCTTGACCGCGCCGTTATCAAGGAGCGCGCGCAGCGCCTGCGCGGCAAGGGCGAGGCAGCACTGCGCGCTCATCTCGCATCGCAGATCGGCGCGCGGCGCACGGTGCTGACCGAGCGCGGCGGCATCGGCCGCACCGAACAGTTTACTGCCGTGTGGCTCGCGACTGCCGCCGCGCCGGGTGTTATGCTGGATTTGACGATCGCCGCGCATGACGGCCGGCAATTGATCGCGGCTTGATACAATAAGGAATTACGCCAATGGCCGGGACCGACCATCTGATCACGACCGTCGAACAGCTCGAGGCGCTCTACGGCAAGCCCTACGGTCCTTCGCTCGCCAAGGAGATCGACCATCTCAGCCCGAGCTACCGCAAATTGATCGAGGCTGCGCCTTTCGTCGCCATTGCCACCGGCGGCCCGGAAGGGCTCGATTGTTCGCCGAAAGGCGACGCGGCGGGCTTCGTGCGCATTCTCGACGACAGGACGCTCGCCATTCCCGATCGGCCCGGCAACAATCGCGTCGATGGCTTTCGCAACATCCTGCGCGATCCGCGTATCGCCGTGTTGTTTCTCATCCCCGGCATCGGCGAGACGTTGCGGGTGAACGGCCGCGCCTCGATCTCGATCGATCCCGACCTGATGCAAAGCTTCGCCGTGAACGGCAAATTGCCGCGCAGCGTTCTGGTCATTCACATCGACACGGTGTTCTTCCATTGCTCGAAGGCGATCGTGCGCTCGAAGCTTTGGGATCCGGCGACGCAGATCGAGCGCGAGAGTTTGCCGTCGACCGGCGCGATCGTCGCCGAAGTGAGCCAGGGCAAAATGGGCGGCGAGGAATACGACAAGGCCGCGCCCGAACGCATCAAGGCGATGTTGTATTAGCCTCGGCCATCACGACCGGTTCGGCTTGAGGCTCGCCTGTCCATCCGCATGCTTTGAGCATCTCGTGCATATGCGCCGGCGCCGGCGCGGTGGTGACGACCGGCGGCTTGTTCTTCGAAATCGGCACCACCACTTCGCGCGCATGCAGATGCAGCGGCGGCCCGCCGGCGCGCGGCGCGCTGCCGTAAATCGCGTCGCCGAGAATCGGGAAGCCCATCTCGGCGCAGTGCACGCGCAGTTGATGGGTGCGCCCGGTCAGCGGCTCCAGCGCCAGCCAGGTCTTGCCGTCGCCACGCCCCATCACCTTCCACAAGGTCGATGACGGCTTGCCATCAGGATCGGGCTTCATCCACCAGCCGCGATTTTCATCGAGCTTGGCGAGCGGAATATCGATGCGGCCTTCGTCCGCTTCGGGGCCGCCCTCGACCACCGCCCAATAAATCTTGCCGATGTTTCCGTTCTTGAACAGCTTGCCGAGCAGCGCCAGCGCCTTGCGGTGGCGGCCGAGCACCAGGCAGCCGGAGGTGTCCTTGTCGAGCCGGTGCGCGAGCGCCGGCATGCGCGGCAGGCCGAAGCGCAGCACGTCGAAATAATCTTCCAGGCTGTCGCCGCCCTTCGGGCCGCGATGCACGGACAGGCCGGCCGGCTTGTCGATCACCAGCATCAGCCCGTCGCGGTACAGCAGGCGGCCGAGCATTTCGTCGGGGGTCATAATATCTTACCAATCATGCCCGAAACGGGTATCACGGGCGCGACATGAGCGACAGCACAGAGAAAACCAGTTGGTGGAAGCGCCTGAGCGGCGGCCTCAAGCGCACGTCGGCGTCGCTTGGCGGCGCCATCAGCGATCTGATCGTCAAGCGCAAGATCGACGCCGATACGCTGGAAGACCTCGAAAATGAATTGATCCGCGCCGATCTGGGCGTCGATTTCGCGGCGCGCATTTCGTCGCTGCTGAAGCAGGGCCGCTACGAGAAAGGCATCGCGCCGGAAGAGGTGCGGACGCTGCTTGCCGGTGAAATCGAGAAGGTGCTGACGCCGGTGGCCAGGCCCCTGGAAATCACCGCGACGCCCTTCGTCATTCTCGTCTCCGGCGTCAACGGTTCCGGCAAGACCACGACCATCGGCAAGATGGCTGCCAGGTTCCGCGCCGAGGGCAAGAAGGTGATGCTGGTCGCCGGCGACACATTCCGCGCCGCGGCCATCGAGCAGTTGAAAATCTGGGGCTCGCGCACCGGCGCCACCGTGAAGGCGAGCACGCCCGGTTCCGATCCGGCGAGTCTTGCATTCGAGGCGATCACCGCGGCGAAAGTCGACGGTACGGAAATCGTATTGGTCGATACCGCCGGACGTTTGCAGAACCGCGCCGAGTTAATGAGCGAACTGGAAAAGATCGTGCGCGTCATGCGCAAGGTCGAGCCGACCGCGCCGCATGCGGTGCTGCTGGTGCTCGACGCCACGGTGGGGCAGAACGCGCTCAGCCAGGTCGAGGTTTTCGGCAAGGTCGCCGGCGTGACGGGCCTGGTGATGACCAAGCTCGACGGCACCGCGCGCGGCGGCATCCTTGTTGCCATTGCCGAGCGTTTCAAATTGCCCGTGCATTTCATCGGCGTCGGCGAAGGCTTCGACGATCTGGCGGCATTCACCGCGCGCGACTTCGCGCGGGCCGTGGTGGGAATTGAGGATTAGTAAGATGGCGGAAAAGAAAAAGCTTAACCCGACGCTCAAGCTGGTGCTCGATATTGGCCCGCTGATCCTGTTCTTTGCCGCCAATGCGAAATTCGGCATCTACACCGCAACCGGCGCCTTCATGGTCGCCGTGCTGGTGGCGCTTTCGGTGTCCTATGTGTTGACGCAGCGCATTGAGGTTATGCCTCTGGTCACGGCCGTCATCGTGCTGGTGTTCGGCGGGCTGACGATCGTTCTGCAAGACGAATTGTTCATCAAGCTCAAGCCGACCATCATCTATGTCTTGTTTGCCGGCGCGCTGTTCTTCGGCCTTGCCTTCAACAAGCCGCTGCTCGGCATGCTGTTCGACTCGGTGTTCAATCTCACCGAGGAGGGCTGGCGCAAGCTGACCTGGCGCTGGGCGTTTTTCTTTGTGTTTCTCGCCGTCGTCAACGAAGTGGTCTGGCGCACGCAGTCGACGGACTTCTGGGTGAATTTCAAATTGTTCGGCGTCGTGCCGCTCACCTTCATTTTCGGCGCGCTGCAATATCCGCTGCTGATGAAGCATTCGGTGGAGACGAAAGAATAGTACCCATAATGGGTTTGTTAATACCTATTATAGGTATAATATTGATATTATTTAAAGAATTTTGAAGTTTTTCTGATTGCGCTACTTAAATTGGGTGGTATTATACCCAAAATGGGAATATTAAGATGGACGGAAATGGATTGTCCGGGGCTTTGTTCTCGAAAGTGCAGCAGCGCGTCTTGGCTCTGATATTCGGACAGCCTGAACGCAGTTTTTATACGTCGGAGATCATTCACAACGTTGCTTCCGGAACCGGCGCGGTAGGGCGCGAACTGGCTCGGCTTCAGCGTGGCGGCTTGGTGATGGTAAAGCGCGTTGGCAATCAAACGCACTACCAAGCCAATCATCAATCTCCGATTTTTGCCGAGTTGCGAAGTCTTGTGGCAAAAACAATGGGATTGGCTGAACCATTAAAAGAATCCCTCGCGCCGATGGCTGACAGGATCGAGGCCGCGTTTGTCTATGGCTCAACAGCCAAAGGCAATGACACGGCACGAAGCGATATCGATCTAATGGTGGTAGGAGATGACTTAACCTATTCAGACATTTACGCGGGGCTACAAAAAGCAGAAGCCGCGCTGGGCCGGCCAATAAATCCAAGCTTTATTTCCAAAGCCGATTGGCGACGAAAGGTGGTCCAGAAGAATTCTTTCGCCTTTAAAATCAACTCTCTGCCAAAAATATTTGTTCTTGGTTCGGAAAGCGATTTGCTCCCATGAACAAGCAGGAACTCGACAACCTCGTAAAGATCGGAAAGCTCAAGACTGAAGCGGCCACACGAAGTGAATTTGACGGATTGGTCGGTTCTGCCAGAAGCCGCCTAGCGGATTCGCGCAATGAAACCCTTTCGCCCGACAGCAGGTTTGATTTGGCCTACAACGCGGCGCACGCGCTTGCTTTGGCCGCGCTACGTCGTCTCGGATATCGCTCCGAAAACCGCTATCTGGTCTTTCAGGCTCTCGCGCATACGGCAGGTTTGGATGCTTCGATTTGGCGGGTTTTGGCCAAATCACATGACGCGCGCAATCTCGCGGAATATGAGGGCCGATCTGAAGTCGATGCGCAACTCTTGATCGATCTCATTCGCTGCGCAACGGCATTGGAAACGGCCTTATTGGCGCTCGATCCGCCGCACGACGGATAAATCGTTCGCCGCGGCTTTAACTAACGCGCCAGCGCCTTTTCGATCTCCGGCATCAGAACCTTTGCCAGGTTCTCCGCCGTGATCGGCCCGACCAGCTTGTAGGCAATCGCGCCGTCGCGGCCAATCAGAAACGTCTCCGGTACGCCATAGACGCCCCAGTCGATCGAGGCACGGCCATTGCTGTCGGCGCCGGCGGCGCTAAACGGATTGCCGTAGCGGTTGAGGAAGCGCCGCGCATTGTCGGGCGCATCCTTGTAGTTGATGCCGGCGATCTGGAAGCGCGTGTCCTTGGCCATCCGGTCGAGCAGCGGCGCTTCGTCGTGACACGGTACGCACCACGACGCCCACACATTCACCAAAGTCACCTTGCCGGCGAATGTCGCGTTGCTCAGTCCGGGCACGGGTTTGCCGTCGCGGGTTAGCCCTTCGAGTGCCGGCAGGTCGATCGCTGGCGCCTGCCGTCCGATCAGCGCCGACGGCAGTCTGGACGGATCGCCGGTGCCGAGCCGGTACAGGAACAGGCCGGCGAGCGCGAGAAAGGCGACCAGCGGCAGCATCACCAGCAGGTTGCGCTTGCCGCGCGTGCTTTGTTCCGGCGTTGGGTTCACGGCGTGTCACCCAAAGCTTTGTGATCTTTGCCGCGTTGCGACCGGCGGGTCACGCCGCGCTGTTCGAGATCGCCGAGAACGCGGCGCTGCGCGGCGTAGTCGGCCGCGATCCAGCCGATCAGCGCCACGACCACCAGCGCGGTCACCGCATAAGACGCGATGATGAAATCGGCGTGCGGACCGAGACTCATGCGCATTTTCCTTTGCGCATGATCTTATCCGAAAACCGCTTCACACGTTGAGGGATCATGCGCCGCGCGCCTGCATCATGCGCATGCTTCGCACGCGCCGGCGCAATATCTCGTTGCGCATGGCGGCGAAGTGCAGCGTGAAAAACAACAGCGTGAACGCCAGCGCCATGATCAGAAGGGGCACCAGGATCGACGCGTCGATGGCCGCGCCGCCCATGCGCACCACCGATGCCGGCTGATGCAATGTGTTCCACCAGTCGACCGAGAATTTGATGATCGGGATATTGACGGCGCCGACCAGCGCCAGGATGGCGGCGGCGCGCGCGCTGCGGTTCGGATCTTCGGCGGTCCAGTACAGCGCCAGCATGCCGAGATACAAAAGAAACAGCACCAGCACCGAGGTCAGCCGCGCGTCCCACACCCAGTAGGTGCCCCACATCGGCCGGCCCCAGAGTGCACCGGTCACCAGGCAGATGAAGGTAAAAGCCGCGCCGACCGGCGCCGCCGCCTTGCCGGCGACGTCCGCCAGCGGGTGCCGCCACACCAAAGTACCGAGCGCCGCGACGGTCATCACGCCCCAGGCCATCATGCCGAGCCAGGCGCCGGGGACGTGCAGGTACATGATCTTGACGGTGGCGCCTTGCTGATAGTCGTCCGGCGCGCCGCCAACGCGATAAAGCCCATAGGCAAAAACCAGCGCCGTCGCGCCGGCGAGCCAGGGCAGCACGCGGTTGACCAGCGTCAGAAAACGCGTCGGGTTGGCGAGATCGATCACAGCCATGATGGCTTTCTAGTCATTCCAGTCCCTGCCGCAAGGCCGCCGCGGCGGCAAAAGGGCCGATGACGAAACTGGCCAAGGATAACGCACAAAGAATGGTGAAAGGGGGGCCGAACGGCGCGGGGCCGATAATGGCGGCATTGGCGGCGGCGACGCCGAAGATCAGCACCGGCACCGTCAGCGGCAGCACCAGCACCGCCAGCAACAAGCCGCCGCGCCGCAACGTCACGGCCAGGGCCGCGCCGATCAGTCCGATGAACGTCAGCGCCGGCGTGCCGGCGAGCAGCGTCAGCGCCACCCAGCCCATGGCCGACATCTCGATATTGAGCATCAGGCCGAGCACCGGCGTGATGACGATCAGCGGCAAAGCGGTGGTCAGCCAGTGCGCGATGGCCTTGGCGGCAACCGCCAGCTCAAGCGGCATGGCGCCCATCATCAGCAGATCGAGCGAGCCGTCGTCGTGGTCGGTGGCGAACAGCCGGTCGAGCGCCAGCAGGCTCGCCAGCAGCGCGCCGAGCCACAGGATGGCAGAGCCGATTCGCGCCAGCAGATTGAGGTCCGGGCCGATGGCGAAAGGCATCATCGCGACCACGGTGAAATAGAACAGCGCGCCCATCAGCGCGCCGCCGCCGACGCGGACGGCGAGGCGCATGTCGCGGCCGAGGAGGGCGAGAAAGGCGGTCATAATCGGCATCCCAATTTGCGCTCGTCACCTCTCCCCGCGTGCGGGGAGAGGTCGGCCCGCCGAAGCGAGAACGAAGGCGGGCCGGGTGAGGGGGCCTCTCCTTTGTTCTCAAATCTCAAGGTCCCCTCACCCGCCATTCTCGCTGTTGCTCGAATGTCGACCTCTCCCCGCATAGGCGAGCGAACGCTCGCCGTTCGGCGAGCTATGCGGGGAGAGGTGAAGGAAGTGCAACGGCTGCGAACATCCTTCACGTCACCGCTCCCAACTTCAACTCACGCGGATCATCCAGCCCAATCGGCCCATGCGCCGCCGCCACGATCATGCCGCCTCGGCTGCGATGGTTGCGCATCAGCGCTGCCAGCCGGTCTTGCGATTGCGTGTCCAGCGCCGAGGTCGGCTCATCGAGCAGCCAGAGCGGGCGCGGCACGGCCACCAATCGGGCAATCGACAGCCGCCGCCTTTGCCCGGCCGACAGATAGGCCGCCGGCAAATCGGAAAGTTGGGCCAGATCGACCGCCTCCAGCGCCGGGCGAATCGGCGCACCGCGCGGCGCGCCCAGATAGGTCGTCCAGAAACGCAGATTTTCGCCGACCGAAAGCGCCGGCTTCACCGCGTCCAGATGGCCGAGATAATGCGATTGTTCGGCGGTGGTCGCTTCGTCGGCCCCTGCGGCCCCGCCGGTCAGGTCGAGCCGTCCGCCCGATTTGCGCAGCAGCCCGGCGATCAGGCGCAGCAGCGTCGATTTGCCGGCGCCATTGCGCCCGGTGACGACCAAAGCCTCACCGGCGCTCACGGCGAAGTTGAGCCCGCTGAATACCAATCGGCCGCCGCGCTCGCACGCCAGGTCCGTCGCGGAAAGCTCGATCAAATCTGTACTCATCCTTTGGAATCATCCTAGTCACGATGGCGTTGCGCGCGAAAAGACTTTATAAGCCAGCACTTGCGGCGTTACGTAATGGAATTCGGCACCAGGTTTCTCGGTTAAGAAAAAGCTGTTTTCTACCAAGAGCTTATGTCGAGCCAGCGCCGTTGTCCCAGCCGGGAATGGAAACATCCGACATGACGTCTCTCGATAGTTTTAAATGCTGCAAGACCCTCAAGGTTGGTGGCAAGGCATACGCCTATTACAGCCTCCCCGTCGCCGAAAAGAATGGCCTGAAAGGCATTTCACGCCTGCCGTTCTCGATGAAGGTGCTCCTGGAAAACCTGCTGCGCAACGAAGACGGGCGCACGGTGACCAAGGATGACATCAAGGCGGTCGCCGAGTGGCTCAAGACCAAATCGTCGCAGCATGAATTCGCTTTCCGCCCGGCCCGCGTGCTGATGCAGGACTTCACCGGCGTGCCGGCGGTGGTCGATCTCGCCGCGATGCGCGACGCCATGGTGGCGCTCGGCGGCGATCCGAAAAAGATCAACCCGCTGGTGCCGGTCGATCTGGTCATCGATCATTCGGTGGCGGTGACGTTCTTCGGCGACAACAAGGCGTTCAAGAAGAACGTCGATGAGGAATACCGGCAGAATCAGGAGCGCTACCAGTTCCTGAAATGGGCGCAGCGCTCGTTCGACAATTTCCGCGTCGTGCCGCCGGGCACCGGCATCTGCCATCAGGTCAATCTCGAATACCTGTCGCGCGTGGTCTGGACCAAGAAGGACAAGGTTTCGATCGACGGTAAGGCGGCGACCATGGAAGTCGCCTATCCCGATTCGCTCGTCGGCACCGACTCGCACACGACCATGGTCAACGGTCTGTCGGTGCTCGGCTGGGGCGTCGGCGGCATCGAGGCCGAGGCCTGCATGCTCGGCCAGCCTCTGTCGATGACGCTGCCGGAAGTGATCGGCTTCAAGCTCACCGGCAAGATGAAGGAAGGCCTCACCGCGACCGACCTCGTGCTGACCGTGACGCAGATGCTGCGCGCGCGCGGCGTGGTCGGCAAGTTCGTCGAGTTCTTCGGCGCCGGCCTCACGCATCTGAGCATCGCCGACCGCGCCACGCTCGGCAACATGGCGCCGGAATATGGCGCGACCTGCGGCTTCTCGCCGATCGACGAAGACACCATCCAGAATCTCAAGGACACCAATCGTCCGCCGGATGTCGTCAATCTGGTTGCGGCCTATGCCAAGGCGCAGGGCATGTTCCGCGAAAAGTCGACGCCGGATCCGATGTTTACCGACATCCTCAAGCTCGATCTCGCCACCGTCGAGCCGTCGCTGTCGGGACCGAAGCGTCCGCAGGACCGCATCACGCTGAAGGACGTCAAGGCCGGCTTCACCGTGTCGATGGACAAGGAATACAACAAGGGCAACGAGCTGCATAAGCGCGTGCCGGTCGAGAATCGCAAGCACGATCTCGGCAATGGCGACGTGGTGATTGCCGCGATCACCTCCTGCACCAACACCTCGAACCCGAACGTGATGATCGGTGCCGGCCTTCTGGCGCGCAACGCGGTGGCCAAGGGCCTGACCGCCAAGCCGTGGGTGAAAACCTCACTGGCGCCCGGCTCGCAAGTGGTCGGTGAGTATCTCGAGAACGCCGGTCTGCAGAAGGATCTCGACAAGGTCGGCTTCAACCTCGTCGGCTACGGCTGCACCACCTGCATCGGCAATTCCGGTCCGCTGCCGGAGGAAATCTCCGAAGCGATCAACAAGAACGATCTGGTCGGCGCCGCGGTGCTGTCCGGCAATCGCAACTTCGAAGGCCGCGTCAACGCCGACGTGCGCGCCAACTATCTGGCGTCGCCGCCTTTGGTGGTTGCCTACGCGCTCGCCGGTTCGATGTATGTCGACATGGCCAAGGACCCGATCGGCAAGGACCAGAAGGGCAAGGACGTCTTCCTCAAGGACATCTGGCCGTCGAACAAGGAAATCGCTTCCTTCGTCGCCAAGAACGTCACCAAGAAAATCTTCGCCAAGAAATATGCCGACGTGTTCAAGGGTGATGCCAACTGGCGCAAGATCGCGGTCAAGGGCGGCATGACCTATACGTGGGACGACCGTTCGACCTACGTGCAGAACCCGCCTTATTTCGAAGGCATGAAGAAGGCGCCGAAGCCGATCGAGGACATCATCGACGCGCGCGTGCTGCTGCTGCTCGGCGATTCGATCACCACCGATCACATCTCGCCCGCCGGTTCGATCAAGGCGTCGAGCCCGGCCGGTGAATATCTGCGCGATCACCAGGTGCGGCCGATCGACTTCAACCAGTACGGCACCCGCCGCGGCAATCATCAGGTCATGATGCGCGGCACCTTCGGCAACATCCGCATCAAGAATCAGATGGTGCCGGGCGTCGAAGGCGGCGTCACCATTCACTACCCGTCGAAGCAGCAGATGCCGATCTACGACGCGGCGATGAAGTACCGCGACGAAAAGGTGCCGCTGGTGATTTTCGGCGGCAAGGAATACGGCACCGGTTCGTCGCGCGACTGGGCGGCCAAGGGCACGGTCCTGCTTGGTGCGCGCGCCGTCATCACCGAATCGTTTGAGCGCATCCATCGCTCGAACCTGATCGGTATGGGCGTAGTGCCGCTGAACTTCGAGGAAGGCACGTCGTGGAAGTCGCTCGGCCTGAAAGGCGACGAGACCGTCACAATCCGCGGCCTGCACGGCGATCTCAAGCCGCGCCAGAAGCTGATGGCCGAAATCGTCATGGGTGACGGCACGCTCAAGCGCGTGCCGCTGATCTGCCGCATCGATACCGTCGACGAACTCGACTACTTCAAGAGCGGCGGCATCCTGCAATACGTGCTACGCCAACTCGCCGGCTGATCGCGCGTCATGCGTGCGTAACATGTTAGGCCACTCACCTTGAAGTGAGTGGCGGGTGATCGGCGATGCGTTCTATATGGCGTTCATTGGGTGGGGGCCCATGGAACCGGCATGAATTATCGCGCGCTTACCTTTGTTGCGGCACTTGTTTGCGCCGCCTCTGCCGCAGCGCCCGCCGCGCAGGCCGGCGAGACGCGCGCCGTCATTGAGCTGTTCACCAGCCAGGGCTGCTCGTCCTGCCCAGCGGCCGACAAACTGCTCGGTGAACTTGCCAAGGATCCGACATTGGTGACGTTGAGTCTGCCGGTCGATTATTGGGATTATCTCGGCTGGAAGGACACGTTGGCTTTGCACGGCCACACCAACCGGCAGCGCGCCTATTCCAGCGCCCGTGGCGATCGCAACGTGTATACGCCGCAAGCGGTGATCAACGGCGTCGTGCATGTTCTCGGCAGCGACAAAGCGGCCATCGAAAAAGCCATTACGCAGACGCGGCAAAGCGCCAAGCCGCAGTCGATGCCGCTGTCGGTGCCGGTGTCGCTGAAAGTCGCCGACGAAAAACTCACCGTCACGGTGGCGGCCGGCAGCGACGGCAACGCCAACAGCGCCGAGGTTTGGCTTTGCCCGATTACCGACTCGGCGCCGGTCGAGGTTGGCCGCGGCGAGAACAGCGGCCGCACCTTGACCTATCACAACGTGGTGCGGCGCTGGGTCAAGCTCGGCGACTGGAACGGCAAGGCGGCAACCTTCAGCATTCCCTTGAGCGACTTGCCGGGCAAGAGCACCACGCTCGGCGACATCGACCGCGTCGCGGTCGTCTTGCAGAGCGGCGTCGCGGCGAAGCCCGGCGTCATGCTCGGCGCCGCACAGGCGCGCTTGCGGTAACTCCGTCACCCTGAGGTGCTCGACCGAAGGTCGAGCCTCGAAGGGCGATGGCCCCTGTGGCCGTTCATCCTTCGAGGCTCGCAGCTATGCTGCTCGCACCTCAGGATGACGGACCAAAAAAAACGGCCGGCGACAAGCCGGCCCTAAGACTTAGGGGATTTCAATCCAACGCTTAACTCAACTCTACGCTACCGTTGGCCCGGTCGATCGACCCCCGGGGGGCTGGGGGGCTGAGGAATCCGGAGATCAACCGGACCGGGCCTTAGGCAACGATCGATTTATCGCAACGCCTCGTGACCGGCGATTGGCCGAAATAGGGCGTTATTGTGGGGCACTTAACGAGTTCGTGATCGCAAAAACTCGCCATTTCGGCGCTTTTTGCGGCCAGAATTGCCGCAACGAGGGCTTGCGGGGGCTGGCAGGCGGGGCGATCATTGCGCCAACTGAGAAAAGGAGGCGCCGCATGAGTGTCGGTTCCGGCGAAATCAACCCAAGCCAGTTTCCCGGGGGCGGCTCCCCGGCGCGCAGCACGGCCGCTCCCGTCAATCTGCTGAACCAGGTCACCTTCAATCGCCGCGAACTCAACCGCATCCTCGACCTGTACGGCCGCATGGTCGCCGCCGGCGAATGGCGCGACTACGCCATCGATTTTCTCAAAGACCGCGCGGTGTTTTCGGTGTTCCGCCGTTCGTCGGAAGTGCCTTTATACCGCATCGAAAAAAATCCGAAGCTCGAGCAGAAGCAGGGCGCCTACAGCGTCATCTCGGCGACCGGCCTGATCCTGCGCCGCGGCCATGAACTGGACCGCGTGCTCCGCGTCATCGACAAGTCGCTGGCGCTGGTGGGGGATTGATCTTTCTTCTTTTCCCGGGCGCAGTGCACCGTGAAACGGTGCGCTGCAGAACCGGGACCGTTCCAAGCTCTGAACGCGCGACGGCCCCGGCTCTGCGGCGCGTCACCATAGCGCGTCAAAGACGCGCGTAGACGCGCTTATGGTGACGCACCGCGTCCGGGGCAAGAGGATCAAGGCACCGTCCTGCTTCCCTCGCCCAGCGCCCGCTGCATCTGCACGGTGTCGAGCCAGCGGCCGAACTTGAACCCGACTGCGTCGTAGACGCCGGCGTCCTTGAAGCCGCAGGCGCGATGCACCGCGATGGAGCCGGTATTTGCCGAATCGCCGATAACCGCCATCATCTGCCGGAACCCGGCCGCTTCCGTATCGGCGATCAGCCGCATCAGCAATGCGCGGCCGATGCCGCGGCGGTGCATCTCCGGCGCGATGTAGATCGAATCCTCGACGGTGAAGCGATAGGCGGGGCGCTCGCGAAACAAACCGGCATAGGCGTAGCCGGCGACCGTGCCGTCGATCTCGGCGACGACATAAGGAAAATTGCCGGCGCGCAGCTTCCCGAAGCGGCGCATCATCTCGGCCTCGTCCGGCGGCTCCAGCTCGAACGTGGCGGTGCCGTGCAGTACCGCATGCGCGTAAATGCGGGTAATGGCGGGGATATCGGCGGGCGTGGTGGGGCGGATGTTCATGCGCACCGTACTAAAAAGAAAACGCCCCGGCATCAAGCCGGGGCGCTTTAACTCTCACACCTGTCTGGCTGCGTTAGCGGCGGTCGCCCATGAACCGCAGCATGAACAGGAACAGGTTGATGAAGTCGAGATAGAGCGTCAGCGCGCCCATCACCGACTTGCGGCCCGCGACCGTGCCGTCATCGTTGCTGTCGTACATTTCCTTGATCTTCTGGGTATCCCAGGCGGTCAGGCCCGCGAAGATCAGAACGCCGATCGCCGAGATGGCGAAGCCAAGGCCGGAGCTCTGCAGGAAAATGTTGACGACCATCGCCAGGATAAGCCCGAACAGGCCCATGATCAGGAACGAGCCGATCGGCGAGAGATCGCGCTGCGTGGTGTAGCCGTACAGGCTCAACGCGCCGAACGACGCCGCCGAGATGAAGAAGGTGCGGGCGATCGACGTACCGGTGTAGGTCAGCATCACCGACGACAGCATCAAGCCGAGCAGGGCCGAATAGGCCATGAACAGCATCAGTGCCGTCGATGCCTGTAGCTTGTTGATGCGGAAGCTCAGGAAGAACACGATGCCGAGCGTGCCGAGGAACAGCGCGATCATCAGCGGGCCGCCGTAGATCGTCCGGCCGAAGTCGGTCAGCACCAGTTGCGCGGCCGAGCTATCAACCACGGCGGCGTTGAAGGTAAACCAGGCGACCACGCCGGTGATAGCAACACCGGCGGCCATGTAGTTATAGATACGAAGCATGTAGGCGCGCAGGCCTGCATCGATCGCGGCTGCCGAACCGGCGGCGCCGAAGCCGCGGGCGGCTACGTTACGGTCGAAATCCGACATCTCAGTTCCCTCTCTATGGCCCCGATCTCTGTCTCGGAGACCGGTTCACGTCAGGCGCGCCGGCCTTTGCCGTCGCGCTCGTGGATCAAATCTAGTGATTGGCGAGCCTGTGCGCCAGATATGGCTTGATGATGACCCGGCTTCATTGCGAAACCTTAACCATCGCGCGAAGCGCCATTATAGCTCAAAAAGGACGGCAAAGCAGCACATTGCCCGGCCGCGCGGCGGAATGTCGCTGGTAAACGGCTGCCCTTACAGGTTGCGCAGAACCGGCGCCGGCTTCTGCCCCAGCGCCGAAAACGTTCCGGCGAGCCCCAAACCGACCGTCACCAGCACCGCGGCGGCCGTCGACATCAGTGCAGGCACCGGCTGCCAGGCGAACTTCAGGTGCATCAGCTCTGTCACAATGAGCCAACTGGCCGCCGATCCGGCGAACACGCCGAACACGGCGGTGGCCAGTCCCAGCAGCATGTATTCGATGGCATAGGCACCCAGCAGGCGCAGCCGCGTCGCGCCCAAGGTCTTGAGGATGACGGCGTCATAGACGCGGTGCCGGTGGCCGGCGGCGAGCGCGCCGCCCAGCACAAGCGCCGCCACCAGTAGCGTCAGCCCGGATGCGCCGCGAATCGCCAGCACCAGATTGCCGATCAAGGCGCCAATGGCGTCGAGCGCATCCTTGACGCGCACGCTGGTGACCATCGGATAATCCTGCGCCACCGCGCGGATGACGGCCGATTCTTGCGCCGGCGTGCCGCCGCCGTCGTAAGTGAGCGTCGCAAGATGCGTGTGCGGCGCGCCGTCGAAGGCGTGCGGCGAAAACACCATGACGAAATTGATGCCGAGGTTTTGCCAGTCGACCGTGCGCGTGTTGGCGATTTTGGCGGTAATGTCGCGGCCGAGCACATTGACGGTGACCGGATCGCCGACTTTCAGGCCGAGGCCGTCGGCGATGCGTTTCTCGAACGACACCAAAGGCTCTCCGGTGTAATCCGGGCTCCACCATTCGCCCTCGACCAGCCGCGAGCCTTCGGGAATCGTGCCGCTATAGGTGATGCCGCGGTCGCTTTGCAGCACCCAGGCGGCTTCCTCCTTCGGCTTGATGTTTTCGGCGCGGATGCCGTTGGCGGCGACGATGCGGCCGCGCAGCATCGGCACTTCTTCCAGCTTCGCGCCCGGCGCCTTGGCGCGGACGAAATTGCCGAACGGCTTGGCCTGGTCGGCCGGGATGTCGAGGAAATAGAACGACGGCGCCTTGGCCGGCAGTTCGTTTGCGAATTGCGCGCGCAGATTGGCGTCGATCTCGATCACGGTGACGAGCAGCGCGATGCCGAGGCCGAGCGACAGCACGATGGTCGGCGTCAGCGCGCCGGGGCGGTGGATGTTGGCGATGGCCATGCGCAGGCCGGTGTTGCGCACGCGCGGCGCGTGGCGCGCGATGGTCATCAGCAGAGAGCCGACCAGCCGCAGCAGCAGGAAGACGGCGGCGGCGACGCCGACATAAATCAGCGCGACGCGGCGGTCATAGGCGAGCAGGATGGCGACGCTGCCGAGGACGAGCACGGCGGCGGCGGTCGCGGCGATGTAAATGCGGCGCGGCCAGCTCGGCTGCGCCGCGACGACGTCGCGGAACAGCGCGCCGACCGGCACGTCATGCGCGCGTCCCAGCGGCCATAACGCGAAAGCGAGCGCCGTCAGCAAGCCATAGAGCATCGACAGCATCAGTTCGGCCGGCTGCAAGGTCGGCGCCAGCGGCAGCGGAATGATGGCGCCGAACGTCCATGAGATGATGAAAGGCAGGGCCGCGCCCAGCATGGCGCCAATGGCGCCGCCGATCACGGCCAGCAGCAAGACCTGCGTTAGGTAGATCGTGAACACGCGCGCGCCGCTCGCCCCCAGCGCCTTCAACGTGGCGATGGTTTCGCGCCGGCGGTCGAGATGGCTCTTCACCGCATTGCCGACGCCGACGCCGCCGACCAGCAGGGCGGTCAGGCCGACAATGGTGAGGAATTGGGTGAAGCGGTTGACGTTGCGCTCGAGCTGCGGCGAGGCATTGGTGCGGCTGCGAATTTCCCAGCCGGCCTCGGGCAAAGTTGCGCGCGCCTGCGCGGTGACGGCAAGCGCCGCCGCGTCGCTTGAGTCGTTGGCCGGCAGGCGCAGGCGATAGATCCAGCGCACCAGACTGCCGGGCTGCACCAGACCTGTGGCGCGTAACGCCGCTTCGCTGACCAGCAGGCGCGGTCCGAAGCCGATGCCGCCGGCGAGCTTGTCCGGCTCATTGGCCAAAGCGGCGCGAATTTCGATTGTGGCGGTGCCGATGGTGACGCGTGCGCCTGGTTGGATGCCGAGCCGCGCCATCAAGGTCGGGTCGGCGGCGGCGCCGTAGGCGCCAGTGCGCTCGGCCAAAGCCTCAGTGAGCGGTCCGGCCGGTTCGAGTTTGACCGTGCCGTACAGCGGATAGTTGTCATCGACGGCTTTCAATTCGACGAGAGTTGCTTCTCCGCTTTCGCTGCGCGCCATGGCGCGCAAGGTGGCCGCGCTCGACACCGTGCCGCGGCTTTGCAGAAGCTTTTTTTCGCTGTCGGTGATTTCGCGTTGGATCAAGGTGAACGACAGATCGCCGCCGAGGATGACCTGGCCTTCGCGCGACAAGCCATCGGAGAGGCTGGCGGCGAGCGAGCCGACACCGGCAATGGCCATCGAGCCGAGCGCGATGCAAGCGATGAAGACATAGAAGCCGCTGAGGCCCCCGCGCATCTCGCGCAGCGCGTAGCGGAGGGGCAGCCACGCCTGTTTTGATTCCGCGGCAACCGGCGATACCGGGCTTGCGTTCAGCATGACCTGGCCTCGCGATTGTCGTTCCCTCCCCCCTTGTGGGGGCGGGACAGGGAGGGGGGTAATGGCGAGGAGCGCGCGTTATGTTCCACCCCCCTCCCCAACCCTCCCCCACAAGGGGGGAGGGAGCAGGCTGAGCGCGCCGCGACGCCATCGCTACAATGAGAAACTATTTGCCTCATGCGGCGTCCAGGACATGGCCGGAGCGCAAGCGGACGACACGTCCACACCTTTTCGCCAGCGACGGGTCGTGCGTCACCAGCACCAAAGTCGTGCCGCGCTTTTCGTGACCGGCGAACAGCAGATCGACGATCGCCTTGCCGGTGTCTTCATCGAGATTTCCGGTCGGCTCGTCGGCCACGAGGATCGCCGGGTTCGGCGCCAGAGCGCGCGCCACTGCGACACGCTGCTGCTCGCCGCCGGACAGTTGCGCCGGATAGTGATGGATGCGTTGACCGAGGCCGACGGCTTCAAGTTCGGCCTGCGCCCGCTCATTGGCGTCGGCGACGCCGGCAAGCTCGAGCGGCACCGCGACGTTTTCCAGCGCCGTTATGGTCGGGATCAGATGAAAGGATTGAAAGACGATGCCGACATTGCGGCCGCGAAAGCGCGCCAGCGCGTCCTCATCGAGACGTCCGAGTTCTTCGCCGGCCACCGAGACCGAACCGGCGTCGGCGCGTTCCAGCCCGGCCATCACCATCAGCAGCGTCGATTTGCCCGAGCCGGACGGCCCGATCATGCCAATCGCCTCGCCGCTGCCTATATTGAGGTGGATGTCCTTGAGAATATGGACGCGGGCGGCTCCCTGCCCGAGCGACAAATTAACGCCGGCCAAGGCAATGGCCGGTTCAGGCTGGGAAGGTGATTTCATGAGTCTCCACCGCTTACGATTTCCGTCATATGGGGAAAATTTCGCCCGGGTCCAGCGGCTGATCGCTTTATTACTGGCAATGGCCTGCGTTATCGCGCCTCAGGGCGCATTCGCGGCGGATGCCCCGGTGAAAATGGTGGTGCTCGGCGATTCGCTGTCGGCTGGCTACAACCTGGCGGCGGCGGAAGCCTTTCCGGCCAAATTGGCGAAGGCTTTGGAGGCGAAGGGCATCGCGGTCACTATCACCAATGCCGGGGTGTCGGGCGACACGGCGTCGGGTGGACTTGGCCGTGTCGACTGGTCGGTGCCGCCCGGCACTGAGGCGGTGATCCTCGAACTCGGCGCCAATGACGCCCTGCGCGGCATCGATCCGGCGGTCACCCGCAAGGCGCTCGACGGCATCCTCAAGAAACTCAAGGACCGCAACATCGCCGTGCTGATTGCCGGCATGTATGCGCCGCGAAACATGGGGCCCAACTATGTCCGCGATTTCGACGGCATCTTTCCGGATCTCGCCAAAACCTATGACACGGTGCTGTATCCGTTCTTTCTCGACGGCGTCGCCAACGATGCCAAGCTGAACCAGCGCGACGGCCTGCACCCGACCGCCGCCGGCATCGATGTGATCGTTGAGCGCATTATGCCGAAGGTCGAGGAATTGATCGGCCGCGTGCGCGCCGCGCGCGGGTCGTAATAGCATCAGCCATGCCGCGTCTTTTCACCGGGATTGAAATTCCGTCCGGCGTCGCCGAGGCGCTCGACCGCTTGCGCGGCGGATTGCCCGGCGCGCGCTGGATCGACCGCGAAAACTATCATGTCACCTTGCGTTTCATCGGCGATGTCGACGACGCAGTGGCGCGGGAGGCGGCCTATGTCCTCGGCCAGATGCGGCGCGGCGCCTTCGATCTTTATCTCGATGGCCTCTCCGCTTTCGGCGGCAACAAACCGCGCGCGGTGGTCGCCAGCGTCGCGGCGCAGCCGGCGCTGTCGGACTTGCAGGCCGAGCAGGAACGCCTGATGCGGCGCATCGGCCTCGATCCGGAGCCGCGCAAGTTCACGCCGCACGTCACTTTGGCCCGCCTGCGCCACGGCTCGCCGCTTGACGTCGCGGATTACCTGTCGGCGCGCGGCTATTTCCGCACCGCGCCGTTCCCTGTCAGCGAATTCGTGTTGTTCTCGTCGCGCGCCTCGACCGGCGGCGGGCCCTACATCGCCGAAGCGCGCTATCCGCTCAGCGCCTAGACGGTGCCGAACAGCCGCGACTGATCCTCGAAAATCTTGGCGGCGACGCCGTGCGCGTCGTCCATCGCCTCGCGCATCAGCGACAAAGGCGTCGAGCGCGGCGGATCGACTTCGCCGACGACGCTGCCGAAATCGAAACTCAGGTCGGCCTCGAACTTGCGCGCCAGTTGTTGCATGCGCCGGTTGTCGGCGAGGCAGTCCATGCGCAGATGCTTGATGCCGCGGTTGCGCGCGCTCAGCAGCGTGCGCTCCAGCAAGACCGTGCCGACGCCGTGGCTCTGCCATTCCTGTTCGATGCTGAAGGCGGCCTCCGCCCCGTCCGACAGAATGCCGCCCAGCGAGGCGCCATTGCGCCGCAGCTCGGCGGCGCCGCGCATGACGCCGTCGACGAAAAAGCCGTGCACCACGACGCCGATACCGATCGCGGTGGCGGCATGGCGGGCGATGAAGTCGTCGGACACCGCGCCGGAAAAGCGCGTGTGCCGGCTGACCCGGTCAAGCCGGAGCAGGTGGTCGCGGTAGGCGTCGGTCTCGCCGATCCACAATTTGCGGACGGTGCCGCCGCCGGGCAGGGAGTCGCTCATATCAGAATGTCCTCAGTCGATTTCTTCTTCGCAGCCCCGATTCGGCGCTTCCCTGCACCTGTATATATGCTGCATCGCAGCATAATGAAGGCGAGCTCGCTTTTGTTCGCGCGGCCCTCGAATGCAAAAAGCGCATGGCTAACAATGGATTATCGGCAGGCCGGACGCTTATGCTGCGCTCCATGCTGCACCCTTGCTGCAGCAAAAGCGCGGCAAAAGCGCAGCATAACCGCGCCCGAAGGCTCGCTGGAGCGGCCACCGCCGTGGGCTTAAGGCCGATTTACACTTTGTGTTGATAGCCTTAGGCATCGGCCGCGCCGCATCCGGCCCGCCATTTGCTCCGCCTCAATCGAAAAGCCCCACCGCAAGTCCCGATTTCATGGTCGACACTTTCAGTTCCCGTTATGCGGCGCTCGTCGAGGCCGGAAAGATCGAGGCCGATCCCGGCCAGTCGGTCCTCGTCAACCGGCTCGCCGCGCTCGAGCAGCGTCTCGAAGAACAGATGCTGTCGCAGAAGTCGTCCTCGCTCGGCTGGCTTTTCGCCAAACGCGAGAAGGCCGGCCCGCCGCTCAAGGGCCTGTACGTCTACGGCGAGGTCGGCCGCGGCAAGACCATGCTGATGGACTTGTTCTTCGAGGCCAGCGCGGTGACGCGCAAGCGCCGCGCCCATTTCCATGAGTTCATGGCCGACGTGCACGAGCGGGTTCACGTCTACCGCCAGGAAATCAAGAACGGCACGGTGGCCGACCAGGACCCGATCCTGCACGCCGCCGCGGCGATCGCCGACGAGACCAAACTGCTGTGCTTCGACGAATTCCACGTCACCGACATCGCCGACGCCATGATCCTCGGCCGGCTGTTTACCCGGCTGTTCGAACTCGGCGTCGTCATGGTGGCGACCTCGAACATTGCGCCGAGCGGGCTGTACAAGGACGGCCTTAATCGCGCGCTGTTCCTGCCGTTTCTGGTGCTGCTGGAAAAGTACTGCGAAGTGCTGCGGCTCGATGCCCGCACCGATTTCCGGCTGGAAAAGCTGACCGGCGTCGCCGCCTGGTATGTGCCGCCTGACGACGCCGCGACAGCCGCGCTCGACGATGCCTGGCAGCGGCTGACCGCCGGCGCCGACGGCGCGCCGTGCGATCTGACGGTCAAGGGCCGCATTGTCACAGTGCCGAAGGCGGCGATGGGCGTGGCGCGTTTTACCTTCGCGGAGTTATGCGCGCAGCCACTGGCGGCGTCGGACTATCTCAAGATCGCGCATGAATTTCACACGCTGATCATCGACGATATTCCGGTGATGGATTTTGCCCGCCGCAACGAAGCCAAGCGCTTCATCATCCTGATCGACACTTTGTATGACCATGCGGTGAAGCTTCTGGCCTCGACCGAAGCGCCGCCGGAGCAGCTCTACACCGGCACCGACGGCTATGAGGCCAACGAGTTCAAGCGCACCGCCTCGCGCCTGTTTGAAATGCGCTCGCAGTCCTATCTCGGCCTGCCGCACGGCCCGCGCACGGCGGAGAATGTCGATATGAGCCGGATCGTGACGTGATCTTTCTTATCCCTCCCCCGCAAAAGGGCGTTTACGCCCGTCTTCGACGGGCTATGGGGAGGGTGGCCCGGCTTAGCGCAGCAAGCCGGGTCGGGTGGGGTTTAGCCAGCTATCGAACGATGACCCCACCCCGGTTCGCTACGCGAACCGACCCTCCCCTTTCAGGGGAGGGATAAGGAAGCGCGCACACTCCCCAGAATCACGCTGGACAACTCCCCCATCCTCTGCTGGTATAATGTATACACGATTGGTTTTCCGGGGAACCGTATTGCTGCACTACAGCAAAATCGCTAAGCCACATGCGGTCGCGCCCCGCGGCAGCAGCAGCGAGTTATCTCATCATGGCGCGTAACAAAATTGCTCTGATCGGCGCTGGCCAGATCGGCGGCACGCTCGCCCACCTCATCGGTCTCAAGCAGCTCGGTGACGTCGTCATGTTCGACGTCATGGAAGGCATCCCGCAAGGCAAGTCGCTCGACATCGCGCAGTCTTCGCCGGTCAACAAATTCGACGCCAAGTTCACCGGCGCCAACTCCTACGAGGCCATCGGCGGCGCCGATGTCTGCATCGTCACCGCCGGCGTGCCGCGCAAGCCGGGCATGAGCCGCGACGATCTTCTCGACATCAACCTCAAGGTCATGGGTCAGGTCGGCGCCGGCATCAAGAAATACGCGCCGAACGCATTCGTCATTTGCATCACCAACCCGCTCGACGCGATGGTCTGGGCGTTGCAGAAGTCATGCGAACTGCCGCAGCAGAAAGTCGTCGGCATGGCTGGCGTGCTTGACTCGGCGCGCTTCCGTTATTTCCTCGCCGACGAATTCAATGTCTCGGTCGAGGACGTCACCGCCTTCGTGCTCGGCGGCCACGGCGACACCATGGTGCCGCTGACGCGCTACTCCACCGTTGCCGGCATTCCGGTGCCCGATCTGGTCAAGATGGGCTGGACCACGCAGGCGCGCGTCGACGAGATCGTCAAGCGCACCGCCAATGGCGGCGCCGAAATCGTCAACCTGTTGAAGACCGGCTCGGCTTTCTATGCGCCTGCGGCCTCGGCCATTGCCATGGCGGAAAGCTATCTGCTCGACAAGAAGCGCGTGCTGCCTTGCGCCGCCTGGCTCAACGGCGAATACGGCGTCAAGGACCTCTATGTCGGCGTGCCGGTCGTGATCGGCGCCAAGGGTGTTGAGCGCGTCGTTGAAGTGGAATTCTCCGGAGCCGAACGCGGCGCCTTCGAAAAGTCGGTGGCGTCCGTGCAGGGTCTGGTCGATGCATGCAAAAAAATCGCGCCGAATCTGGCGTAAAAGGCGAATGGCGACGTAGCGAGTAGCGAATAGACTTTGATCGATCTTCTATTCGCTGTTCGCCACTCACTGTTCGCTGCAAAAGGGGTGGGACGGCCGGATGAACATTCATGAATATCAGGCGAAAGCCGTCCTGAAGGAATTCGGCGTTCCGGTGCCGCGCGGCATTCCCGCTTTCACCGTCGATGAAGCGATCAAGGGCGCCAAGGAATTAGGCGGTCCGGTCTGGGTGGTGAAAGCCCAGATTCACGCGGGCGGCCGCGGCAAGGCCGGCGGCGTCAAGGTGGTGAAATCCATCGATGACGTGAAAACCGAAGCGACCCGCATCCTCGGCTCGACTTTGGTCACCCACCAGACCGGCCCCGCCGGCAAGAAGGTCAACCGCCTCTATATCGAGGAAGGCTCGCTGATCGAGAAAGAATTCTATCTCTCGGCGCTGGTCGACCGCGAGACCTCGCGTGTCGCTTTCGTCGTCTCGACCGAAGGCGGCATGAACATCGAGGAAGTCGCGCACGACACGCCGGAAAAGATCATGACCTTCTCGGTCGAGCCGGCCACAGGCCTGATGCCGCATCATTCGCGCCAGGTCGCGCAGGCTTTGAAGCTCACCGGTGATCTCGCCAAGCAGATCGCCGACATTCTGCCGAAGCTGTATCTGGCTTTCACCAGCAAGGACATGTCCATGCTGGAGATCAATCCTTTGGTGGTGACCAAGGACAACAAGATCATCTGTCTCGACGCCAAGGTCGATTTTGACGGCAACGCTTTGTATCGCCATGCCGACGTCGTCGCGCTGCGCGATCTGACCGAAGAAGACGACAAGGAAGTTGAGGCGTCGAAATTCGACCTCAACTACATCGCGCTCGACGGTTCGATCGGCTGCATGGTCAACGGCGCAGGTCTCGCGATGGCCTCGATGGACATCATCAAGCTGTACGGCTCGTCGCCGGCCAACTTCCTCGACGTCGGCGGCTCCGCCACCAAGGAAAAGGTCACGGCCGCGTTCAAGATCATCACCTCCGATCCGAACGTGAAGGGCATCCTCGTGAATATCTTCGGCGGCATCATGAAGTGCGACGTCATTGCCGAGGGCGTTGTCGCCGCGGTCAAGGAAGTCGGCCTCAAGGTGCCGCTGGTCGTGCGCCTCGAAGGCACCAATGTCGAACTTGGTAAGAAGATCATCAAGGAGTCGGGGCTCAACGTCACCTCAGGCGACGACCTCGACGATGCCGCGCAGAAGATCGTGAAGGCTGTCAAGGAAGCCGCGTGATGACTTCCTGCCGTTCAATGATCCCCACCCGACCGCTTGCAGCGGTCGACCTCCCCTTTTCAAGGGGAGGTAAAGTGTGGGGCAACGGCCAATGATTCAACGAATGCCCAGTGGCGGCACCACAGACTTACCTCCCCTTGAAAAGGGGAGGTCGGCTCGCGCAGCGAGCCGGGTGGGGATCAAAGCTTCGCGGTTCGATCTTACGAGGGTGAAGACAGCGCGCGCTCGCCAATTGCGACGTCAGTCAACCGATGTCGAAATGAAGCTGTGGCAGCGCCTGCGCAACCGACAGCTCGGCGCCGATTTCCGCCGCCAACATCCCGCCGGCGGCTTCATCCTGGACTTTTATTGCCCGGCCTTTCGGCTCGCTATCGAGCTTGACGGCGGTCAACACGCACAGACTGTATCGCGCGACGTAGCGCGGACGCGGTGGCTCGAAGAGCGCGGCGTAACGATGCTTCGCTTCTGGAATTCCGATGTAACCGAGAATTTGCCGGGCGTGCTGGAGGTGATCGCAATGAAGATCGCCGAAATGCAGAGTTCGGATATGACCCCCACCCGGCGCTGGCGCGCCGACCTCCCCCTTTCAGGGGGAGGTACAGAGCCGAAAGGCCACAGCTAATGTCTATCCTCATCGATAAGAACACCAAGGTCATCTGCCAGGGCTTCACCGGCAAGAACGGCACCTTCCATTCCGAGCAGGCGATCGCCTACGGCACCAAGATGGTCGGCGGCACCTCGCCGGGCAAAGGCGGTTCGACCCACATCAACCTGCCGGTGTTCGACACCGTCGCCGAAGCCAAGGAAAAAACCGGCTGCGACGCCAGCGTCATCTACGTGCCGCCGCCGGGCGCGGCCGACGCGATCTGCGAAGCGATCCAGGCCGAGATCCCGCTGATCGTCTGCATCACCGAAGGCATTCCGGTGATGGACATGGTCAAGGTCAAGCGTTCGCTGTCCGGCTCCAAGTCGCGCCTCATCGGGCCGAATTGCCCGGGCGTGATGACCGCCGGCGAATGCAAGATCGGCATCATGCCGGGCAACATCTTCAAGCCGGGCAAGGTCGGCATCGTGTCGCGCTCCGGCACGCTGACCTACGAAGCCGTGTTCCAGACGACGCGCGAAGGGTTGGGCCAGACCTCGGCGGTCGGCATCGGCGGCGATCCGGTCAAGGGCACCGAGTTCATCGACATGCTGGAGATGTTCCTCGCCGATCCGAAAACCGAATCGATCGTCATGATCGGCGAAATCGGCGGCTCCGCTGAGGAAGACGCGTCGCAATTCCTGATCGACGAAGCCAAGCGCGGCCGCAAGAAGCCGATGGTCGGTTTCATCGCCGGCCGCACCGCGCCTCCGGGCCGCCGCATGGGTCATGCCGGCGCGATCATTTCCGGCGGCAAGGGCGATGCCGAGTCCAAGATCGCGGCGATGGAAGCGGCCGGCATCAAGGTGTCGCCGTCGCCGGCGCGCATCGGCAAGACTTTGGTCGAAGTGCTCAAGGGCTAACAGGCCGGAAAAGTTTGGCGGCGTGGCGTCTAACGCCACGCCGTTTTTTATTGTCCGGAATAATACGAGGCCAGCGCGCGGAGGCCGATGCCGGCTCCGATGACCAGCCGCAGCGGCAGATGCCAGGTCATGCGCACGGCCGGCGCCGCCGCCAGCACGATGAACGGCAGGAACACAAAGACATAGCGCGACGAGAATTGATGCGTGATTTTGGCGTTTGAGAGAATGCCGGTGAGCGCCGTGCTGCCGGCAAAACGCGTCAGCCAGTTCATGCGTTGCCGCCAGATGTGCAGAGCGAAGCATCCGATAAAACAGATGGCCGCGAAGGCGAGCACGAAACGAAAGCCGGTGGCAATCGCGCTGGCGACTTCCGTTGAAAAAATCCGTGTCAGCGACGCCATCGGTATGGATCCCGGACCCAGCACCCACGCAACCGGGATGCTTAAAACAAACGCGGCCGCGAGAAGAATTTTTCGCCGCACCAGCACGCTGAATATTTCCGGCGCGAGTAACAATGCGATCAGGCCGGCATAGCCGGCGCTTTTGATAGCGTTCGCCAGCGAAAGACCGTCAGCGTTCGTCGCCGAGCGCGGCGGCACCAATCCGCCCCACAGCAAAAACACCGGGCCGGCAATGGCAAGCACCACCGCGACGATAGTGGCGATCTGGACGATGTCGCGCCGCCGTGGCGGCCAGTCGAAGGCCAGCAACAGGCACGGCAGCATGACGAGGTAATTCTGTCGGCCGAGCACGGCGGCGGCGGTGGATAGGCCGCAAGCAAGGACGGCGATCCAGGCCGAAGCCGGCCCGGCGTCCGGGTTCCTCGCCAGCGTCAGCATGAAGACAGCGCCGACCGCGAAAAACGCCGCCGGCATTTCGGTCAGCGCCATGCCGGCCGATACGCCGACCGTCGGCAGCGCGATCAGGCTGGCGGCGATCAGGGCCGGGCCGGGCGAGGCCGGTGGCAGGCCGTGTGTCGTCTTGAGAATGCGCCAGATCAGGACGATGGACGCGAGCAGCAGGCCGACATTGATCAGGCGCAGCCACGGAAAGCTCAGGCCCGCCACCCGGTCGATGGCGGCGAAGACCAGCGTAAAGGAGGGGCCGGCGGCGCCGGGAAATTCGCGCAAAAAAATAACGGAAAGCCCGTGCCGTTTCAGCAGGTCGAGCGTGCCGCGGAACCACGCCTCGTCATAGACGGGGGCGCCGGGCGACAGGGCGACGAGACCGATCAGCGCGACTCCGGCTCCGGCGGCGATCGCCCAGGAGGAGACGGCCCAGGTGGAGATGCGTCGGCCTGCGTGCATTTCTCCACATTACACAACCAGCCAATACCAAAAACAGCTGAACTTGGATTCATTTCTAAGTGTTTTTGGACTTAACTACGTCATAAATAGGTTTAAGAGTGGGATTCGCCGGCGACCGTTCCGATCGTCATCGGCACAAATTCATATGCGTCGGCGGCGGTCTTGCTGGGGACCGTTGATCGACCTCACGAAACCCCCTGCGGTTCCCAACCGCACCAGGATGATCACCTATGTCCCGCCAAGACGCCAACGCCACCTTCGCCCGCACCTCATTCCTCTACGGCGGTAATGCCGCCTACATCGAAGATCTCTACGCCAAATACGAAGCCGATCCGGCTTCCGTCGATGCCGAGTGGCAGACCTTCTTCGAAGCGCTGAAGGATGAAGGCGCCGACGTCACCAAGGCGGCGCAGGGTGCGTCCTGGAAGAAGCCGAACTGGCCGGTGCGTCCGAGCGGCGATCTTGTGTCCGCGCTCGACAGCGACTGGGCCGGGACCGAAAAGAAAATCGGCGAGAAGATTTCCGCCAAGGCGCAGACCAAGGGCGTCGAACTGTCGCCGACCGATGTGCAGCAGGCCACGCGCGATTCGATTCACGCGCTGATGCTGATTCGCGCCTACCGCATGCGCGGCCATTTCCACGCCAAGCTCGATCCGCTCGAGATCGCGGTCGAGCCGAACGAGACCGAACTCGATCCGAAGTCGTACGGCTTCGAGGAAGCCGATCTTGACCGCAAGATATTCCTCGACAAGGTGCTCGGCCTTGAATTCGCGTCGATGCGCGAGATCGTCGCCATCCTACGCCGCACTTATTGCCAGACGCTCGGCGTCGAGTTCATGCATATCTCGAACCCGGCGCAAAAAAGCTGGATTCAGGAGCGCATCGAAGGCCGCGACAAGGAAATCAGCTTCACCCGCGAAGGCAAGCGCGCCATTCTCAACAAGCTGGTGGAAGCCGAAGGCTTCGAGAAATATCTCGACGTCAAGTTCACCGGCACCAAGCGCTTCGGCCTCGATGGCGGCGAGTCGTTGATCCCGGCGCTCGAGCAGATCATCAAGCGCGGCGGCAATCTCGGCGTCAAGGAAATCATCCTCGGCATGTCGCATCGCGGCCGCCTTAACGTGCTGACCCAGGTGATGGGCAAGCCGCACCGCGTGCTGTTCCACGAATTCAAGGGCGGCTCGGCGACGCCGGACGACATCGAAGGTTCGGGCGACGTCAAGTATCATCTCGGCGCCTCTTCGGACCGAGAGTTCGACAACAACAAGGTGCATCTGTCGCTGACGCCGAATCCGTCGCATCTGGAAATCGTCGACCCGGTGACGCTCGGCAAGGTGCGCGCCAAGCAGGATCAGCATGGTGCGACGCCGGAAGATCGCACCATGGTGATGCCGCTGCTGATCCATGGCGACGCCGCTTTCGCCGGTCAGGGCGTGGTGGCGGAATGCTTCGGCCTGTCCGACCTCAAGGGCTACAAGACCGGCGGCTCGCTGCATTTCATCGTCAACAACCAGATCGGCTTCACGACCTATCCGCGCTATTCGCGTTCGTCGCCATATCCGTCCGACGTTGCGAAAATGATCGAAGCGCTGATCTTCCACGTCAACGGCGACGATCCGGAAGCGGTGGTGTTCGCCGCCAAGGTTGCGACCGAGTACCGGCAGAAATTCGCCAAGCCGGTCGTCATCGACATGTTCTGCTACCGGCGCTTCGGTCACAACGAAGGCGACGAGCCGTCGTTCACCCAGCCGCTGATGTACAAGAAGATCCGGTCGCACGCCTCGATCGTCGAGATTTACTCCAAGAAGCTGATCGGCGAAGGCGTCGTGTCCGAAGCCGAAGTCGAGCAAATGAAGGCCGATTGGCGCGCCAGGCTGGAAGCCGAGTTCGAGGCCGGCGCCGGCTACAAGCCGAACAAGGCCGACTGGCTCGATGGCCGCTGGTCCGGCATGAAGCCGGGCGGCGAAGCCGACGACCCGCGCCGCGGCGACACCGGTGTCGATCTCGGCACTTTGCGTGAGATCGGCAAGAAGATCACGGTCGCGCCGGACGGCTTTGCCGTTCACAAGACCGTTCAGCGTTTCCTCGATAACCGCGCCAAGGCGATCGAAACCGGCGAAGCCATCGACTGGGCGACGGCGGAAGCGCTGGCGTTCTGCTCGCTGCTCAAAGAAGGCAACCCGGTCCGCCTGTCCGGTCAGGATTCGGAACGCGGCACATTCTCGCAGCGCCACTCGGTGCTGTTCGACCAGAATACCGAAGAGCGCTACACCTCGTTCAACCATCTCGGCAAGGAACAGGCGCGCTACGAAGTGTTGAACTCCAGCCTGTCGGAAGAAGCCGTGCTCGGCTTCGAATACGGCTACTCGACCGCCGAACCGAATGCGCTGACCTTGTGGGAAGCGCAGTTCGGCGACTTCGCCAACGGCGCGCAGGTCGTGTTCGACCAGTTCATTTCGTCGGGCGAGCGCAAATGGCTGCGCATGTCGGGCCTCGTCTGCCTGCTGCCGCATGGCTACGAAGGCCAGGGGCCGGAGCATTCATCGGCGCGCCTCGAACGCTTCCTGCAAATGTGCGCCGAAGACAACATGCAGGTCGCCAACCTGACGACGCCGGCGAACTACTTCCACGCGCTGCGCCGCCAGCTGAAGCGCGAGATCCGCAAGCCGCTGATCATCATGACGCCGAAGAGCCTGTTGCGCCACAAGCGCGCGGTCTCGAAGCTCGACGAAATGGCGCCGCAGACGTCGTTCCATCGCCTGCTGTGGGACGACGCACAGGTCCTGCCGAACGAGAAGATCAAGCTCGTTGATGACAACAAGATCCGCCGCGTCATCCTGTGCAGCGGCAAGGTCTATTTCGATCTCTACGAGGAGCGCGAAAAGCGCGGCATCAACGACATCTATCTGTTGCGCATCGAGCAACTCTATCCGTTCCCGACCAAGGCGCTGGTCGCCGAATTGGCCCGGTTCAAGCAGGCGGAAATGGTCTGGTGCCAGGAAGAGCCGCGCAACATGGGCGGCTGGTTCTTCGTCGACGTGTTCCTGCAATGGGTGCTCAACCAGATCGGCGCCAAACATCGCCAGATGCGTTACGCCGGCCGTCCGGCGTCGGCATCGACCGCGGTCGGCCAGATGTCGAAGCATCTCGCCCAGCTCAAGCAGTTCCTCGACGAGGCGCTGGGGTAAATATGAGTCGTCGTCCCCGCAAAGGCGGGGCCCCAGTAGCCACCGCCGGCGCGATATCGCCAATTCGGTGATTACTGGATCACCCGCCTTCGCGGGTGATGACAACCGAAATTGCATTGAAGGTAGAGATCATGACTGACATCCGCGTGCCCACTCTCGGCGAATCCGTCACCGAAGCCACCGTCGGCAAATGGTTCAAGAAGCCGGGCGATGCCGTCGCCGTCGACGAGCCGCTGGTCGAACTCGAAACCGACAAAGTGACGCTCGAAGTGCCGGCGCCGGCCGCCGGCGTTCTCGGCGAGATCGCCGCCCAGAACGGCGAGACGGTCGGCGTCGGCGCCATTCTCGGCATCATCAAGGACGGCGCCGGTGCATCGGCGAAATCGAGCACGGCCATCGGCACCCCGCAGGGCCGCCCCGACGTCAAGCAGTCGACAACGACACCGATCAACGCCGCCGAAGAGGAGCCGCAGCTCAAGAAGTCCGCCGCCGCGGCCAACACGACGCAGCCGCCCTCAGTGAAAAAGCTCGCCGCGGAATCCGGCGTCGATCCGTCCAAGGTCGATGGTTCGGGCAAGCATGGCCAGGTGACCAAGGGCGACATGATGGCGGCGATCGAACGCGCCGCAGCAACGCCGACGCCGGTTTCAGCGCCGGTGCAGATGCGCGCGCCGTCGCCGCCGGACGATGCGTCGCGCGAAGAGCGCGTCAGGATGACACGGCTGCGCCAAACCATCGCGCGCCGCCTCAAGGATGCGCAGAACACCGCCGCCATGCTGACCACCTTCAACGAAGTCGACATGACCGCGGTGATGGCGTTGCGCAATCAGTACAAGGAATTGTTCGAGAAGAAGCACGGCGTGAAGCTCGGCTTCATGGGCTTCTTCGTGCGCGCCTGCATTGCCGCGCTGAAGGACATCCCGGCGGTCAACGCCGAGATCGACGGCACCGATCTGGTCTACAAGAATTACTATCACATCGGTGTCGCCGTCGGCACCGAGAAGGGCCTCGTCGTGCCGGTGGTGCGCGATGCCGATCATTTGTCGCTCGCCGGCGTCGAGAAGGCGATCAACGATCTCGGCAAGCGCGCCCGCGACGGATCGCTCAAGATCGACGACATGCAGGGCGGCACCTTCACCATCTCGAACGGCGGCGTCTACGGTTCGCTGATGTCGACGCCGATCCTCAACGCGCCGCAGTCCGGCATTCTCGGCATGCACAAGATTCAGGAGCGGCCGGTGGCCGTCGCCGGCAAGATCGAAATCCGGCCGATGATGTATCTGGCTTTGTCCTACGATCACCGCATTGTCGATGGCCGCGAGGCCGTCACCTTCCTGGTGCGGGTGAAGGACAATCTGGAAGATCCGGCAAGATTGGTTTTGGACCTCTAATTCTTTCTCCGTCATGCCCGGCCTTGTGCCGGGCATCCACGTCTTGCTTCGTTAAAGCAAGAAAGGCGTGGATGGCCGGGTCAAGCCCGGCCATGACGATTGATAGTTCGGAGTAATTTCATGGCTACCTACGACCTCATCATCATCGGCACCGGCCCCGGCGGCTATGTCTGCGCCATTCGCGCGGCGCAGCTCGGTTTGAAAACCGCGGTGGTCGAGAAGAACGCCACGTACGGCGGCACCTGCCTGAACATCGGCTGCATTCCGTCGAAGGCGCTGCTGCACGCGTCCGAACTGTTCGAGGAAGCCGGGCATTCCTTCGCCAAGATGGGTATCGGCGTGCCGGCGCCGAAGCTCGATCTCAAGACCATGCTGGACTTCAAGCAGGAAGCCATCGACGGCAACGTCAAGGGTGTCGACTTCCTGTTCAAGAAGAACAAGATCGATGGCTTCAAGGGCGCCGGCCGCATCGCCGCGACCGGCAAGGTGGAAGTGAAAAGCGCCGACGGCAAGACCGAGATGCTGGAAGCAAAAGCCATCGTCATTGCTACCGGTTCGGATGTGGCCAAGCTTAAAGGCATCACGATCGACGAGAAGCGCATTGTGTCGTCGACCGGCGCGCTGACGCTGCCGGAAGTGCCGAAGCACATGCTGGTGATCGGCGCCGGCGTCATCGGGCTCGAACTGGGTTCGGTGTGGCGGCGTCTCGGCGCCAAGGTCACTGTGGTCGAATTTCTCGATGGCGTGCTGCCCGGCATGGACGGCGAGGTACGCAAACAGGCGCAGCGTCTGTTCGAAAAGCAGGGCATGACGTTCAAGCTGTCGTCGAAAGTCACCGGCGTTGATTCATCCGGCAAGACCTTGAAGGCGACAGTCGAGCCGGCGAAAGGCGAGGGCAAGGCCGAGACCATCGAAGCCGATGTCGTACTCGTCTCGACCGGGCGCGTGCCTTTCACCGAGGGACTCGGATTGAAGGAAGCCGGCGTGAAGATGGACGAGCGCGGCCGCATCGTTACCGATCACTATTATGCGACCAACGTGCCCGGCATCTGGGCCATCGGTGACGTCATCGCGGGGCCGATGCTGGCGCACAAGGCCGAGGACGAAGGCGTCGCGGTCGCTGAAATTCTTGCCGGACAGGCCGGCCATGTGAATTACGATGTCATCCCGGCGGTGGTTTACACGATGCCGGAGATCGCCTCGGTCGGAAAAAGCGAGGAAGAATTGAAAGCGGCGGGCGTTGCCTACAACGCCGGCAAGTTTCCGTTCACCGCCAATGGCCGCGCCAAGGCCAACCAGCAGACCGATGGTTTTGTGAAGGTGCTGGCCGACGCCAAGACCGACCGCGTGCTTGGCGTTCACATCATCGGCTCGGACGCCGGCAACATGATCGCCGAAGCGGCGGTGCTGATGGAGTTCGGCGGTTCGGCCGAAGACCTCGCCCGCACCTGCCACGCGCATCCGACATTGCCGGAAGCGGTCAAGGAAGCGGCGATGGCGGTCGCCAAGCGCGCGATTCATATGTAAGCGGTGTTACGCCCGCGCAGTCCTAAGCCCTTGGATGCGCGGTCGCATAAACTTCGAGCAAGCGTTCGCTATCGACCGCGGTATAAATCTGTGTCGTCGATAGCGAAGCGTGGCCGAGCAATTCCTGGATCGAGCGGAGGTCGCCGCCGCGCGCCAGGAGATGCGTGGCGAAGGAATGGCGCAAGGCATGCGGCGTCGCCGAGTCGGGCAGGCCCATGGCGTCGCGCAACCGCGCCATCGCCATTTGCACGATGCGCGGCAGCAGCGCGCCGCCGCGTGCGCCGACAAAGAGCGGGCCGTCGTCAGGCAAATCGAGCGGGCAAAGCTTGACGTAGTCGGCGATCAGTTGCGCCACCTGCGGCAGCACCGGCACCATGCGCGCCTTGTTGCCTTTGCCGGTGACGGTGATGGCGTCGCCTGTCGCTGGCAGTGGCGCTTGCGCCCGCGTCAGCGACAGCGCTTCTGCGATACGCAGGCCCGAGCCGTACAAGAGACCGAGCACGGCGGCATCGCGGGCCACGATCCAGGCCGCGCGGGTTTCTCCTTCGCGCATGCCGGCATCGGACATGCGCTTGGCGTCTTTGACGGCCAGAGGCTTGGGCAGCGACCGCGGCAGCTTCGGCGTGCGGATGGCGCTCAAGGCGCCAACCTTGCCCTTGCCGTTGCGCTCCAGGAAGCGGGCAAACGAGCGGGTACCGGCGAGCCCGCGCATCAGGGTTCGATTGCCGGCGCCGTTAGCGCGCCGCGACGCCATGAAGGCGCGCACGTCGGCCGGGGTCAGTTTCGCCAAGGTTTTGAGCGAAGGCGTGCCGCCGAGATGGTCGGCGAGAAAGGCCAGGAACTGGCCGACATCGCGCTCATAGGCTTCCAGCGTCTTTGGCGACATGCGCCGCTCGCTGCCGAGATAGGCCAGCCAACGGCCGATTTCGGCCGAAACGTCCGGTGCAATTGTGGTTTGCGTGCTCATGGCTCTATCGAGCCTAGGCGGCAAGGTTAAACCTTTCGTCAATCCGCGGAATCGGCCAAACCTTTCCTATGGCTATGCGCGTTGTCGATGTCCTGGTGCCGGTGGCGCTCGACCAGGCCTATTCCTACCGGGTGCCCGATGGCCTGGACCTGGCGCCGGGCGACGTCGTGACCGTGCCGTTGGGCGCGCGCGGCGAGACCACCGGCGTGGTCTGGGCCGAGAACCCCAATCCCAATCCGCGCATCCACAACCGCATGAAGGACGTCGTCGGCAAGCACGACGTGCCGCCGCTCAAGAGCGAACTGCGTAGCTTCGTCGATTGGGTCGCCGGCTACACGTTGTCGGCGCGCGGCATGGTGCTGCGCATGACCTTGCGCATGGGCGAGAATCTGGGGCCGCCGCGCGAACGGGTCGGCGTCCGGCTCGGTGGTCCGCCGCCGGCGCGCATGACGACGGCGCGGTCGCGCCTGTTGCATCTGTTCGCCGATGGCATGACGCGCGCCAAGGGCGACGCCGCCAAGGAATCTGGCGTCAGCATCGGCGTCGTCGACGGGCTGATCGATGAAGGCGCGCTCGAAACCGTCGTGCTGCCGCCCGAGAAAGTAACGCTGCCGCCCGATCCGGATTTCGCCAAGCCCGATTTCTTTCTCGGCCAGTTGGCCGCCGCCGATGCGCTGCGCACCACGGTCGATCAGGGCGGCTACACCGTGACGCTTGTCGATGGCGTGACCGGCTCCGGCAAAACGGAAGTTTATTTCGAAGGCGTTGCTGAAAATATCCGCAAGGGCAGGCAGACGCTCATCCTGATGCCGGAGATTGCGCTCACCGGACAATCGCTGGATCGCTTCACGGCGCGCTTCGGTGCGCGGCCGGCCGAATGGCATTCGCAATTGTCGCCGCGCACGCGGGCGCGCACCTGGGCGGCGGTGGCGTCGGGCGAAGTGTCGGTGGTCGTCGGCGCGCGTTCGGCATTGTTTCTGCCCTATGCCGATCTCGGTCTGATTATCGTCGATGAAGAGCACGACCCCGCCTATAAGCAGGAAGATGGCGCGCATTATCACGCCCGCGACATGGCGGTGGTGCGCGGCTCGATTGCCAAGATTCCGGTGGTGCTGGCGTCGGCCACGCCGTCGGTCGAGTCGGAGGTCAATGCGCGGCGGGGCCGCTATCGCCGCATTCATTTGCCGGAGCGTTTCGGCGGCGCGCATCTGCCGAAGATCGAAGCCATCGACATGCGCCGCGACGGGCCGCCACGCGGCCGCTTCATCTCGCCGAAGCTCGCCGACGCGGTCGGCGAGACTCTGGAGCGTGGCGAGCAGGCTTTGCTGTTCTTGAACCGGCGCGGCTTTGCGCCGCTGACTTTATGCCGCGCCTGCGGCTTCCGCCTGCAATGCCCGAACTGCGATTCATGGCTGGTCGATCACCGCTTCAAGAAGCGGCTGGTGTGCCACCACTGCGGTTACAACACCAAGCAGCCGGAGGCCTGTCCGAACTGCCACGCCACCGAAAGCTTCGCCGCTGTCGGGCCCGGCGTCGAGCGGCTGGAGCAGGAAGCGCATGACCTGTTTCCGGACAAACGCATTCTGGTGCTGTCCAGCGATCTGGTTGAATCGATGGAGCGGTTGCGTCAGGAGTTGGACGACGTGGCGGCGGGCCGTTTCGACATTGTTGTCGGCACGCAGCTGGTCGCCAAAGGCCACCATTTTCCGAAACTGAATCTCGTCGGTATTGTCGATGCGGACTTAGGTCTTGGTAACGGTGACCCGCGCGCCGCCGAGCGCACGTTTCAACTGCTGCATCAGGTCGTTGGCCGCGCCGGGCGCGAAGGCGACCGCGGTACCGGACTGTTACAAACGCACCAACCCGACCATCCTGTCATGAAGGCGCTGATCCTCGGCGACCGCGAGGCGTTCTATTCCAGCGAAATCGCGCTGCGCGAAGCCAGTCTCTATCCGCCGTTCGGCCGGCTCGCCGGCATTGTCGTCACCGCCGGCGACCGCCACGCGGCGGAAAGTTACGCCCGCGCGCTGGCGCAAAGCGCGCCGCGGCACGAGGACGTCCGTGTGCTGGGGCCCGCCGAAGCCCCGGTCGCGGTGGTGCGCGGCCGCCATCGTTTCCGCCTGCTGGTAAAAGCGCCGCGCGATTTCAACCTGTCGGCCTATTTGCGCGAATGGCTGGCCGTCGCGCCGAAGGCGCGCGGCAGCGTCAAGATGCAGGTTGACGTCGATCCGCAGAGCTTTTTTTAGAAATTTCCGGTGTCCGGACGTCCGAATTGCGGCTATTATCCCAGGTTGTTTATTTCGACAACGCAACATTTGGGGGAATGAGCCATGACGACAAACTTTGACAAGTTTCTGACCCCGGAAGCGATGGTGACGCCGGGCGTTGCCGGTTCGATGTCGATGATGTTCGGCAATGCGCTGCATTATCACTTCAGCATACCGAATGGATGGGCGGTGCTCTTCTTTAGCTTCGCGTTTGGGCTGTTGGTTATGGCGAAGACCGAACCCATGCTCAAGCGCACGGTCCTCTATCTGATCAATTCGCTGGTGATCTTCTGCGTGGCCGCCGGCACCGTGACGCTGGGAGCCGGCGGGGGAGGCGGCAGGACGCAAACCGGTTCGTTTCAGCTTATTCAATCCGCCAACGCGCAATCGACGACAGCGGAGTTACAGGCCGAATACAAGAAATTGTCGGCCGAGCAAGATGCGCTTTGGGCCAAGCTTTCCGCAGCGCCTAAAGGGGCCGACATTTCCCCGTTGCTCGGCGAAATCCGGGAGATCGAGCGTAAGCGGACGGTTGTGGTGAAATCGCTGCCGGCGGAGCCAGTGGCCAAGAACTTTTCCTCAGGCAAAGAAAAAGCGTTTTTCGCGCCGCTTAGATTCTAGCCGGTCACGCGCGGGGCTCCGGACGCCGCCCGTTCGGCTGCAACAGCACGCAGGCGGCGGCGCAGAAGATCAGGACGAAGCCGATGATGTCGTTGATTGATAGCTTCTCGCCGAGAAAGAGTATTGATGTGATGACGCCGACGACCGGCACCAGCAGCGCGCCGATCGAGGCAGTCACCGTCGGCAGCTTGCCGACAATCGACCACCACAGGAAATGCGCCAGGCCGACGCCGAACAGGCCGACGTAAAGGACTGCGAGAAGCGTGGTGTTCTGGATCGGCCACAATCTCGGATAACCGTCGAAGATGAAGGTGCCGGCGGCGATAAACAGAAAGCCGAACAACAACTGCCAGGCGGCATTGGCCAGCGGCTCGACCGTGGTCTTCATCCACTTCATGTAGACCGTGGCGAAGGCCCAGCTCAGCGCACAGCCGAGCGATAGGAAAACCGCCGGCGGGAAGCCGTGCGCGAACAGGGGCCAGACCAGGATCGTCAGCCCGGCGACGCACAATGCGAGCGCCATGAGCCGGATGCCATTGAGACGTTCACGCAGCAGGATAAAGCCGAACACAGTCGCCCAGATCGGCATCGAATAGGTGATGATGACGGCGCGTGAGGTGTCTCCAATCGTTTGTGCGAAAGCCGACAATATCTGGAATGCCGCCACGTTCAAAAACCCGGCCACCATAATGTGCTTGTGCTCGCCTTGCGGCACTTTGAGGCTGTGGCCGGTCAAAACGGCCGCAACGAATAAGGTCGCGGTGCCGATGCCGGACCCGGCAAACCGCAGGCCCCAGGGCGATATTTCCCGCAAGGCCAACGCGGACGCGACCCAGCTCAGGCCCCAGGCAAAGGCCAGCAGCAGAACCAGCAGCCTGGCGGTGGTGACGTCCATCCGGACGGCATCTTTATTCGAATCCGCATGCGGCATTGTGCCTTAGGCTCCCGGCTGGCCATTGTTCTTGGGTTGACATCCAGGGGGCCAGTCCCTGCGTACCGCAGCGGTGCGCAAACTATAGGCGGGTTGTCCGGCTGGCGAGGTATCGCTGCGATGCAGATTTGCGGCTGGGCTCACCCCCGGTACCGGCATTCTTCGAATCACGCTTTGTTGCACCGCAAGCGGGCCTGTGTTAGCTAGCGCCTCGATTTACCGAGGGTTTTCGGGGGGCGCCCGCGACCTCTCCCCAAATCGGAATTCCCTCTTGGATTCCAATAGCTTACGCCGCCCGATCCGCGACGGCGTCCGGCCTGTGTGGTAGCAACGAAAACGAGCGTGCAAGTGGCGGGCGAAGACCAACTCATTTCAGGAATGGCCGGGCGTTATGCCGGCGCTCTTTTCGAGCTCGCGCTCGAGCAAAAAGCCGTCGATCAGGTCAAGACAAACCTCGAACAGTTCGACGCCATGATCGGCGACAGTGCCGACCTCAAACGCCTGGTGCGTAGCCCGGTTTTCGGCGTCGACGAGCAGCTCAAGGCGCTGGAGGCCATTCTGGTCAAGGCTGAAATCACCGATATTGCCGCCAACTTCCTGCGCGTCATCACGACCAATCGCCGGCTGTTTGCCGTGCAGGCCATCATTCGCGGCTTCCGCCAACTGGTGGCCAAGCATAAGGGTGAGGTAAGCGCCCAGGTTACCGTCGCCGAAAAGCTCAGCGACACGAATCTCGACGCGCTCAAGGGCGCGCTTAAATCGGTTACCGGCGGCAAGGATATCGACCTCGACGTCAAGATCGACCCGGCCATCATCGGCGGGCTGGCCGTCAAGGTCGGCAGCCGCATGATCGACTCATCACTCCGTACAAAGCTCAATGCGATCAAGTTCGCGATGAAAGAGGCACGCTGATGGACATCCGCGCCGCAGAAATTTCCAATATCCTCAAGGACCAGATCAAGAATTTCGGCCAGGAAGCCGAGGTTTCCGAAGTCGGTCAGGTGCTCTCCGTCGGTGACGGTATTGCCCGCGTCTACGGTCTCGACAACGTCCAGGCGGGCGAAATGGTCGAGTTCGAAAACGGCGTGCGCGGCATGGCGCTCAATCTCGAAACCGACAATGTCGGCATCGTGATCTTCGGCAACGACCGTGAGATCATGGAAGGCCAGACCGTCAAGCGCACCGGCGCCATCGTCGATACCCCGGTCGGCAAGGGCCTGCTCGGCCGGGTCGTCGACGCTCTCGGAAATCCCATTGACGGCAAAGGCCCGATCAAGGCCGACAAGCGTATGCGCGTTGACGTCAAGGCGCCCGGGATCATCCCGCGCAAGTCGGTCAACGAGCCGATGGCGACCGGCCTCAAGTCGATCGACGCCTTGATCCCGATCGGCCGCGGCCAGCGCGAATTGATCATCGGCGATCGTCAGACCGGTAAGACCGCGATCGCGCTCGACACCATCCTCAATCAGAAGCCGCTCAACGTGGCTGGCGCGCCGGAATCGCAGAAGCTGTACTGCGTTTACGTCGCCATCGGCCAGAAGCGTTCGACTGTCGCCCAGTTCGTGAAAGTTCTCGAAGAGCAGGGCGCGCTGGAATATTCGATCGTCGTCGCCGCCACCGCCTCCGATCCGGCGCCGATGCAGTTCCTGGCGCCTTTCACCGGCTGCACTATGGGCGAATACTTCCGCGACAACGGCATGCACGCCGTGATCGTGTATGACGATTTGTCGAAGCAGGCGGTGGCCTACCGCCAGATGTCGCTGTTGCTGCGCCGCCCGCCGGGCCGCGAAGCCTATCCGGGCGACGTGTTCTATCTCCACTCGCGCCTGCTTGAGCGCGCAGCGAAGATGAATGAGTCGCTGGGTGCCGGTTCGCTAACCGCTCTGCCGATCATCGAAACCCAGGCCAACGACGTGTCGGCCTACATTCCGACCAACGTGATTTCGATCACCGACGGTCAGATCTTTTTGGAAACAGACCTGTTCTATCAGGGCATCCGTCCGGCCGTGAACGTCGGTCTGTCGGTGTCGCGCGTCGGCTCGGCCGCGCAGACCAAGGCGATGAAGAAGGTCGCCGGCAAGATCAAGGGCGAGCTCGCGCAGTACCGCGAAATGGCCGCCTTCGCGCAGTTCGGCTCCGATCTCGACGCCACCACCCAGCGCATGCTGGCGCGGGGCGCGCGCCTGACCGAACTCCTGAAGCAGCCGCAGTTCTCGCCGCTGAAGATGGAAGAGCAAGTCGGCGTCATCTACGCCGGCGTCAACGGCTACCTCGACAAGTTCGACGTTTCGCGCGTGCGCGCTTTCGAGAACGGCTTGCTGTCGCTGCTGCGCACCAAGCATGCCGATCTTCTCGACTCGATCCGCAAGAGCGGCGACCTGTCGAAGGATGACGAAGCCAAGCTGAAGGATGCGGTCGACGGCTACGCGAAGTCGTTCACCTGATTTGATTTCGATGTGCCCGGCACGCGGCCGGGCACGATAGTGAGTTAAGACCGCTCAAGGGCGACTGAGAAACTATGGCCTCACTCAAGGACATGCGCGTTCGCCTTGCCTCGACCAAGGCGACGCAGAAAATCACCAAGGCCATGCAAATGGTCGCTGCGTCCAAGCTGCGCCGTGCGCAGGTGGCGGCGGAAGCCGCGCGCCCGTTCGCCGAACGCATGGACGTCGTGCTCGGCAATATCGCGTCTGCGGTGGCCGGCAGCGACTCGGCGCCGCGCCTTCTGGCCGGTACCGGCGCCGACAAGGTGCACCTGCTGGTGGTCTGCACCGCCGAACGCGGCCTGTGCGGCGCCTTCAACTCCTCGATCGCGCGCCTCGCCCGCGAACGCGCCAATGCGCTGCTGGCGCAGGGCAAGGAGATCAAGATTCTCTGCGTCGGCCGCAAGGGCGCCGATCAGCTGCGCCGCCAGTTCGGCAAGTACATCATCGAGGTCGTCGAGCAGCGCGGCGTCAAGCAGATCGGCTTTGCGCAGGCGCAACTCGTCGCCGACAAGATCGTGGCGCGTTTCAATAACAACGAATTCGACGTCGCGACTTTGTTCTTCTCGCGCTTCAAGTCGGTGATCTCGCAGATCCCGACTGCGTTGCAGGTGATCCCGCCGGTGTTCGAACCGGCCGCAGAAACCACCACCGGCGCCGCCGCGGGCTACGAGTATGAGCCAGAAGAAGGCGAAATCCTCGACGACCTGTTGCCGCGCAATCTATCGGTGCAGGTTTTCCGCGCGCTGCTTGAGAACGCCGCGTCCGAGCAAGGCGCGCGCATGAGCGCGATGGACAACGCCACCCGCAACGCCGGCGAAATGATCCGCAAGCAGACACTCACCTACAACCGCACGCGTCAGGCGATGATTACGAAGGAACTGATCGAAATCATCTCCGGCGCCGAAGCGCTCTAATACAGTAACGAGGACGATTATGGCCACTCCGCAGAACGCAACCGGCAAGATCACCCAGGTCATCGGCGCCGTCGTCGACGTGCAGTTCGAAGGCGACCTGCCGGCAATTTTGAACGCACTCGAAACCAAGAACGGCGACAACCGCCTGGTTCTCGAAGTCGCTCAGCATCTCGGCGAATCGACGGTGCGCACGATCTCGATGGACATCACCGAGGGTCTGGTCCGCGGCCAGTCGGTCACCGACACCGGCATCCCGATCGCGGTGCCGGTCGGCCCCGGCCTTCTCGGCCGCATCATCAACGTCATCGGCGAGCCGATCGACGAAGCCGGTCCGGTGAAATCCGACGAGCGCCGTCCGATCCACGCCGAAGCCCCGGCCTATACCGAACAGTCGACCGAAGCGCAGATTCTGGTCACCGGCATCAAGGTGGTCGATCTGCTTGCGCCGTACGCCAAGGGCGGCAAGATCGGCCTGTTCGGCGGCGCCGGCGTCGGCAAGACCGTGCTCATTCAGGAATTGATCAACAACGTCGCGAAGGCCCACGGCGGCTATTCGGTGTTCGCCGGCGTCGGCGAGCGCACCCGCGAAGGCAACGATCTTTATCACGAGTTCATCGAATCCGGCGTCAACAAGAAGGGCGGCGGCGAAGGCTCGAAGTGCGCCCTCGTGTTCGGCCAGATGAACGAGCCGCCAGGCGCCCGCGCCCGCGTCGGCCTCACCGGACTGACCCTCTCGGAATACTTCCGCGATCAGGGCCAGGACGTGTTGTTTTTCGTCGATAACATTTTCCGCTTCACGCAGGCCGGTTCGGAAGTGTCGGCGCTGCTCGGCCGTATTCCTTCGGCGGTCGGTTATCAGCCGACGCTGGCCACCGACATGGGCGCGCTCCAGGAGCGCATCACCACCACGACCAAGGGTTCGATCACCTCGGTGCAGGCCATTTACGTGCCGGCCGACGATTTGACCGATCCGGCGCCGGCGACGTCGTTCGCGCATTTGGACGCAACCACCGTGCTGTCGCGCGACATCGCCGCAAAGGGCATCTATCCGGCGGTCGATCCGCTCGACTCCACGTCGCGCATGCTGTCGCCGCTGATCGTCGGTGAGGAGCACTACGCGGTTGCCCGTCAGGTGCAGCAGGTGCTTCAGCGCTACAAGGCGTTGCAGGACATCATCGCCATTCTGGGCATGGATGAATTGTCGGAAGAAGATAAATTGGCGGTTTCCCGCGCGCGCAAGATCGAGCGCTTCCTGTCGCAGCCGTTCTTCGTCGCCGAAGTGTTCACCGGTTCGCCGGGCAAGCTCGTCGACCTCGCCGACACCATCAAGGGCTTCAAGGGCCTGGTGGAAGGCAAGTACGATCATCTCCCGGAAGCCGCCTTCTACATGGTCGGCAATATCGAAGAGGCGATCGAAAAGGGCAAGAAGCTCGCGGCGGAAGCGGCTTAAGTTAAAATTCTCCCTCCCCCGCTTGCGGGGGAGGGTTGGGGAGGGGGCATTTTTCCCTCTCTTCGAAGACCCCCTCCCGGCGCTTCGCGCCGACCTCCCCCGCAGGCGGGAGAGGTGAAGGAAGAAAGATCATGGCCACACTTCACTTCGAACTGGTCTCGCCGGAAAAGCTCGTGTTCTCGGGCGAGGTCGAGCAGGTGGACGTGCCGGGCGCCGAAGGCGACTTCGGTGTGCTGGCTGGCCATGCACCGATGGTCACGACTTTGCGTCCCGGCGTGCTGACGGTGAAGACCGGCGGTGGTGAACACAAGATCGTCGTGCTCGGCGGCTTCGCCGAAGTCTCGGCCAAAGGCCTGACCGTGCTGGCCGATACCGCCGACACGGTCGCCGACTTCGACCGCGCCGTGCTCGCCGCCCAGATCGGCGTTATCGAACAGCAGATCGCCAAACTCGAGCCGGGCAACGCGCTCGACAATCTGATTACCCGCCTCGACAACTTCAAGGCCGTCGACCGGCACCTGACCGGGACGGCGATGCACTAACCGGCCGGCTGCGCTACTTTCTCGGTGGCGCCCTCGACGGTCGCATGCAGATGCGCGACGAGCTTTTCATCCAGATTGAGACGGGCCGCGAGCAGCGCCAGGTAACCGCGCTCGGACGGATTGTCGATATCGATCGCCAGGAGCGACACCGTGTAAAGCTCGGCGGCCTCCTCCGGCGAGCGCGCGGCGCTGGCGACGGCATCGACGTCGAGCGGCTTGCGCAATTCATCCATGACGAAGACCTTGTCTTCCGCGCTGACATTGAGCCGGTCCATTTGCGCGAAAATATTGGCCTGTTCGGTGGCGTCGATATGTCCGTCGGCCTTGGCCGCCGAGATCATCGCGCGCAACAGATGGCGGCCCAGAGTTTGTTGGTCGGCTTCGCTGGCCGGGTTGAACGGCGTGTCGGCGGGCGGCGGCAGTAATGGCACCGAGGCGCTGGTTGCGGGCGACGCAGTCTTTCCGGCCTGATAGTTCTGATAGGCGCGATAGGCGAGCGCACCGGCGACAGCCAGAGAGCTATCGCCTAAAGTTGGTGACGGCCTGATCTTTTAGGCGGCGTTTTCGTCCTGAAGGTCGCTCGCCTTGGCGATGACCTCCAACCCGTTAGTGAACTTTACCCCCAGGATAAGTTTTGGCAAGAGTGCGTGGCCATCAAGGCGA